>DASYVD010000151.1:0-5017 GCA_036000545.1 Actinomycetota bacterium | reverse complement strand
CTCCTCGATCACCCGACCCCGGCCACGGAGCCGGACCCACCACACCGTGGGCCAGTCCTCGTCGTAGTCGTCGACCAGGACGGTGAAGCGGGGGTCGCGGCGGAGGTTCTCCAGCCGGCGAAGGTGGCGCGTTCGCTTTGGCTTCTCGTCCACCGATGAGTACAACGTGTCCCCCTCCAGGGCGAAGACGAACGGCACGACGTTGGGTCGGCCGTCCGGATCGATAGTGGCCAGCCGGCCCACCCGAGCCTCCGCCACCCGCCTTCGCATCTCGTCCTCATCCATGCTCGAACGCTACCGCGACGGCTGCCAGCGCACCGAGTGGGTGGCGGCTGGAGTGCTCGCTTCCTCGGGACCGGGGAAGAATCCAGCCATGAGGTGGCGCCGGAGGTTCGGCGCCCCCGGCGACTTCCCCCAGGTCTACGTGATCGCCCACGAGATCGGCCACCATCTCCAGCACCTCCAAGGGGTGAGTGACGCGGTCCACCAAGTCGGAACGGCACCCAGGCCGGGCCAACGAACTCTCCGTCCGGCTGGAGCTACAGGCGGACTGTCTCGTCGGCGTGTGGGGACACACTACCGAGCGGAGGGAGCTGCTCGAGGCGGGGGACTTGCATGAAGGACTCGACGCCGCCGCGGCCGTCGGTGACGACCGGATCCAGCGGCAGGCCACCGGCACCACGAACCCCGAGACGTGGACGCATGGTTCCTCTCGTCAACGGACCAGGTGGTTCTCCATGGGTTTCGAGACGGGCGATCCCGAGGCCTGCGACACGTTTGCGGGGGACGTCTAGGCGGGACGAGCGTTCCCGCGCAGAGAACGGCCCGTCAGTCGTACCGAGGCTTCGCGGAAGGCCCCCGCCAGGGGTAGCCGATCGTGTGCTGCCAGCAGTTCGGGCCGGGGTTGTACGCGGACAGCTTGGTGCCGCATACGCTGCACCGACGCTCCGCCTCGACTCCCTCGGGCCTCTCGGAGCCGTCGTCCTGAGGGGGAATCTCTCGTGCGTTCCGGGCCATCCGGGGTCCTTTCGCCTGCTTGCCGACCCAGGCACGCAGAAACCCAGCCCTTACGGGCTGTCCAACTGATCATAACATGCGTGTCGAAAAAGCCCTTTCGGCCCCGTTCAGCCCTCTTCGAGCCCTTTGACCAGCGAAAATGTTTCTCCCGGGGCATGACGGGCATCCGGATGCCCCGAGCGGTGTACGAGCACCTCGCCGCTTCCCATCACCCGGAAGATCAGGCCGTCCCCCACCGCCGCGGTCTGCTCCTCGATGGCCAGGTGTGGCAGTCCATCCGGCACGGAGTCCAGGACGAACCTCCGGATTCCGGGAGCCCAGCGATCCAGCGTGTCCCAGTGGGCACTGATCATGACCGGGAGGAACCCGAGGCCGTCCGACCAGATCTCCGCGGACATCGCCCTCGTCCGGGGATCGGGCACGCGAACCCCGAGGACCGACGCCCCGGCGCTGCACCCGCCGAGACTGGTCTCCCCGCCCTCTACCGCGGCCAGCAGCATCTCCAGGAATGGCGTATCGCGGAGGACCCCCGCGAGATAGGCGGGGTTGCCGCCGGAGAAGAACACCAGGGCCGCGCCGTCCAGACGATCGACAACTTCCGGGAGAGCGGCCTCCTCCGAGCCCCTCAGGGGTAGCACCTCAGGGGCCGCTCCGATACGCCGGTAGTGCCCCACTCCCATCGAGGCCCACCGCTCGAAGACGTCCTTGCCCTCGGGCGCGCTAGCCGTCGGGGCAATGAGCACGCGGTCGGTGCGCGAACCGGCGGCCTCGATGAGCACGCGGTCGACTTCTTCCGCCCAGGGAAGGAACTCGCCCGAGCCCAGCAGGCCCAGGGTCGGGCCGCGCGCCTCGGTCACGAGGTTATTCCACAGACCAGGTGTCGCCGGAGTGGAGCAGCTTCGCCAGGTCCCCTTGGCCCAGCTTCTCCTGGGCGTCGGCGATCTGCCGGTCCATCGCCTCGCCGTACACCGGCCTGGAGACCTGTCGGAATATCCCGATCGGGGTGGGGCCCACCGGTTGCTCGGCCAGGTGGGCCAGGGCGAAGGCGAGAGACGGCTCCGGACGGTGGGCGTCGTGGACCAGGAGGCGGTCCTCCCCCACCTCTCCCACGTCCACGATGGAGAGGGTCCCGTCGGGATTCATGGTCACGCCCTTCTCGCCCTGCTCCCCGAACCGGATCGGCTGACCGTGTTCCAGGCGGATCTGGTTCTTCTGTGCTCCCGCTTGCTTGTCCCGGACGGCGGCGAAGGCCCCGTCGTTGAATACGTTGCAGTTCTGGTAGATCTCGATGAAGGCGGCGCCCCGGTGGCTGGCCGCCGCCCGAAGGACCGCGCTGAAGTGCTGCCGGTCGTTGTCGATGGTGCGAGCGACGAAGGACGCTTCAGCGCCGAGGGCCAGTGCCACCGGATTGAATGGGTGGTCAAGCGAGCCGAACGGCGTCGACTTGGTGACCTTGCCCTCGGGGCTGGTCGGCGAGTACTGCCCCTTGGTCAGCCCGTAGATCTGATTGTTGAACAGCAGGATCTTGATGTCGACGTTGCGCCGGAGCGAGTGGATCAGATGATTGCCGCCGATGGACAGGGCGTCACCGTCGCCGGTGGCCACCCAGACCGAGAGCTCCGGACGGGCGGTGGCGATCCCCGTCGCCAGGGCGGGGGCCCGGCCGTGGATCCCGTGCACGCCGTAGGTGTCGACGTAATAAGCGAACCGCCCCGAGCAACCGATGCCGGCGACCCACACCATCTTCCAGGGTGGCACGCCAAGGTCGGGGAGGAAGCCCTGAACCGTGGACAGGATGGCGTAGTCGCCGCACCCTGGGCACCACCGGGGCTCCTGGTCGCTGGTGAAGTCCTTCTTGGTGAGCTCGACGGCGACCGGGCCCTCCCCTCCCGCCTGCTCCTGGCCGTTGCCCTGGCCGTCGCCTTCGGTCACGAAAGCCTCCGGGTGATCTCGTGCTCGAGCTCCTCGGAGAAGATCGGCACTCCCTGGACCTTGTGGAACCCCTCCGCCGCCACGAGGAACTCCGCCCGGACGATCTTCAGCAGCTGCCCCATGTTGAGCTCGGGGATGAGGACCTTTGGGTAGCTCCGCAGGACCTCACCGATGTTGCGAGGGAGCGGGTTCATGTGGAAGAGGTGCGCCGTGGCCACGCGATATCCCGCCCCCCGGGCCCGGCGGGCGGCGTCTTGGATCGTCCCGTACGTCGATCCCCATCCCAGGACCAGGAGCTCGGCGTCGCCGTCGGGGTCGTCCACAGCGAGCTCCGGCGTCTCCTCGGCGATCTTCGCCACCTTGGCCGCCCGCAGGAGGGTGGCCTTCTCGTGGTTCAGCGCGTCGTAGGAGATGTTCCCGGTAGACTCGGCCTCCTTCTCCAGCCCCCCGATCCGGTGCTCGAGCCCCTCGGTGCCGGGAGGCGCCCACGGCCGGGCCAGGTTCTCGTCCCGCAGGTACGGAAGGAACTGGCCGTCGGCGTTGGGACCGGCGGCGAAGTTCGGCTCGATGGCGGGAAGGTCGGCGACGTCGGGCAGGCGCCAGGGCTCCGAGGAGTTCGCCAGGAACGTCTCCGACAGCAGGATCACCGGGGTCCGGTACTTCACCGCGATCCGAACCGCCTCGATGGCAGCATCGAAGCAGTTCGCGGGAGTGTACGCGGCCACGATGGGCAGCGGGCTTTCCCCGTGGCGGCCGTACATCGCCATCAGAAGGTCCGCGGCTTCGGTCTTCGTGGGCATGCCCGTGGATGGCCCGGCGCGCTGCACGTCCACGATCACCATTGGGAGCTCGAGCGCGACGGCCAGCCCGATGGTCTCCTCCTTGAGGTCCATCCCGGGACCGCTCGTGCCGGTGACCCCGAGGTGCCCGGAGAACGCGGCGCCCAACGCCATGTTGGCCGCGGCGATCTCGTCCTCGGCCTGGAACGTGCGGACCCCGAAGTTCTTGTGCCTCGACAGCTCGTGCAGCAGGTCCGACGCCGGCGTGATCGGGTAGCTCGCGTAGAAGAGAGGAAGCCCGCTGCGGGCGCTGGCCGCGATCAGCCCCCACGCCAGGGCGGTCGCGCCACTCACGTTACGGTACGTGCCGGGGGCCGCCGGGGCGGCCTTGACCTCGTAGTGAACGGCGAAGATCTCGGTGGTCTCCCCGAAGTTGTAGCCCGCCTTGAACGCGGCGGTGTTCGCGTCGCGGATTGCCGGCTTCGTTCCGAACTTCTTGTCGATCCACCGGAGGGTCACGTCCGTCGGCCTGCCGTACATCCACGACACCAGGCCGAGGGCGAAGAAGTTCTTCGACCGCTCCGCCTCTTTCTTGGTGATGCCCTCGATGCCCTCCGTGGCTCGGACGGTGAGGCTGGTCATGGGAACGGCGAACACCTGATAGTCGTCAAGGCTTCCGTCCTCGAGGGGGTTCGCAGGGTAGCCGGCCTTCTCGAGGTTGCGGTCGGTGAAGCCGTCCTCATTGGCGATGACCGTCCCACCGCGGACAAGGTCGGCCAGGTTCGTCTTGAGTGCTGCCGGGTTCATGGCCACCAGGACGGTGGGATGGTCCCCGGGAGTCAGGATGTCATCGGACGAGAAGTGGATCTGGAAGGCGGAGACGCCATGGAGGGTCCCCGCGGGTGCCCGGATCTCCGCTGGGAAGTCGGGCAGCGTGGCCAGGTCATTCCCCAGCATGGCGGTGGCCGTGGTGAACCGGTCACCGGTGAGCTGCATGCCGTCGCCGGAGTCCCCGGCGAACCGGACGACGACGTGGTCCTTCTGCTCGACGTGCTTGGTGACCATCCGCGACCTTTCGATCCGGGGGAACGCTCGCCCGTTCCGTCCGCCGCTTCGGTGACTGGGCTCGCTACTCCCCTGGACCCCTGCCGGGACGGGGCCCGACCCTCCTCCTTCCGTATCGTGCTCGGCGAGGGGTCCCTTTACCTGCCGGAAATCATGTTACAGCGTCCCCTCACGCTTCCGGCGGACCTGTCCGGTGCCGGAGGGTTCGCTCGCCGTCCATCTCC
>DASYVD010000150.1:0-11311 GCA_036000545.1 Actinomycetota bacterium | reverse complement strand
GCGTAAGCGAGCAGCAGGCGCTTCTCTCCCTCCTCTTCGAAGTGCACCACGGCCTCGGCGTCGGTCCCCTGGCCCGACACCGCCAGGACGACGCCCTCGCCGAACCGGTCGTGAGAAACGGTGTCGCCCGCGGCAACCTCCGGAACGGTGACCGGACGATGTCCCAGATCCGCGGCGGTGACCTTCTCCTCCCGACTTTCGATCTCGTGCACCAGGTCGAGCGGCAGCTCCCCCAGGAACCGCGAGGGCGGGTTGTACGAGGACGACCCGAACAAGGATCGGCTCCACGCGTGGCACAGGTACAGCTTCCGGCGGGCCCGGGTGATCCCCACGTACGCCAGCCGGCGCTCTTCCTCGAGCTCCTGGGGGTCGGTCATCGACCGGTGGTGCGGGAACACGCCGTCCTCCATCCCGGTGATGAACACGACCTCGAATTCCAGGCCCTTGGCGTTGTGGAGCGTCATGAGGGCCACCGCCGACGCGGCCTCGTCGTACTCGTCCTGCTCGGTGACCAGGGCGACCTGCTCGAGGAACTCGGGTAGCGCGGCGTCCTCGAACCGGGCCTCGAACTCCGCACCCACCCCGACGAGCTCGCGGAGGTTCTCCTTCCGACTCTCCGCTTCCACCGTGCGCTCGGCGTCGAGCTCCGCGTAGTAGCCGGACTCGGTGAACGCGGCTTCGATCATCCGAGACGGCTTCGCTCCCTGCGCAACCAGTTCTCCCAGTCGGTTCATCACTCGGGCGAACTCCGCCACGCCTCCCCTGGCTCGCGAGGACAGCGCGTACACCTCGTCTGCTCGACGAGCGGCTTCGAGCAGCGTGATCTCCTCTTCACGGGCGAATACCTCCAGAGCAGCCACGGACTGATCGCCGATCCCCCGCTTCGGGCTGTTGATGACCCGCCGGATGGACACGGTGTCCTGCGGGTTCACCACTCCCCGGAGGTAGGCCAGGACGTCCTTGATCTCCTTGCGCTCGTAGAACCGGACCCCGCCGATCACCCGGTACGGGATCCCCGCCTTCATGAACACGTCCTCCAACACCCGGGACTGCGCGTTGGTCCGGTAGAACACGGCCACTTCGCCGTAGGAGTGCGCCCCCTCGTCGTTCACCAGTCGCTCGATCTCCTGGGCCACGAACCACGCCTCGTCGTGCTCGTCCTCCGCCCGGTACCGGACCACGGGATCGCCGCCCTCGGCGTCGGTCCACAGGTTCTTCGGCTTGCGCTGGATGTTGTGCTCGATGAGCGCGTTGGCAACCTCGAGGATGGTCCGCGTCGAGCGGTAGTTCTGGTCCAGGATGAATTGCTTCGCGTCCGGATAGTCGTGCTCGAAGTCGAGAAGGTTCTGGATGGTCGCTCCGCGCCAGGAATAGATCCCCTGGTCCGCGTCACCCACCACGCAGACGTTCCGGTACTTCGACGCGAGCAGGTTGACCAGATGGTACTGAGCACGGTTCGTGTCCTGGTACTCGTCGATGAGGATGTAGCTGAACCGCTCCTGGTAGTGCTCGAGCACCTCCGGATGTGACCGGAACAGCTGCACCGTCCGGAGGATGAGATCGTCGAAGTCGACCGCTCCGGCACCCTGGAGTCTCCGCTCGTACGCCGCGTAGACGTCGGCGACGGTCCGCTCGTACCAGTTAGCGGCGGCGCCCGCGAACTCCCGGGCCGAGAGCAGGTTGTCCTTGGCTCGGCCGATGACCGCACCGACGGCCCGCGGAGGGAACCGCTTCTCGTCCACGCCGAGGTCTGACAAGCACATCTTGATGACCCGCTCCGAGTCGGCCTCGTCGTAGATGGTGAAGTGGGATGGAAGGCCCAGGAGCTCGTGCTCTCGCCGGAGGATCCGGGCGCACGCGGAGTGGAACGTGAGGACCCACATCCCCCGGGACACCCTGTGGCCAACGAGGATCTCCACTCGCTCGGCCATCTCCTGGGCGGCCTTGTTGGTAAACGTGATGGCCAGAATGGCTTGGGGGGAGACGCCCTGCTCCCTGATCAGGGAGGCGATGCGGTGGGCCAGGATCCGGGTCTTGCCGGAACCCGCGCCCGCCACGATGAGCACCGGGCCCTCGGTGTGAAGGACTGCTTCTCGCTGGACGGGATTCAGCGCGAGCAGGAGAGGGGAATCGGGAACGGGATCGGCCACGAGCCCGATTATAGGTGCGGCGTCGTGGAGACCAGCCGAGCTCCGACAGCAGACGGGGCCGCTGATGAGGCGGCCCCGTCGACGCTTCTCCCTCGGTGGCTATCCGGTGGTCCGGGAGCCCGCCTTGTTGGGAGGCGGACTGCCCTTGACGTGGAGCAGGTTCTGCACGTCGATGACCCCGTCGACCTTCCGAACCAGGCTTTCGACATGATCGATCTGGTCCGGGGTGTCGACCTGTCCTCGCAACACGATCACCCCGTCCTCGGCGTTGAGGACGATGGATCCCTTGGGGACATCGGCGCGACCGAGGACCTCGCTCTCCACCTTCTGCTCGAGCGTCTCGTTGTTCGGAGCGACGTACTCGCCGCTCCGGCCATAGGCCTGCCGTTCGCGGAAGCCCTGGAAGTCCGACCCGACCTTCCTGCCGAAGCGACCGAACCGGCGGCCCCCGCGGCGGAGGAACGCCGCGGTCTGGTCGCGGACGCGAGCCCGCCGAGCCTTGCCCCGAGCCGGGTCGAACAGGGCGGTCAAGGCCGCTCCGGCGGCGCCGCCGGCGGCCAGCCACAGGAACCGCTTCCTCCGCTCGACACGCCGACGGTTTGCCGGCAAGCGCTTGGACACCTCTCTCTGGGCAACACGGGCCCGGTCTCCTGTCCAGCGAGCGGACGTCGCCGCAGCGTCGCGGGCTGATCTGGCGGTACGCCCAGCGGTCTCCCTCATTCGATCGATGGGCCTCTGACGACGTCGGAAAAGCGTCACGCTCATGACCGATCCCTCCTTCGAGTCATGCCTACCCGCAGCATGCCTGGGGCAAACGACTCGTTGCTACTGCTCCTTTAGTACCATTCGGGAAAACCCCGTGTTTGGTCTGACTCTCGAACGGTCAGTTCTTGAAAGGAGCAGGGAGGAGAAGATATGTCCCTATTGGTGCGGCACGCGATGACTGAGGCGCCTCAGACCCTGGGGCCCGATATGAACGCGTTCGACGCCGCCGGGCTGATGAGGCAGTGCGACGTGGGTTTCATCCCCATCGTCGACGGCGAGAAGTTCGTGGTGACCGACCGCGATCTCGTGCTCCGGGTTCTGGCGGAGCGTCAGAATGCGGAAGGCATTCGGCTGGGCGACATCCTTACCCGGTCTCCGGTGACGGTGACTCCCGACACGACGCTCGCCGACGCGCGAGACCTCATGGCCGAGCACAAGGTCCGGAGACTGCCCGTCGTCAAGGGCGGGCAGCTCGTGGGCGTCATCTCGATGGGTGACATCGCCGTGCACGACGCCTCCAAGCGAGCGGTGGGCGATGCCCTCTCGGAGGTATCGGAATCACCTTCAACGTTGGATCTCACGGATTCGCCGGCGAGGGGTACTCCGGAGCGCGTCCGACAGAACCGGGGTTAGCGGACGAGGCCGACCGACACTTGGGTTCCGGGGAAGCGGCCAATGTCGGCCGCTTCCTCTTCTATCCGGCGGAGGACGACGCCCGAAAGGCTCCCGAAGGGATCCACGCTGATGTGGAGTCCGCGACCCCGTGGGTCGGTCTTCCAGGTCGCGACGACCAAACCATCCGAGAGGACGACGGGATGCAACCAGCCGCCGCCCGGCCAGACCCTGCGGGCATGGCGCGGGGCCACCGCGAGGTCCCTGGTTCGGTACCCGAGCAGGTAGACGTCAAAGCTCGGAAGTAACAGGATCACAGGACTCTCGGGATCCGTCTCCTCCAGCCAATCCGCTCGCTCCGTCGGGAGCCATGCCGGCTCTCCGGCCACGACCACCTCCACCAACTCGTCCTTCAGCGACGACCAGGCCCGCCGGGCATCTCGGACGGAGAGACCCGACCAGGTGGCGAAGTCCCGAGGCCCGGCCGGGCCGTAACCCAGGAGGTAGCGGCGGGCCAGCTCCACCAGAGCCTCCTCACCTTCAAACGGTGTTGAGATGGTCGGTGGAAGGGATACGTACGTCGCGTCCCGGCCCCGGAATGGGCCGTGGCAGAGGAGACCCTCGAGGGCGGCGCGACCAACGAGGTGAGCCACTCGCTGACCCGCGGGATCGATCCCTCGATGGGCCAGTCGCTCCGCCAGCTCCGCGCGTGTCAGGGGCTTTCCTTCCCCGACCGCGTCGGCGATGACCTGAAGAGCGCGGCGCACGGTGATGTCGTCCAAGCCGAGCTCCTCATACCGCTTGCGGTACCCGGCCAGAACGGGCTGCGCCACGAGTCCAAGGAGCCACCGGACGTCTTCCCCCGCGACGAGGTGCAGCGTTCCCCGAAGGCACCACGTTCGGACCACCGTCTGCTCGTCGACCCGGGCCCGTTCGATCTCGGCGGCGGTGAGCCCGGTGCTCCGAGCTCGTACCGCGAGCGCCGCCGCCGACGCCACCTGGGCCTGGAGGGCCACCACGTCACGCACGACCCCTTCGACCGGCAGGGGCCCCTTCCGCGCGGAAGGGTGAAGCCGCCCCGCCCGGAGCCGGAGCAGCCGGGCCCGACGGTCGGACAGCCGGCGGGGTGGCACGCCGCGGCGCCTACTCCCACTCGATGGTGGCGGGGGGCTTGGAAGAGATGTCGAACAGGACCCGGTTGATCCCGGGGACCTCGGCCACGATCCGGGATGAGATCCGCTCCAGCACGTCATGGGGCAGCCGGGCCCAGTCCGCGGTCATGGCGTCCTCACTGGTGACCGCGCGCAGGACCACCGGATGGAAGTAGGTTCGACCGTCGCCCATAACCCCGACCGACCGCAGGGTGAGCAGGACGGCGAAGGCCTGCCAGATCGAACGACCCAGGCCGGATCGGCGCATCTCCTCCTGCACGATGCGGTCGGCGGCACGGACCATGGCGAGCCGCTCCCGGGTCACATCGCCCACGATCCGGACGGCCAAGCCGGGGCCGGGGAATGGCTGCCGCCACACGATGTCCTCGGGAAGGCCGAGCTCCTCCCCCACCGTGCGGACCTCGTCCTTGAACAGGTCGCGGAGGGGCTCCACCAGGTCGAGATCCATCCGCTCGGGCAAGCCGCCGACGTTGTGGTGGCTCTTGATCTTGGCGGCGGTGGGGCTCCCCGACTCGATCACGTCCGGGTAGAGGGTCCCCTGAACCAGGAACCTCGCCCCTCGATGCTCCCGGGCGACTTCCTCGAAGACCCGGATGAACTCCTCGCCGATACGCCGGCGCTTCTCCTCGGGGTCGAGCATGCCCTCGAGCCGGTCCAGGAAGCGGTCTCCCGCCTTCACGTGCACCAGCGGGACCTTGAAATGCCGGGCGAAGGTCTCCTCCACCTGCTCGGGCTCCCCGGCCCGCAGAAGCCCCGTATCCACGAACACGCATGTGAGGCGGTCGCCGATGGCCCGGTGCACCAGCAGGGCGGCGACGGCGGAGTCCACGCCCCCGGACAGCGCGCACAGGGCCTCCGCCTGCCCAACCTGGTCACGAACCCGCGCCACGGCTCGGTCGATCACATTCACCGGGGTCCAGTCCGGGAGGAGACCGCAGGCGTCGTACAGGAACCGCTTCAGGACCTCCCGGCCTTTGGGCGTGTGGGCCACCTCCGGGTGGAACTGCACGGCGTACAGGCCGCGCTCGGGGTCCTCCATTGCAGCGACCGGCGTTGCCTCGGTGTGCGCAGTGACCCGGAACCCCACCGGCGGCCGCACCACGGCGTCCGCATGGCTCATCCACACCGTCTGGCTGGGCGGAAGGTCGCGTAGGAGTGTGCCCGGCGAGGTGACTTCCAGGCCGGTCTTCCCGTACTCCCTGATCCCCGACGCCTGCACCTCACCGCCCAGGACCTGGGCCATGGCCTGCTGCCCATAGCAGATCCCCAGGACGGGGATCCCGAGTGAGAGGAACCCGGGGTCGAGCTCGGGAGCTCCCGGCTCGTACACGGACGCGGGCCCCCCTGACAGGATGATTCCCGCGGGTCGGCGCCGGGCAAGATCGTCCGGGCTTGCGTCGTAGGGAACGATCTCCGAGTACACGTGGCACTCGCGGACCCGACGGGCGATGAGCTGTGCGTACTGAGCGCCGAAGTCGACGACGAGGACGGGCCGGGGGTCACTCACGGTTGGGGGGGAGGGTAGCAGCGAGGGAGGGCGGCCTCAACGATGCGTGCTCAGCCGGCGTGTCGCTCGATGTGCGAGTCGAAGCGCGAGGCCAGGGCGCCCATCCTGGAGGTCAGTCGCTGATCGAGGGCCTCGATCCGGGAGCCGAGCTCCGACCTGACAGCATTGATCTGAGCGCCCAGGTAGTAGAGGGCTCCAAGCAACCCCGCCACCACCGCCACCAGAAGTCCTAAGGCCGCCCAGGCAACCGCAGTCATATGGGGACAGTAGCACCAGACGGTGACAACGGATCCGGGCGCCGTGCCGATTCGGGCCCCCCTAGCCCATCCCCACGCCCTGGGATCTCTGGAGGAGTTTGCCCTCCGTCTTGAGCGCCGGGGCCACCATGATCTCGGCCTTCTGGAATTCCCGGATGTTCAGGTAGCCCGTGGTGGCCATGGACGTCCTGAGCGCTCCGAACAGGTTGAGGGTCCCGTCGTTCTCGTGAGCCGGGCCGACCAGGATCTCCTCGAGCGACCCGATCTGCTTCGTCTGGACCCGTGTTCCACGAGGCAGCGTGGGGTGGAAGGTGGCCATGCCCCAGTGGAATCCCCTACCGGGCGCCTCGTAGGCGCGGGCCAGCGGAGAACCGATCATCACCGCGTCCGCCCCGCACGCGACGGCCTTAGCGATGTCCCCACCTGTGCGCATGCCGCCGTCGGCGATGACATGGACATATCGGCCGGTCTCGTGCATGTGCTGCATCCGGGCGGCGGCGGCGTCGGCGATGGCGGTGACCTGCGGGACCCCCACCCCCAGCACGCCCCGGGTGGTGCACGCCGCGCCGGGGCCCACGCCCACCAGGACACCCACCGCGCCGGTCCGCATGAGGTGCAGCGCAGTCGAGTACGACGCGCATCCCCCCACGATCACCGGAAGCTCGAACCGGGCGATGAACTCCTTCAGGTTGAGCGGCTCGGTCCGTGTGGACACGTGCTCCGCGGAGACCACGGTCCCCTGGATCACCAAGATGTCCAGCTCCGCCTCGAGCACCACTCCGGCATATCGCTCGACCCGCTGAGGGGTAAGCGAGGCCGCAGCCACCACCCCCGCCTGCTTGATCTCCCTGATCCTCCGCCCGACCAGGTCTTCCCTGATCGGCTCGCGGTAGATCTCCTGCATCCGCCGGGTGGCCTTGTCATCGGGGAGGCTGGCGATCTCCTCGAACAGGGAGTCGGGGTCGTCGTAGCGTGACCACAGGCCTTCTAGATTGAGGACGGCCAGGCCTCCCAGCCTGCCGATCTCGGCGGCCGTGGCCGGGGAGACCACGCCGTCCATGGCCGAGGCAGCCAGGGGGAGCTCGAACCGGTAGGCGTCGATCTCCCACGAGATGTCGATGTCGTCGGGGTCGCGGGTCCTCCGAGACGGGACGATGGCGATATCGTCGAACCCATACGCCCGCCTGGCCGACTTCCCGATGCCGATCTCGATCTCCACGCCGGATCCCTCCTCGGATAACAGAAGACGCCGGGCCCAGGGGGCCAGGCGTCCGATGAAGCGCTATGGGTCAGGTCGCACCGCTGCCCTCACGGTATCACCCGCCAAGAGGGCCATCAACGGAACGGCCCGGAGTTCGCGCATGTCGGCTTCCTTGGCTGTCCGGACCAGCAGCGATATAGCTTCTCGGAGGGCCCTCCGGTCGCGGCGGGACGACCACAGCGCGCTCGCGTCTTCCTTTTCGGGCCAGGCCTTGCCCCGCCCGTCCACGAGATCGACGTAACCGCGGAGGACGACGAAGAGGGCCTTGACCCGCATGGGGAGCTCCGGGTGCTCCACGACGTCGCGGGTCGAGGAACGGTGGTGCTGGAGCTCCTCCCGGACAACATCCCAGATGGCCGTGCGAACGAGGTCGAATCCCGTAGCATCCGGGTCCCCGATGAATCCGCCCAGGCGCGCCAGGGCCCGCGGCCAGTCGGCCATGACGTCCTCGTAGAACAGGATCAGGCGTTCCTCCCCGGCGGTGTGCCGGAGGGACGCCTCCACGTGCTCGGCCCAGAGTCGCCCCGACTTCTCCGCCGGGAAGTCGTCCCGTCGGGCCAGCGAGCGGGCCACGTCCACGGGATTCCGCAGGCAGATCACGTACCGCATCCCCGGGATGAGGAGCTGCCAGAACGGGAGGGTCAGGCAGGCCCGGGGATCCTTCCACCCCCACAGCTCCGAGCGCCCGAACTCCCGGCGGACCATCTCTAGGGCGACCCCCCGGAGGCCCGAGAGCGCCGGCGACCTCTCCCAGCCCGGCTCGAAGGCAGGAGGCTCGTGCCAGCTCCCTCCCAGCAGGCCGAGGATCTTGTCGTTCAGCTCGACGATCTCCTCGTGCTCCCAGAACCCCAGGGGGTTGTCCGGCCCGGGCTCGAGCAGCCGCTCGTCCGGACCGAGATCGACCCCGAGGAGGTTCAGGATCCGGGTGACCAGGGAGGTGCCGCTGCGGTGCATCCCCAGAACGCAAACCACGCGCTCTCGCGGCACCCTGAACCCCCTTCGGGCCCCTGGGAGGGAGACCTATCCTCGTATCTCTGGCGGCAGATACCCCAGCTGCTCCAGCTCAATCATGAGCTGCCCGAGACATTCCTTGGGGCTGTCCCGGTCGGTATCCAGGATGACCTCGGGGCTCTCCGGGGGCTCGTAGGGATCAGAGACCCCCGTGAAGTTGGGGATCTCGCCGGACAATGCCTTCGCATACAGGCCCTTGCGGTCCCGGCGGATGCACTCCTCCAAGGGACAGTCCACGAAGACCTCCACGAACCGCCCGACATGCTTCCGGACCTCGTCACGGATGGCCCGATACGGAGAGATTGCCGAGCACACCGCGGCCACACCGTGGTAGGTGAGCCGCTCGGCGACCCACCCGATGCGAAGGATGTTCGTATCGCGGTCCTCCCGGGAGAAGCCGAGGCCCTTGGATAGGTGCGTGCGCACCACGTCCCCGTCGAGAAGCTCCCACCGAACCCCCCGGCGCTCGAGCTCCTCGCACAGCAGCTCGGCGATGGTGGACTTCCCCGAACCCGAGAGCCCGGTGAACCAGACCGTGAAGCCCCCCTCCGCCGGGTCCGGCCCGTAGTGCTCCGAAGTGGTGATCCACCCGGACTGCGGGGAGTCCTTGACGGTCACAGGATGCTCTTCCCCTGCACGCCGTCGGGCTGCGGGAGGTCGTAGAGCTTCATGAGCGTGGGGCCCACGTCGATCAGCCGCAGTCCCTCCCGGCGGCCGGGGTCGACTCCGGCAGCCCCCGAGAGCGCGAACACGCCGAAGCGGTCGTGGTTCGCGCCATCCGGCCCGATGTCGTTCTCGTACGTGAAGATCCCGCCCATCTCGCCCATCCCGAGCGTGCCCACCGACCGCCACTCCAGGTCGCCGAAGTAGACGATCAGATCGGGGGCAACCCCCCGGACCTCGGAATACACCTCCTGCGGCTTGAACACCCTGTTCCCCAATGGCTTCCCGTCTGGCCCCTGCATGGACTCGAGCTTCGCCGTCAGCTCGTCGCGGACACGCTCGTAGTCGGCGGGCTCCACCAGGCCCTCCGGCTCTCGACCCTTGACGTTCAGGAAGAGCCGCCCGTAATAGCCTCCATCGCCCCAGGCGATGGTCTTCGACCAATCCACCGGCGCCTCGGCGATCTTGGTCCGCCCCTCCAGCGAGCCGTCGAGCGCCAGGTATCCCTCCCGCATCAGCCAGTCGTTGAAGCACACGCCCCCGGTCATGGCTCGGGCCCCGTGGTCGGACATCAGGATGACCACGGCGTCGTGAGGAAGCGTCTCGAGGAGCGATCCGACCTCCCTGTCGAGCATCCGGTAGTAGTCCTGGAAGGCCGTCTCGAACGGGTTCCCCGGCTCGTATTTCGGATGCCTGGGGTCCCAGTGGTGCCAGAACACGTGGTGGAGCCGGTCGGTAGCCATCTCCACCATCATGAAGAAGTCCCACGGCTTGGTCCGGATCAGCCTGCGGGCCACCGCGAACCGCCGCTTGGTCATTTCATGCACCTGCTGCAGAACGTGCTCTTCGCCCTTCTCCCTGAAGTTGGGGACATCGAAGATGTACTCCCCTACCTCCTCCTCGATTTCGGAGGCGAGCTCGGCCGGCCACGTGTAGGTGGTCGCTGACGGCGGGGTGAGGAAACACGACACCCGCCACCCCTCAACGGGCTTCACGGGATACGCGGGCGGCACCCCGATAAGGAGCGACTTCCTCCCCGCGTTCCCCAACAGGTCCCAGACGGCGGGTTCCGTAACGGCCTGCGATGTGGCGATGGAGAGCCCCTCGTAGCTCGTGTCCCTCCGGTTTCGGAACCCATAGATGCCGAGCTGGCCCGGGGTCTTCCCCGTCATGGCGCAGGCCCACGCGGGGACGGTGATCGGCGGGGTGATGCTCTCGAGCTCCCCGTGCAGGCTGTTCGCGATCAGCTTCGAGATGTTGGGTACCTCGTCGGCCAGGCTGTCGAAGATCAGGGCCGGGGTGCCGCAGTCCAGGCCGATGACGGCCACCCGTGGTCCGTCGGTCATCCAGTCACTCCTTGTCGTTTGTCGCGCGGTCGCGAAAAGGAGCGCCGCCGCCAGGGGCGCTCCGGTCAGCGCATTCTAGTATGTCAGCGCCTCTGCCTATAATTCGATTCGTGGCACCGACCTGGGCGGTTATCGGCATCTTGGCAGCGTTCTCCCTTGGCGTGCTGGTGCTCCACGCAACCCTTCACGCCCGCTTCGATTCCGTGAACGCTCGTTTCGACGCCGTCTACGCGAGGTTCGATAGGGTGGATGAGAGCCTCAACGCCCGGTTCGAGCGGATGGAGGCTCGGTTCGACAAACTCTCTCAGGATCTGAGCGAACAGATCCAGGCACTGGGGGATCGCCTCGAAGCCCGGATCGACCGGCTCGAGGAGCGGCTGACCACCCACGAGCGATCGCACCCTTCCTGACCGCCTCACCCCGGATTTCAACCGAGGCTTACTCGCTGGCATGATGGCGGCGTCGTGGACGCCCTGAAGCGAGTGCTCTATCTGGCGGCCCTGGCGTGGGGTGTAGCCGGCGTCCTCCTGACCGCCGCTCCCAAATTCCTGCTGGTCACGCTGTTCG
>DASYVD010000149.1:0-5319 GCA_036000545.1 Actinomycetota bacterium | reverse complement strand
AGGAGTCGCACGATGGCGATTCGAAATCCCTACAGGTTCACGGCGGACCACTACGAGCGCATGGGGCGGGCCGGCATCCTGGGCGAGGACGACCGCGTGGAGCTCATCGAGGGGCAGATCGTAGAGATGCCCCCGATCGGGAGCCGGCACGCAGGAACGGTGAACTACCTCATCGCCGTTCTGGTGAGAGGCCTGGGCGACCGAGCGGTCATCTCACCGCAACACCCGGTCAGGTTGAGCGACCTCTCTGAGCCTCAGCCCGACGTCGCTATCCTCCGTCCTCGCCCGGATTCCTACCGGGACTCCCATCCCCGCCCGGAAGACATCCTGCTCCTCGTCGAGGTCGCCGAGACGTCTGTGGCCTTCGACCGATCGGTGAAGCTACCCCTCTATGCGCGGGTCGGCATCCCCGAGTACTGGCTGGTCGATCTGAAAGGTGGCGTGCTGGAGGTCCACCGGTCGCCGCAGCAAGACCGATACGCGGAGGTCAAGGAACTCCGGGCGGGGACCGTAATCGCTCCCGCCGCCTTCTCGGACCTCGAACTCGACGTCGGGAAGATCCTGGGAAGCTGAGTGGACGTCATGGCCGTTCGACAGCCGTACCGGTTCACCGTGGAGGACTACCACCGCATGGCCGAGGCCGGCATCCTCGGCGAGGACGACCGGGTGGAGCTCATCGAGGGCGAGATCGTAGAGATGCCGCCCATCGGAAGCCCTCACGGCGGAACGGTGAAGGCCCTCATCCACCTGTTCTCGAAGCGTGTCGGTGACCGTGCCCTCGTGGCGGCCCAGGATCCGGTTCGTCTGTCCGATTTCTCCGAGCCCCAGCCGGACCTCATGCTGCTCCGCCGCCGCCCGGACTTCTACCGGGACGCCCACCCGACCCCGGCCGACGTCCTCCTGCTGGTCGAGGTGGCGGATACCTCCGCCGCATACGATCGCTCGGTGAAGGTCCCCCTCTACGCACACGCCGGGATCCCCGAGTACTGGCTCGTTGATCTGGAGCGCGGCGTGGTGGAGGTCCACCGGTCACCCGCGGGCGACCGCTACGGGGAGGTCCTGGAGCTCGCGGCGGGCGCTCGGGTCGCTCCGGTTTCCCTCGCGGACGTCGAACTCGACGTCGGCGAGATCCTCGGGAGCTGAGGGCCCCCTTCACCCGCTCGTCGTCGAACCACTCGTCCAGGAAGTCCGCGCCGCTCATGGTGAACAGCCGGACCAGCTCGGCCACGTCGCTCCCCCGCCACCCCCGCAGCCGCCCGGCCAGGGCCAGCCACCGGGGAGCTTCCCGCAGAGTCAGGTTGGGCGGCACCACGAACAGGAGGTCGCGGAGGAGCTTCCCCAGCCGGTCGAAGTACCGGTCGAACTCGAGGTACGCGTCGGCGTCGGCCTTGGAGAACCTGGCGATCTCCTCGGCGGTCCGCCCGGGCTCCTCCCACAGCGTGAGCGAGGAGCCGTCCGGGTACGGGACCCAGTAGTCGGGCTCGAGGATGGACACCCGGTGGAGGCCGAGCTCGGAGACGATCTGCGGTGGCATCAGGCGCTCCGTGCCTGTTAGGCGAGCCTGACCGGTGGCTTTGCGATCCCACCGCCCTCTCCTCTACGGTCGAACGACCGAGGGCAATCCCAATCTCCTCCACGGACGAAGAATGGTGTGAGGCTCGCGGTTGCCCGCCCGGTCGACTCGAGGAGGTGGGGAATGCGCATGAAGTCTCGCACCGCACTGACCATTCTCTCCGTGACTGCCCTGGCACTGTTTGGGTCCGGCACCGTATCGGCCGGTCCGTTCGCCAAGGGTCCCCTGGTCCAGGTCTCCGGGGCCAGCCCGATCGCCGCCTGCGAAGGCGACACCGGGTTCCGCGATGTCGGCGGCGTGCCGGCCAACCAGTTCGTCAACAGCGAGGTCGAGCCCCACGTGATGGTGGATCCGTCGAATCCGGACATCATCATCGGGGCCTGGCAGCAGGACCGCTGGAACAACGGCGGTTCCGAGGGCAACGTCACGGCGACCAGCCTCGACGGCGGGACCAGCTGGACGCTCAATCCGCTGACCAAGACCTCGAACTGCACGGGCGGAACCCCCGCCAACGGCGGGAACTTCGAGCGGGCCTCCGATCCCTGGGTGGCCATCTCGCCGGACGGGACCGCGTACCTGATGAGCCTGGTCACCGACACGGCGCCCGGGGGTTTCGACACGAACCCCGACGACATGATCGTCTCCCGCTCGACCGACAGCGGACTGACGTGGGAGGACCCCATCTCCCTCAACCGCGACGAGAGCCAGAACTCGTTCAACGACAAGAACGCCATCACCGCGGACCCGAACGACTCCAGCTTCGTGTACGCGGTATGGGACCTGGTGGTCTCTCCGCCCAGCGGCAACGAGAGCCAGCAGGCGTTCGAGAACTCGGTGGCTTTCACCGGCGACATCTACTTTTCTCGAACCACCGACGGAGGGGAGAGCTGGGAGCCGGGCCGGAAGATATACAAGGCTGGAACCATCGCCCAGACGATCGGGAACCAGATCGGCGTGCTGCCCAACAACGAGGAGTTCAACGGCGAGCTCGTCAATGTGTTCACCCTGATCCGCGGAGCCAAGAACGAGAAGGGCACTCGCGGGTTCCACATCGCCACGATCCGGTCGGAAGACCACGGGTCCACCTGGACAAGGGGGGAGACCATCATCGACCGGTTCTTCCGGGGAGTGGTCCGGGACCCGGACGACGGAGCGCCCCATCGGACCGGGGATATCAACCCCGAGGTTGCCGTGGACATGAACAGCGGCGACGTCTACGTGGTGTGGCAGGACAGCCGGTTCGGGCCACGGTCGAGCATCGGGCTCACCCGGTCCACCGACGGCGGGCTCACCTGGTCCCCGCTGATCAAGGTGAACCAGACGCCACCGAACATCCCCCTCGGGAACCAGCAGGCCTTCCTGCCCATGGTTTCTGTTGGGGACGACGGCACCGTGTCGGTCTTCTACTACGACTTCCGGAACAACACCGCCGACGCCGGGGCAACCACGCCTACGAACGCGTTCGTGGTCCACTGCCACGCCGCGACGGAGGACTGCACAAACTCGGCGAGCTGGGACGAGGAAGTGGAGGTCACCGACGCCTCGTTCGACAGCCGGCAGGCCCCGATCGCCCGGGGGTTCTTCCTGGGTGACTACGTGGGACTGGGCACCGACGGGACGGACTTCTTCCCGTTCTTCGTCCAGTCGAGCGTGGCCGACAAGGCCAGCGTGTTCGTCCGAAGGACCGGCTAGACCTAGATCGTTCGGGCGCGGAACAAGGAGGAGTCGGCCGCACTGGCCGGCTCCTCCTTATGCCTACCCGGGTGAGTAGGCGTTCGCAACGATGCCCGATGGCAGCAGGAAGTCCGTGCGGCTCATGGTGAACAGCCGGACCCAGCTCGGCCACGTCGCTCCCCCGCCATCCCCGCAGCCGCCCGGCCAGGGCCAGCCACCGGGGGGCGTCCCGGGGGGTCAGGTTGGGGCGGGACCACGAACAGGAGGTCGCGGAGGAGCTTCCCCAGCCGGTCGAAGTACCGATCGAACTCGAGGTACGCGTGGGCGTCGGTCTTAGAACCTGGCGATCTCCTCGGCGGTCCGCCCCGGGTCCTCCCACAGGGTGAGGGAGGAGCCGTCGCGGTTCGGGACCCAGTAGTCGGGCTCCCGGCAGCCGAACCGGCGGAGGCCGAGCTCTTTCACGATCTGCGGCGGCATCAGGCTGACCACGTAGGAGGCGGAGGAGACCCGGTAGCCGGGCCACGGCTCCTCGGTGACCGCCGCGCCCACGAGGACGTCCCGCCGCTCGAGGAGGAGGACGTCGAGCCCGGCCAGGGCGAGGTAGGCGGCGCACCCAGGCCGTTGTGGCCGCCCCCGATGACGACGACGTCGCGCGTGGGCCCGGGCATGCGGGGATTATCTACTCTTCCCTGGCCGCCGCGCCGCTCCGTATTGCGTCGCAATACGAATGTGCTACAGTATGTGGGCGCGGCCGTCGATACAGGAAAGGGGCAGCTTGAGGCTCGATGAGCTGCTCTGGGATGAGGACAACGAGGAACATATCGCACGGCACGGAGTCCGGCCGGAGGAGGTCGAGGAGGTCGTGTTCGACCGCGCTTCCCTCTTCCTCCGGACCCGCAGGGAAGAAGTCCAGCGATACTTGGTGCTGGGCCTCACCGAAGCAGGACGAGCGCTGTTCGTGGTTCTGGAGCCGCTTGGCCAGACCCGAGCGTACGTCGTGAGTGCCCGCGATATGACGGACGGCGAGAGGCGGCGGTTCAAGGGAAGGAGGAGGTGACATGGGAGAGCACATTCCGAAGTTCGATTCAAAGGAAGAGGAAGCCCGCTTCTGGCAGAGGAGGGGGGTAGATCAGCTCTCCCCGGATCAGTACGAAGAGGTCGAGGTGGAGCGGCCTGCACGACCGCTCTCCGCGACGTTCGCCGTGCGTTTCGAGCCGAAGACGGTTGAACTGATCCGACATGTGGCGCGTAGTCAAGGCCTCGGGGCAACACAGCTCGTACGTAGTTGGGTTCTCGAGAGACTGACAATCGAAAAGGCCGTGGGAGTCCTTGCTGAGAGGATCGGCGAGTTCCCCAGCGACTTCGAACTCCGCCTGCGGAGGACAATCGTGGACACCCTCTTCGCAAACATTCCTGCCGCGGCCGAGAAGGCGATGCAAGAAGTGCTCGACCGTTTCGATCAGGAAAAGTCAGACCTGCTGGAACCCTGAAGTTCCTGACGAGTGGAATGAGCAGGTTGCCAGTCGATTCGACGGGTGCTTCGAAGCGCCCGTGGTGAGGGAGGAACATGGCTGACCAGATCTCACTGCAGCCCGGTTTCCCTCCCTGGCAGCCGGCCGCCGTTGCCCAGCTGGCCAAGACGAACAACTTCTACGACATGCCGCTCCTCGGCCTGATCCGGCAGGCCGGTGGCCTGTACCTCTTCATGTGCGTCGAGGGCCACACGGGGCCCGGAAACCTGTGGGCATATGTCCTCGTCCAGGAGGACGAACGGTCCTCACTCCACCGCGTTTCCCAGTACCCCGAGGAGTTCGACTCGATGGTGCGCACATTGGTGACCGACAGCCCGCTGGTCGTGGCCGTGGCCCGGGAGGGTCATGGCATCGCGTCTTCGGCCCTTATCGAGGAACCAGCCCGATATCGTTCCCTGCTCGAAGCCGCGATCGACGCGTTCCGGTCGACTGAGATCGATCTGGAACGGTTCCTTGCGGCAACCGCTGATTAGCTGGCTCGTGGCGCGGGGACGATCTCCTCGGCGGTCCCCCCCGGCGTTCCCGGTAGCCGAACCGGCG
>DASYVD010000148.1:0-7084 GCA_036000545.1 Actinomycetota bacterium | reverse complement strand
GCTGGCCCTGATCCTGGGCATCGGGACGCGGCTCGCGGCGATCGGCGGCATCATCTGGATGGGGCTCTTCTACACCGCGGGAGCCATCTGGCCGGAGAACAACCCGTTCGTGGACGAGCACGTGGTGTTCGCGATCGTCCTGGCGGGGATCGCCTACGTCGCAGCCGGCCGGTACCTGGGCCTCGGGAAGTACTGGGAGCGGGTCCCGCTGGTCAAGCGGTACCCCATCCTGAAGTAGGGCACCGGGACCACAGAAGAGCTCGAGGCGAAGGCGGGGGCACCAGCCCCCGCCTTCGTTGTTTGATGTGACGGAAGCGTGGCCACGAGCACATAGGCTCGCGACGGTCCATCGCATGGGACAAACTGGAGGGAAGCCATGAGCGGAGCCAAGGCCGTTCGCGATCGGCCCCATCCGATGGACGGCATGGACACCTTCTCACCCCGGGAGATCGCCGAGCTGGTGGAGACCCGAGGCGTGGCGAAGGCGCGAGCGCCGGCCGTGACGACGTTCGTGCTGGGCGTCGTCGCCGGGGCGTTCATCGCCCTCGGCGGGGTCCTCTCCACCATCATCGGAACGGGGTCCGAGTTGGGTTTCGGGCCCACCCGATTCCTCTCGGGGATCGGGTTCTCGCTCGGCCTCATCCTGGTCATCGTGGCGGGCGCCGAGCTCTTCACCGGGAACAACCTCATCGTCATGAGCTGGGTGAGCGGCCACATCCCGATCGGTCGGCTGCTGCAGAACTGGGCCATCGTGTACGTAGGGAACCTCATCGGTGCGCTCAGCGTCGTGGCCATGGTCTATCTCGGGCAGTGGTGGTCCCAGGCCGACGATGCCGTTGGGGCGACCGCGCTGACGATCGCAGTGACGAAAGCCGGACTCCCATTCGGAGCGGTCCTGATTCGAGGCATCCTGGCCAACGCCCTCGTCTGCCTTGCGGTGTGGCTGGCATCGGGTGGCCGAAGCGTGATCGACAAGATCTTCGCCATCCTCTTTCCGATCTCGGCCTTCGTCGCCGCGGGCTTCGAGCACAGCATTGCGAACATGTACTTCCTCCCTCTAGGGATCCTGCTCAAGGACCAGGCGGGTGTGGTGAAGGCGGCGGCGCTGCCTGAAGGGCACGGAAACTCCCGACCGGGCCTCAAGCAGCAAGTTCGTACTCATGGATGAGGCCACACCCAGCACATCATGTCTTCGAACTCGCGCTCCATCGGCTGGACGAGGAGGCGGATGGGGTCGCCGCCTCGGCGTCCTCAGGTCGAGTCCTCGATGGGGCCTGGCCTCGTTGTAGTGGGCAGCGCAGGCGCGGAGCACCTGCTCCGCGTGTCGACGACCGAGTAGGAGCATCCGATCCAGGCACTCGACCCGGACCGTACGGACCCACCGCTCCGCGAACGCGTTTGCTCTTGGGGCCCGGATCGGGGTCCTGACGATCCTCACGCCTTCGGAGCGGAAGACCTCATCGAAGGGACCGGAGAACTTCGAGTCCCGGTCCCGGATCACGAACCGGATGCCTCGAAGCCGCTCCCCCACCGCCAGGTTGTGGGCTTGCTGGGTCACCCACGCCGAGTCTGGGTTCTTGGTGACACCGACAATGTGCACGCGTCGGGAACGGACATGGATCGCGAACAGCACGTACAGCGTCCGAAGCAGGACCGTCTCCACAGTGAGGAAGTCGAGCGCCAGGATGCCGTGGGCCTGCGACCTGAGGAACTCACTCCAGGTCGGGCCGTCTCGCCGGGGCGCCGGCCCCAGCCCGCTAGCCCGCAGCAGGGTCCGGATCTTGATCGCCGAGACACGGATGCCCAGCTTGGCGAGCTCGCCTCGCATCCTCAGACATCCCCACCTGGGGTTCTCCCTTCCCATCCGCAGGATCAGCTCTCGAACCTCATCGGGGATCGGAGGTCTGCCGCCGACGGACCTTCGGCGGTAGGTCCACTTATGTCTCACCAGCTCCCGATGCCATCGAAGGAGCGTCTGCGGGGTGACGAGGAACGACGACCACCGACCTCGAGGAAGGACCCCGCTGATCGCGGCCATGAACAGGCGGTCGCGGCGGCGAAGACGCGGTCTGCCAACCTGGCACTTGAGGACCATCAGCTGGTGGCGAAGGATCACCAACTCGACCTCGGTGCTCGTCTCGCTGGAAGAGCCAGCGATCGCCCGGACGACACGGCGCAGCAACAGATAGATGAGAGCAAAGAGCACGAGCGGAACCTCCTAGAAGAAGAAGGAGGCCCGATCCTACGAACGGCCCGGTCGAGGGCGAGAATCAAATGGTTTGTGTGCCCTTCAGGTTACCTGTGTGAATCAGTAGGAGTAGGCAAGTCATGATCCTCCAGCCTCTCGTCGAAGTCACGAGGCGCAGTCCTTGCCCTCACGGACCTGCTGACGGCCGCCTGCAGTTCAAGGCTTCTGTCTGCCACAGGAATAGCCGCCAGCCTGGGTGGCAGTTGCTGCGTGTCGTTCAATACCACCCGTCGGGTGGGCCCTTGTACTCTTGGATCACGTTACCCCCGTCCACCACGAAGGATTGCCCGGTCACGTAGGCAGCGCGGTTGGACGCGAGGAAGGCGATCACCTCGGCGACCTCGTCGGGCATTCCGGGCCGGCCGAGCGGGGTGTGCTGGCTCGCCATCATCTCCTCGGGGGTCGAGGAGCCGGTCTGGATCCACCCCGGGGCGACCACGTTCACCGTGATGCCGTGGCGGGCCACTTCGATGGCCACGGCCCTGGTCATGCCCTCCATGCCCGCCTTGGCCGCGCTGTAGGCGGCCGACCCCGGGTTGGAGACGAGCGGTCCGGTGACCGAGCCGACATTCACGACGCGCCCGTACCCGCGCTCCATCATGCCGGGAAGGACGGCGCGTGTGACGGCGAAGGCGGTGTGCAGGGTTCGGGCGATCTCCTCGTCCCACGAGGCCCTGTCCAGATCGACGAACCGGTGGTCCGGCGGAGACCTCCCCGTCTGGGCCATCCCAGCGTTGTTGACCAGAATGTCGATGCGACCGACTCGGGCGATGACCCCGTGGACCAGGGCAGCTGCGGCGTCGGGCTCCATCAGGTCGGCCACAAGACCCACAGCGACGATGCCCTGCGCCTCCAGTTCGGCGGCGCGCCGATGGATGCGATCGGTGGTGGAGGTGACGGCAAGGATCGCCTCCTCGCGGCCCAGGATCCTGGCGGCGGCGAACCCGATACCCGTGGAGCTGCCGGCTCCGGTGACTAAAGCGACGCGTTCGCGGCACTCTCCCTGCATGGGCGGACGTTACACCGGGCCGCGCGTCGGTGCCGGGTCGGGGGATTGGGAGCGAGATCCGGCTCAACGAGGCAGAAGGAGGACCTTCCCGAACCGATCCGGCTCATCGAGCCGGCGGTGGGCGGCGGAGGCCTCGTCCAGAGCGAAGGTTGAGTCGATCACGGGCCGCCACGAGGACCGGCCGATATGGTGGCGCAGCGCATCGAACTCGTCCGGACCCCCCATGTAGGTGCCGTGGATGTTCAGCTGTTCGCCGAACACCTCGCTGATGTTGATCTGAACGTCGCGGCCCGCCGTTCTCCCCAGCGAGACGAGGGTGCCTCCGTAACGAAGGACCTTGATCGCACCCGGCCACACCGGGGCCCCCGCCGAATCGACCACCAGGTCCACCCCGTCCGGAGCGAGCTCGCGGATGCGCTTCGGCCAGCCTGGGTCCCGGTAGTCGGCGCCATCCTCCGCGCCCAGGTCGCGGGCCCGGGCCAGCTTCGCCTCGGATGATGTGGTGACCAGCACACGCGCTCCGAGTGCGGCGGCGATCTGGATGAGGAACGTCGACACGCCGCTTCCTGCGCCAGTGATCAGGACGGCGGACCCGGCGCGAAGACGGCCACGAGTCACAAGCGCACGCCACGCGGTCAGGCCGGCCAGGGGCAGCGCCGCCGCCTCCTCCCATGACCAGCCAGCCGGCTTGGGGCGCACCAGGTCCGCAGCGGCGACGATCAGCTCGGCGTGAGTGCCCTGGTGCGGGACGCCCAGTACGCACCAGGGATCGCCATCGATGCGGTACTCGGGGCCCGGCACGCCGGGCGTCCATCGAACGCCGGGGAACAGGAGCACCTCGTCGGCGACGGCTGGCGACGTGACGCCGCCACCGACCTCGACCACCCTCCCCGCTCCGTCGGATCCGAGCACCGATGGGTGTGGGGTCTCCCCGGTGTCATCGAGGCGGAGGTACCGATCCCGCCGGTTGAGCGCGGCGGCATCCAGCTGGACCAGGACCTCACCCCGCCCGGGCGTCGGATCCAGCCACTCGCCGACCTCCACCACCCCGGCCCTGGTCACGATCGCGGCACGCATGTCTCATTCTCACCTTGCCCGTGCGGCTGGGGCGAGGGGAATGCTCTAATGCTGGCGGCCCTAGGTCCCTACCCTCCCGGGTAGAGGTTCGATCCCCGCAACGTCTTCCGCTCGCTCCTGAGCCCTTGCGCCTTTCCGGGAACCCCATCATGCCTGATGGGATTGTTATGGAACCGGCTACCGCGCGTCCTTTCGGCTGGTCAGTTCGAACGCTTCAGCCACAGAGGCAGCCGCTGCCGAAGCCGTGACCAGAGGCTAGCACCAGCCCAGCTCGCTGCCTCTTGCCATGAGTTCCGTCGACGTTGGGGGCGGATACCGCGAGTCGTCTCCCATACGTGGAGGCTTTGTCGAAGCGGTCGGTCACGCGCTCGAGAAAGGCTGGCGAATGACCGTCTTCCACTTCTCGGGCGCGCTTCGCCGCGGATCGGTCAGGTAGATCTCGTGGTGCTTCTGGAGCTTGCCGTCAATGCTGTAGCCCTGCTCGTGGATGAATGCGTGGAGCTCCCGGATGGTTGGGCCCTCGGCCCTGAACGGCCCGACGTGGAGGATCTGCGCGCAGGCTCCCTCCTCGAATCGCTCGAGCCGAGCCCTGGCGATCGCCGGAAGCTGCTTCTTCCCCCGAGCCTCCTCACGGGCCAGCTCGAACCGGTCGACCATGATCGACCCTCCTTCCCGGGCGAGCACGTCCCGATCGCTCGGTGTCTCGCCGGTCGCGCCGAACGGTGTCGCCGCCATCACCAGCATCTTCGGTAGACGCTCCTCACGCGCTCCCCTCGAAGGCCCGCGCAGGCACCCGGTCACGGAAGAGCTCGTGGGTCTCGCGCTCGGGTAGCCGGAGATGACCGTCATCTCCGGCCTTGGAGGCGTTCCATCTCGCGGCGGATCTGGTCTTCGCCGAACTCGTCGTTGCGGTAGACATCCCACGCGTTCATGACCACGCCGATGCCCCAGCCCACGATGGGGAACACAGGCCAGAAGAACCCGTGAACGTCGGTCAGAGCCCAGATCACCACGAGGAACGCGTTGACCAGGAAATAGACCAGAAGATGCCCCGAGAAATCGCGCCGTTTCTTGAGGCGCTTGATCGCCCTCTCACGAAGCACCTCGCTCCGAACGGCCTCATCGATCGCCATCTCACATCCCTCCTCGCACCAGAGGCTACCGGTCGGGAGCTCGTGGCCCAGGGCCGGTGGTCCCCCAATGAGTCCGACGTACGACCCATCGAACGTCCCCCTCGACGGAGCGCGCGCTACCGGACCCCGGCCCCACAGCTCGAGGGCATCCGGGGCGGTTTGCAGCTGTCTCTGGCACCGGACCCGCAGTCCTCGGGGCCGCAGCCCTGTATGCGCTCCACCACGTCGGTTTGCGGCATGGCCGGTCACGAGATGGTCTTCCCGGTTCGGCGTGGGCGTGGTCCATGCCGCTGCCTACCGCCTGCCCGAGAACGGCTCGAGCGGAAGTGTCACTCCTAACGCACGACGAAGACCGGGCAGTGCGCCAGGTGCAATACGCGATGCGAGACGCTCGCGAGGAACAGCCCCTCCCACTCGGACAAACCTCGCGAGCCCATCACGATGAGTCCCGCGTCAAGCTCCTTCGCCATCTCCAGGATGACGTGGGGAACGCCACCGAGAGGGGCAGTCTGGATCTCGCTCCGAGCGCTCACACCGGCGTCCTTCAACGCCCTCACGATCTCCTCCACGAAGTTGGCGTCCTCATACGGCTGCTCGACCACGTATGCACCGAACGGCGTGATCTGCTGCTCGCGGACGTGCAGCTCCACGACCTCCGCCCCGTACTTCTGCCCGATGTCTACGGCGACATCCACAGCCTTCCGGCTGCTCGGAGAACCGTTCGCTGCAAGCAAGATGCGTTCGAACATGGCGCTCGCCTCCTTCTCGCTACCCTCGCTCACCGCTCTCGCGCATTACGGGCGGCCCAAACAGCACCTTCGTCCTGAAGCCCGGATATTCCCCAGATCCGGACGCCCCATGGGCTCGCCCTCGCCCAAGAGATCGAGGATCGGCTGAAGCGACCATCGCCGTCCGCCTCGACCGAAGATTGGCGCGCGCTGCATCGCGGGCCGCGATCTCCAGGCCGGCGCGCCAGCCGGGTGCCCGACCGCCGGACGGCGGCTGGATGCCCCCAGGATCAAGACCAACACTGGCGATCAACCATGAGACCACCGAGTTCGAGTTCCACATATCGCCCGCATGGCCTTCGTCTCGGCCCCAAACCAGCGCTGGTACAGACGGCACGAGATCGAGGATCTGTGACGCTCGGGCTGGTTCATCCGTCATACGCACGGGGCTCGAGACAGCCTCGGCGATATCGGGGACGACGCCATCTCGCCACCGCCGGACCTCGTACCGGAAGAGCCGGAAGCGTCCAGCGAGTCTCGAGCCAACCGGTCCCTCCAGTACCACGCCGCGTCGTTTCCCGAGCGTGTCGAGGATCGGGGTCTGCTCGATCACGAAGCGGCCCTCGGGGGCGGTGACCACCAGAGCCGAGTGATAGAGGTCGCATGGAGGTCGCCGCTGCATACGCGCGCTGATCGCCTCGAACAGCCTCCCGCTCAACCTCACGACGGGGTGCCCCGCACCCAACGGGGCTGTTCTTCACGGGGTACCCGGGCTCGACCGGCGACCAGCGGACGGTGCTTGCCGCGGCGGTCTCTCAGACGGGCGCCTCATGGGACCGGGTAGGCGCGATTTTGGAGCCGGAACCGGGCGAGGTCGCGGTGTCGCACC
>DASYVD010000147.1:0-5949 GCA_036000545.1 Actinomycetota bacterium | reverse complement strand
GATACCGGAGCGGTGGAACGAGAGACCGAGGCCGAGGGGCGGCTCCGGCTGGGGGCCCCCCTCTCCCTCTCCGGCCGGTACGCCTTCCTCGGGAGGCTCGCTGCGGCCGGGCTCCAGGCGGTCGTGCGAGAGGTCCGAAGCCGGGGCGGGATGCGCACGGCGGAGGGCCGACTGCTGCCCCAGCTCGGCCTCGTCGACGACGGGGGAACCCGGGAGGGCGTGCGGCGGGGGCTCGACGCGCTGGTCGAGGCGGACCTCCTCATCGGTCCCTACGGGAGCGACCTCGTCGGCGAGGCCGCGCGCTGGGCTGCCGAGCACGGGCGGGTTCTCTGGAACCACGGCGGGAGCGCCGACCGCGTCCAGCGCCTCCCGGGGGTGGTCTCCGCCCCCTCGCCCGCGAGCCGCTACTTCGCCCCGGTGCTGGAGGCCCTGGCCGACCCCCTCCCCGGGGCCCGAATCCTGCTCGCAGCCAGCGGCGGCCGGTTCGGGAGCGCGATCGCCGAGGGGGTGCGGGAAGCGGCCGGACGCGTCGGGATGGAGGTGGTCGACACGGTGGCCCCGGCCGAGGCGGCGGACTCCTCCGAGGCAGAGGTGCTCCTCCTCGCCGGGACCTTCGCGGAGGACGTGGAGGCCCTCCGCAGGCTCCGCCGCCGGCCGGGCGCCGTCGCCGCGGTGGCGGCCGGGATGAGCATCTTTCGGACCGCCCTGGGCCCCCAGGCCGACGGGGTCCTCGGCCCCTCCCAGTGGGAGGAGGGCGTCCGCCACCCCATCGATGTCGGGCCGAGACAGGCGGATGCCGTGCGAAGCCTGCGAGCTGAGGCGGTGCCGCAGCTTCAGCCGGGGCCCGGCCACGTCGACTACCCGGCGGCGCAGGCGTACGCGGCGGGTCTCATCTCCATGCGGTGCGTGGAGGAGGTCGGCGGCCCCGACGAGCGGGCGCTCCTTGAGGCGGCCCGGCGGCTGCGGTGGACGACCTTTTTCGGCCGGTTCGGCCTCGGCGAGGATGGCCGCCAGCGGGACCACGAGGTGCTGGCGGTCCAGTGGCAGCAGGGAGTGAAGCAGGTCGTCTGGCCGCCCCACCTCGCCGAGGTGCCCGTCGCCCTGTGAGCCTCGCCGCCTGGACGAGGAAAGTCGGGAACTCGGTTGGGCGGACTCTCCCAGACTTCCTGCTCGGGCCGGGGACTGAGTTTCTGAACCCCACAAGGATTGCGTTATGCAGTCACGGACGCGGACCCCGCCGCCGTGTCAGGCTCCTCTTTCTACGAGCTGGATCTCCACGACCTGGTCCGAGTCCCCCATGTCGATCTCCTGCTCGGACCGTCCCGCACCGGGCAGCCAGGACACCAGCCGCCAACGGCCAGGGATGGGGTAGAGGACGAATCGCCCATCGGCGTCGGCCCGGACCTCGCCCTGGAAGTCCCCGGCAAGGTTGCGGATCTGAACGTAGGCGCGCGCCGCGGGACGGCCCCCGGCCGTGACGGTCCCGGTGAGCCTGGCGCCGGTGGTCCTCGGCTCAGCCGGCTGCTTCGGCCCGCACATCGGCCTCCCTCCTTCAGCTCAGCGCCCTGGCCCCTGAGGCGACGCCCGCTCGCTCGAGGATGAGGTCCACCAGGTCCACGAAGGGGTCGAACCCCACCACGTTCGGGGCGTCGGACACGAAGTTCGACAGGGCGTTCACGTCGTAGAAGTAGGGGAGACCGTCCCTCGCGTTCACCAGGTACTCCACCCCTCCCACGTCGATCCCGGCCGCGGCGACGATCTGCCGGGCGCCCTCGACGACCTCGACCGGAGGGTCGAAGGCCTCGATCGGGAGCCCTCTCCCGGACACGCCCTCGGCCACCCCGGGTAGCTCGCAGTAGTCCGCCGGGCACAGGTTGAACGTCCCCGGGACCAGCCGGAGGCGGATGGCGTAGAGGAACCGGCCCCCCAGGGCCTCGATCCGGACGATGGCCTCTGGACACGCGAGGCGCCGCTCTCGCTTGGGGCTCGCAATTCACCACGAGTTGGAACAGGCCGTGCGGCTCACCTCTGCCGCGGGGGCCCTCGCCTGTCGGGCAACGAGAGCGCGTTCGAGTCTTCCCGAAGGCAAGGAATTGGAGGAATTCGTCAGGTCCTCAGTCGCCTAGGCTGAAGGAATGCGGGTGCACCGAGCCGGGCTCTTCACCGAGTCGCCCAGCTCACATTTCTTCGATGGGAGTCGGCGCGTGCTGCTGCATGAGCTCGATGAGCCACTTGCGGTATTCGAGCGACACCGCGTCGACGCCTCTGAGCGATCCTCTCCGTGCTGGCGGTAGGTCCCGCGATATGACTCCCCCGGCAGGAACTACTTCCGTTCAACTTCGTGACGTCGGCGTGACGATCCAGTGACGCGGGGGTGACGCATTTCTTCGATGCTCCCTGTTGTGAGACAGGAAGAATTTACTACCACGTCGCTACCGCACGAGCGAGTCAAAGCTCGACGGCGGCGGGCAATGGGGAGCAGTGATGCCCGCACCTCCAGCCCCTCGAGGAGGCTGCGAGCGTCCGCCCCAGGGATCCCCGACACGAAGGAGAGATGATGGCAGACAAAACCGCCGACGAGCGCCTTGACGAGGTGATTCAGTCTCTGGAGGCGGCCACGAAACTGGCCGAGGACCCGGAGGCGTTCCTCCGCACCCTGGAGGCGTTCCGTGCCGAGGACGCCGAGCGTTTCCAAGGCGAGCTTTCGCGGGCCGGCCTCCTTCACCGCTGCCGGCACATCTGTTACTGGTTCTGCTCCAAGCATTGCATCTTCGTGTGCCGCAGGCTGGCTGGCCCCGTCGAGCCGGAAGGAGAGCTCGACCCCCAGGAGGTGCTGGATTTCACCCTCGCCGTGCGGGTGGTCGGGTCCGACCGCGCCATGGTGGCGGCGCTGGTGAAGGCGGTAGACGACGCCGACGCTGACGCCTTCCAGGCCATCCTCCAGCGAGCCGACATTGACGTGCGCTTCTGGCACCAGCTCTGCCATTGGCTGTGCTCGGTGAAGTGCCGCCTCGTGTGCCGGAAGCTGTGCCCTCTTCTACCCACCATCACCAAGGTTGGACTAATCCCGGCGACACAGATCAGCCCGACGGGTTTCGGCTCCGGGCCGAGCGCCCCGCCGGGGCTGACGCCAGGTGACAGCTTCTCTCCGGGATCGATGGGCCATCACCCCTTCGGCGGCCTGACGAACATCCAGGGCAGCATCTTCGGGATCGCCAATGTCGAGGCCTACAAGGTGGAGTCTGCGCCGGCCGCCGCCGGGCCCTGGACCCCGATGCTCAATCCGGTCGCCGACTTCGACCTTGCCACGTTGACGGACTACCAGCGCTTCCCCGTCGGCGACTGGTTCCTGGTCGCGGACATGGGCCTCTACGTCACCGACCTCGCCAACTGGTCCACGCCCGCGCCCGACGCTCTGTACTACCTCAAGCTCACCGCCCGGAACACAGGTGGTTTCGAGTTCGAAAGCGGGTTGGTGCCCGTCCTCGTGGACAACACCCCTCCGAGCGATTTCACGTTCACTATCACCCAGAACGGCGAGGAGTTGCCCTGCTGCGGCTCAGAAGTCTCCAAGGAAGGGGGTCCCCTGGAGATAACCGTCGCCGGCCAGGACACCAACTTCGCGGCGCTGTCGATCACCCTGCGAGGCGGCTGCAACGTCTCGTACCCGGTGTTCTCGAAGACTTACGACGGCAACATCCTCGATACGGGCGCGCCGCTCCCCGGCATCACCTTCACCTACGACCCCTGGGCCGCCGGGGTGGAGCCATGCTGCTACGTCCTTGAGGTGATCGTGGACGACCGCGCAATCGTGGGCAACACCATATACGCTCACCACCGCGTATCGAGCGTGCAGTCAATCACCATCGCGTGACTCGAAGCTCGACGAGGACGAGCCACCGCGAGCTGGCTCTTCAGAGAGCCGTGATGTGGTTGCGGCCCAGGAACAGCCACGCGGAGCGTTGCAATCTGAGGGACGACACGGGTCGTTTGGTCATCGCGTCGCTCTCGAACGAATGATCCTCTTGGCCCGAATGATGTCCGGGTCTCGCGGATCCAACGGGAGCACCTCCAGCCACGTCCGCTCGTGCGGCACCATCGGACGCGCCCGGACCCGTTCTCGCTTCATCTGGAACACCTCCCCGTTAGTGCTCGTCGGCTGCAGCTTGGGCCGACCTCGTCGCGTCCGAACATGAGCCGCACGCGGTGAGAGAACTCTGGGCGGAACATGAGCAGTAGATGAGAGTCGCGTCCCTTTTCTACGAGCGCGTGGATCCCTGGGCACACGCAGCGGTGCGCTCCAGGAACAGCCGCGCTCGCGCTTGTTGCGCGTGAGCGATGCCGCGCGCTCGAACTCCCTCCCGGCCTCATCGAAGCGGCCGAGCTTGACGAGCAGGTCGCCGCAAAGTGGACACGGGATGATAGCCGCTCAGCGCCGGTCGGAGGTCAGTTCGTCGACGACCTCGAGACCAGCCGCCGGACCCGCCGCCATCGCCACGGCGACCGCGCGATTCAAGTCGACGTCCGGTGACTGCGTTGTCTGGGCTAGCCCCTCGTCAACATTCTCTGGAGAGAACGGCTTTGACGTGCGCGGCGAACTCGGGGCGCACGAGGCCGAACCGATCCGTGTTCCTTGTACAGGTCTTTGCACGTTGGTCCCGAGTGGGCACGTGCAGCAGTGCTGCACAAGATCAACCCGCGGCTAGGTCCTGAGCTGAACGAGGTGGAGCTTCGAAGCCACGAGCAGCGAGGGTCGGCCGACCGTCCGCCCCGAGGGTCTTGTCCCGGGCGGGAAGCTCGGGATCTGAGCAGGCTGCGATACTGGTCGGTCATGACCCGCCAGCCCGGCGACTGGTATATCTGCGGCGCCCCGGGCGCCCGCCCCATAGACCACATCTCAGACACTCGGGCTCGAGGCGAGACTCTTGTGGCTAATCGGTGGCTCACTCGGTGATCTCACGTGATCTCAGATGACCTCACATGACCTGTAAGCAGCGGATATGCCTGAGTAGACGCGGTAGGACTCATAACCGAGAGGTCGCAGGTTCAAATCCTGCCCGCGCAATGAGCGAAATAGCAGGTGAGAAGGCCCGAAGGCGGCTCCTCATTCGGAGGGGCCGCTTCTCTTTGTGGCTCCCGCTCGGATCAACAGCAGGAAGACCCCGTAGCCCAGCCGGTCGCGCGCGCCTATGACCTGCTGGTTCGCGATCAAGACCTTGTCCTCTGATGGCTCAAACTACTGATGGTCGGGGTCGACGTCATCCGCTTCTGACCAGCTTTATTCGGTACCTTGTCCATCTGCGCGGGGCCCGTTCGTAGCTTGGATGAGAGGCGGGAGGTGCCCGCCCAGCAGGAGGAGGACCACCATGACGCAGTACCTCTTGTCCGTTCACAGCGTTGAGGGCGAGGTCCGCGAGCCGATGACGGACGAGGAGATGCAGGGGTCCTGGAAGCGGATCCAGGCTCTCAACGAGGAGCTGAAGTCGTCCGGCGCCTGGGTCTTCAGCGCCCGCCTGCACGAGCCCGACACTGCCACCGTGGTGCGCGTGTCCGGTGGCGAGGTGCTCACCACCGACGGTCCCTTCGCAGAGTCGAAGGAACACCTCGGCGGCTTCTACATCATCGAGGCCGAGAACTTCGACGCCGCGCTCGCCTGGGCGTCGAAGGCCACCGCCGCCGTCGGGAGGCCGATCGAGGTCCGTCCGCTCGCGGCCTCGGAGGCCTGACGGCGTGGAGGACGGCGACACCGCACCGACGCTCGACCCGGCCGAGGTCGGCCGGATCTTCCGTGAGGAGTCCGGCCGATCGGTGGCCACCCTGATCCGCGTCTTCGGGGACATCGACGTCGCCGAGGACGCGGTGCAGGAGGCGTTCGCCGTCGCCCTGCGCACGTGGCCGGGCGACGGCCTGCCGCCCAACCCGGGCGGCTGGATCACGACGACCGCCCGC
>DASYVD010000146.1:0-1960 GCA_036000545.1 Actinomycetota bacterium | reverse complement strand
CCCTGACCAGGCCAGACCCACGTTCCAGGCCCTGGTTTTCCCCACTCCTATTTGGGGGCACCCGTCGGGGAAATCTCGACCACCTGAACCCTGAGCCCTCCGGCGGCCCCGGCCCGCTGCGCTGATCGGCGGTATGTCGCTACGCTTCGACCACCATCAGGTAGAGGAGGGACATCGAGTGGGTACCGGGGTTCGCTTGATCCGTCCCCACGAGCGCACGAAGGGGGCGCCGACGCCCGGGATGACACGGGAAGAGGCCGTCGCGACCGAGCGACTGTGGGCGGGCGTGGCCCGGACCGAGGCGGGGATGGCCTCGGGGTGGCACCATCACGGCGACTTCGAGTCCACGATCTACGTGCTCTCAGGGGTCCTTCGCATGGAGTTCGGCCCCGGCGGCGCGGAGGTCCTCGAAGCCGCCCCCGGGGATTTCCTTCATGTCGCCGCCGGCGCCATCCATCGAGAGAGCAATCCGAACGAGGAGGAGGCGAGGATCGTCGTGGTGCGCTCGGGATCCGGCGAGCCGGTGTTCAACGTGGACGGACCGGCGTAGGGGCGCCTGAAACGGTGCGGTGGATCGCGCTCCCCCTGGGCATCGTCTTGCTCGTCTGGGCGCTGGTCGACGTGTTCCGGACCCTGGTCACGCCCCGGGCGGCGCGGGGACGCTTCCGCTTGAGCAGGATGCTGTTCCAGCCGATGTGGCGTCCCTGGAGGTGGGTCGGTCTGAGGACCAAGACGGTCCAGGCTCGGGAGCGGGTCCTGGCTGCCGCGGCGCCCTTCTTCTTCTTCGTCCTGCTGGTCGGCTGGGTGTTCATCGCCTTGGTGGCCTACGCATTGATCCTGTGGAGCCCGGCATTCGTCCACGGGATGAGGGCAGGCGGCGGCTCGTTTGGAAACGCCCTGTACTACAGCGGAGCCGACCTGTTCACGCTCGGGGTGGGAGGCGGCGTTACCGGATGGACCCGGGCCGTCGCGGTCGCCGAAGGGGCGACCGGCCTTGGGCTGTTCGCCGTGGTCATCGCCTATCTTCCGGTGCTGTACCAGGCCTTCAACCGGCGTGAGGTCGGGGTGCTGCTGCTCGACGCGCGGGCCGGGTCCCCTCCTTCGGGGCCCGAACTCCTCCACCGGATGGGGAGCGCCGGCGTGGCCTCGTCCTTGCCGCAGCTGTTCGCGGAGTGGGAGCGATGGGTGGCCGACGTGCTGGAGAGCCACATGTCCTATCCCATCCTCGCCCTGTTCCGTTCGCCGCACGACTACACATCCTGGGTCACCTCACTCGGCTCCGTGCTCGATGCGGCCACGCTGATCCTCACGTCCGTGGACGACGAGGCCGATGAGCGCGCCAAGCTCCTGTATGGGACGGGGGTCCATGCAGTCGAGGACCTCTTCTACTACTTCCGGCTGACGGAGCGAGAGTCGGTGATCCAGCGCCACGAGTTCGAGGACGTTCTGAGCGACATGAAGAACGACGGCTTCTCGATCCGACCGGTTGATGAGGCGTTCGCTCGTTTCACGGAGAAGCGCGCGAAGTACGCGCCTCGGCTGGATGCGATCGTGGTGTTGCTGGCCGCACCTCCCGGTCAGTGGATCGGCGACCGCTCGTTCCTCGGGGCGCGCACGGCACACTGAGGCTTGATTGACGGGGAGAAGGTCCTGTGGGCGCTAGAGGATCTCTGACTCCTATCCCGTCGATCGCCGGATCTTGTCCCGCCCCGCGTCGGCGGGCGAGACCCGCGCAGGTCTGATTTGCCCGCCTTTCGCGGGTGGACTAGGAACTAGAGGTGAGCCGAAATCGCAGCCTCCTGGCGTCCGGCTACTCGCTCCTCAATCGCCTCAACCTGCGGAGGATCGAGGAATGCGCGACCCTCATCCGGTGGCTGGAGGCCGCGCCCGGGGAACGGATCCTCGACGTGGGCTGCGGGGATGGGTCCAACGCCGCCGCGATCGCCAGGGTCGGCGCGAG
>DASYVD010000145.1:0-5986 GCA_036000545.1 Actinomycetota bacterium | reverse complement strand
CCGTCGCTTCATGGGTGTATCGGCGGTCCCCGGCGAGGGCCTTAGAACAAACCCCCCGACCCGGTCACGGCTGATGGTCGCCGTGGCGGGTGAGGCAGTACCCTTTGGGCACGCAGCTCAAGGAGGGGAAGGGATGCCGATCCAGCCTGTCGACAAGATCTGGATGGACGGGAAGCTAGTCGACTGGGAAGACGCAAAGGTCCACGTCCTGACCCATGCCCTTCACTACGGGAGTGGGGTATTCGAGGGAATCAGGGCGTATGAGACGCCCCGCGGAGCGGCGGTGTTCCGTCTCACCGACCACATGCGCCGGCTGTTCCGCTCGGCACGCGTGTATATGATCGAGATACCCTTCAGCCTCGAGGAACTGGTAGAGGCGGCCAAGGAGACCGTTCGGGTGAACGGTCTTTCTTCTTGTTACGTCCGGCCCCTCGTGTACCACGGCTATGGCGAGATGGGCTTGAACCCGCTCTTCGCCCCGGTGAACGTGTGCATCGCGGTGTGGGCGTGGGGCGCCTATCTGGGAGAAGACGCCATCGAGGGCGGAGCCAGGGTGAAGACCTCGACGTGGCGCCGGCCCGACCCGAACGTGCTTCCTACTGGCGCCAAGGCCACGGGTATCTACATCAATTCCGGTCTGGCCAAGGTCGAGGCCATCAAGGCCGGCTACGACGACGCGATCATGCTCGCTCCCGACGGGACGATAGCTGAGGGTACCGGAGAGAACTTCTTCATGGTTCGGGATGGGGTCATCTTCACCCCTCCGGAGTCGTCCTCCATCCTCCCCGGCATCACTCGGGACTCGGTGATCCGGATCGCTCGAGACCTGGGCTACGAGGTGATCGAGCGGAAGATCGTTCGCACCGACGTGTACACGGCGGACGAAGCATTGTTCACCGGGACGGCCGCAGAGGTGGTTCCGTTGCGCGAGCTCGACGACCGGCCCATCGGCACCGGCGGGCGGGGCCCAATCACCAAGGAGCTCCAGCAGACGTTCTACGCTGCGGTGAAGGGGGAGCTGCCCGAATACGCCGAGTGGCCGGAGTACGTCGCCTAGCTCGCTCGGAGCGGTGAAGCTCGTCCGGTTCCGGCACGACGTCCGGATCAGGACGGGGGTCCTCGAGGGCGACGCCATCCGGGTGCTCTCCGGCACGTTCTTCGAGAATCCCGTTCCCACCGGAGGCGAGGTTGGCCTCTCGGAGGTCCGATTGCTGGCTCCGGTCATCCCGTCGAAGGTCGTGGCCGTGGGAAGGAACTACGACGCGCACGCCCAGGAGATGTGGAACGAAGTCCCCGAGGAACCGCTCATCTTCCTGAAGCCCTCGACCTCCGTGATCGGACCGGGCGACCCCGTCCCGTTGCCGCCGGAGTCGAGGCGCGTGGACCACGAGGGGGAGCTGGCGGTGGTGATGGGCCGGCTATGCCGGCGGGTCTCCGAGGAGGATGCTCTCAAGTTCGTTCTCGGCTTCACCTGCGGGAACGACGTCACCGCCCGAGACCTCCAGCAGAAGGATGGTCAGTGGACCCGGGCCAAGGGCTTCGACGGATTCTGTCCACTGGGTCCCTGGGTCGAGACCGAGCTGGATGTGTCCGACCTCCATGTGGAGTGCCGGGTCAACGGTGAGATCCGCCAGTCCGGCCGGACTAGCGCCATGGCGTTTCCCCCGCCATTGCTGGTGTCCTACGTCTCGCAGGTGATGACGCTCCTGCCGGGAGACGTCATCCTGACGGGAACCCCCTCGGGGATCAGCCCGCTCTCGGATGGCGACGAGGTCGAGGTGGAGGTGGAAGGGATCGGGGTGTTGGCCAACACGGTGGTGGGCGGTGGCTGAGGATCGCCCGGTGCGGGTTCGGTTCGCGCCCGCCCCCACGGGCTACCTGCACGTGGGAGGGGCCCGAACCGCTCTGTACAACTGGCTGTTCGCCCGGCACCACAGTGGCGTGTTCATCCTCCGGATCGAGGACACCGATCGGGAGCGCTCCACCGAGGGGTCGGTGGAGGGGATCCAGGATGTCCTGCACTGGCTGGGACTGGAATGGGACGAGGGCCCCGGCGTGGGCGGCCCCCATGGGCCGTACCGCCAGACCGAGCGGCTCGACCTGTACCGCCGGATCACCGAAGAGCTGGCCGAACGGGCCAGCGCCTACCCCTGCTACTGCACGCCGGAGGAGCTGGCGGAGCGGCGGAAGCAGGCCCTGGCCCTCGGCGAGCCGCCCGGGTACGACGGGCGATGCCGGAACCTCTCCGACGACGAACGGCGGGCCTTCGAGGCGGAGGGCCGCCCCAAGGCCTGGCGGTTCGCGGCGCCCGGGCGCGACATCACCGTTCCGGACCTCGTCCACGGCGAGGCCACCTTCCCTGCGTCGGACATCAAGGATTTCGTGATCCTTCGGAGCGACGGCACGCCTACCTACCTCCTGGCCGCCGCGGTGGACGACTGGAAGATGGAGGTCACGCACGTGCTTAGGGGCGAGGATCTCCACTCCTCGACCCCCAGGCAGCTCCTGATCATGGAGGCGCTGAGCGTCGAGCGTGTGCCGCAGTACGCACACCTCCCGCTCCTCCTGGGGCCGGACCGGGCCCCGCTGTCGAAGCGCCACGGCTCGGTGGCCGTGGAGTGGTTCCGCGAGCAGGGCTTCCTTCCCGATGCCCTGGTCAACTACCTGGCGCTGTTGGGATGGTCCTACGACGACCACACGGAGCTCTTCACGCGGGACCAGCTCGTGGAGTACTTCGATCTGGCGAGGGTGGCCCGGAACCCGGCGGTGTTCGATCCGGAGAAGCTCGAATGGATGAACGGCCACTACATCCGGGAATCTGCCGACCACGAGCTGGCCGTGCGGATCCACGAGGTGCTCGAGCGGGCCGGGGTCGGGTCCGACCTCGATACCGTTCGGCTGGCGGTCCCGTCAGTGAAAGAGCGGATGAAGACGCTGGCGGAGGCCGTGGGGCTGCTCCGGTTCCTGTTCCAGGATGTCGAACCCGACGACAAGGCTCGAGCCCTCATCGAGAAGGCGGGCCCGAAGCACTTCCGATTGGCGGCCGAGCGGTTCTCCGGCCTGTCCGACTGGACGGCCGAAGACATCCACGAGGCCCTCGACGGGCTGGCGGAGGAGCTCGGGCTCAGCCGAACCAAGGCGTGGCAGCCGGTGCGCGCCGTGTTGACCGGCAGCACCGTGTCGCCACCGCTGCCCGAGTCCATCTCACTGCTCGGGCGGCAGCGCACCCTGGCCAGGCTCGCGGCGGCGGCCGCCGCCTAAGACGCCCCGTGCCGATCGCGTACACCTCTGAGCTTCCGTCAAAGGCAGACCTGGTGATCGTGGGGGGTGGAATCGCCGGGGCGTCGACCGCATTCCATGCCGCCCGGGCGGGGCTCCGCCCCCTCATCCTGGAGCGGCGCCCCGCAGTGTGCACGTTCACCACGGCGGTGGCCGCAGGGGGGTTCCGCCTCCAGCTCGACGACGAGGAGGAGTTCCGGCTGATCTCGGAGTCCGTCGACCTGTTCTTGAGCTTCGAAGAGGCCACCGGGCAGCGGGAGTACGGACCCGACGTCCGTCAGCAGGGCTATCTCTGGCTCACCACCGAAGAACAGCGAGCCGATGTGCAACGCCGGCTGGTGGAGATGCAGCGAGGCTGGGAGCTCCACGACGTCGAGCTCCTGGACGGCGATGAAGCTCGTCGGAGGTTCCCCTTTCTGGGCAACGAGGTCATCCAGGCAAGGTTCCGGGGGGGCGACGGGCTGCTCGACCCGAAAGGGCTGACCCTGGGGCTCGCCGCGGCGTCCGGTGCCGCCGTCGTCCCGAGGTGCGAGGTGATCGGGTTCCGGGTGCAAGAGGGTCGCCTCACTGCAGTCGAGACGTCGCTGGGGCGGGTGAGCACGGAAGCGGTGGTTGTCGCGGCGGGACCGTTCAGCGGTGTGGTGGGCGCCCTCGCCGGCGTGGACCTGTCGGTGACCGCGGTCGTTCGGCAGAAGCTGGTGATGCCGGACGTGCCGGCCGTTCCTCCCGAGGCCCCGATGACCATCGACGACGACTCCGGGGCCCACTGGCGGCCGGCCCTGCGGGGAGCCTCGCTCCTCTTCACCGATCCGGCGACGCCTCCGTCCGATCCGATGGATGAGGTCCCCACCGACGCCCGGTTTGCGTTCCGCCTGCTCGACCCGGAGAGTCCTGTATCGGTCGCCCGGGTGGTCCCCTTCTGGCGTGAGGTGTGGGAGCGTGGGAGCGCTCCGTGGATGCTGCAGGCGGGACAGTACACGGAGACGCCGGACCGCAGGCCGCTGATCGGTCGGACTGTGGTCGAACGGCTCTACCTCAACGCGGGCTACGGAGGCCGCGGGGTGATGGGGTCGCCGGCAGGGAGCCGGATCCTGGTCGACCTGATCACTGGGAAGATGCCCGAAGACGGCAACCCTTATCGGCTCGACCGGTCCTTCGACGAGCGGCCCCGGCTCGACCCTCTCTAGGGGAGTCAGGGCGCGGGGACCGGCGTCTCGGCCCGCCTCGCACGAGCGAACGCCCAGGCGGCGGCGCCGGCAAGCATCGTTGCGGCGATCAGGTGGACCGGCGTCAGGAGGGCGAGAGCCGCGGCCGGCGTGAGCACCCATGCGCCGATCCGAAGCTTGCCCCGGAAGAGGGCGACCGAGCCGATCACAGTCAGAGCTATCACCGCCAGGGAGACCCCGATCCAAACCCAGACGCCGGGCGCCAGGCTAGGCCCCTGTTCGTACACGCGGCGAGGGCAACATACCTCGACCCCTCCTCCTTGCCAGGCCGCGAGGCCGAGGAGAGTCACGAACACTAGGATGCCGGTCGCCATCGCCAGGAACGCCGGGCCTCGCCCCTCGACCGGACGATGGACGGAGCCTGCCGGACGGTATTCTCGGGCCCACTCCTCGGCGAACTCGAGGACGTCCGGCCCGACGACGGACTCGATGCTCTTCCCTGCGGCCACAGCGTCTTGGAGGTGCTGTTCCAGCTCCTCCTTCATCCCGGCCACCGCCGACCGCGGGACGCCGGTCTTTCGCCAGTATTCGACGCAGTCTTCCACCACCAGCGTTGCGCGATCGTTCGTCATCATGTCTGACCTCCCTTCAGCACCCGGGCCACTCCCCGGGCGAACGCGGTCCAGTCGTCGGTCCAACCCTCCAGCGCCCTCTGCCCGGCTGGGGTGACCCGGTAGTACTTGCGGGGAGGCCCGTCGTTGGAGGCGACGGAGAAAGCCTCGATGAGCCGGAGGCGCTGTAGGCGGCTGAGCAAGGGGTAGATGCTCCCCTCACTTACCAGCTCCAGCCCTCGCTCCTCCAGCTTTCGGACCATCTCGTAGCCATAGCAAGGCTCCTCGGCGATGAGGGCCAGGAGGCACATGTCGAGGACCCCGCGGAGGAGCTGCGAGCCTCGTTGCTCTGAGTCCACGCCCTGAACCATGCACCGCAAGATAGCAGAATGAGCCTTGCGTCGCAAGATAGCTTGACCTGTGGTTTCGCCCGGGGATGGATAGACCTCTCGGAAGTGACGAACGGCGCGGGCCTTCTGCCCGCGCCGTTCGCGACCTGCCTCGCCTCTGTTAGCCCTTGTTGGCTGGAGTGAAATGGCCGAGGGCGACGATGCTCCGCCCGCTCAGCGTCGTCCAGCTGCACTCGGCGTCGTCCACCGAGTTCTGCTCGAAGCCGTTGTTCTTCACGACCAGGGTTCCGTTCACGTACACGACTTTGGGCAGGAACATGCTGTTGTTCTCAACCAGGTGGATCCCGCCGTTGAGGACGTAAACGGCGTGGTCCCCGTCGTTGCAGGAGATAACCATCTCCCTCGAGGGGGTGAGGTCAGGGTCCGGATCCGCCGAGGCGACCGGCGCTCCCATGACCACAATGGCCAGCACGAACGAAGTGATGCCAAGCACTCGGCGCATGAGTCTCCTCTCGATCCCGCGCATCTGCCGGAGATATCGGCCGTTCGGGTGATGTCCTTTAGTCCTACCGGGTGGATA
>DASYVD010000144.1:0-41488 GCA_036000545.1 Actinomycetota bacterium | reverse complement strand
GGGGCGCGAGCCTCCTCCGGCACCTCGTGGTCGAGGTACCGCTCGAGGAGGTTCAGGACCTCGCTGCAATCAATCTCTGACCAAGCCACGTTCCCGCACCACTTCCCATAACCGCCGCTCCAGGGCCTTTCTTCCCCGGTGCAACCTGGACATGACGGTCCCGATGGGGATCCCCAGCATGTCGGCGATCTCCCGATAGGAGAACCCCTCGACGTCCGCCAGCAGGACGGCCATCCGGAACTGCTCCGGCAACGACTCCAGAGCCGCCTGGACGTCCGCGTCGGGAAGGGCCTCCAAGACTTCGGTCTCAGCGGAAGCCCCCGCTCCCTCCCTGGCCAGCCGGTCGTAGAGGTACCACTCCTCCACACTGTCCTCCGGCACCACCTGTGGCTCCCGCTGCCGCTTCCGGTAGCTGTTGATGAAGGTGTTGGTGAGGATCCGGTAGAGCCACGCCCGGAGGTTGGTCCCCGGGCGGAACCCGGCGAACCCCCGGTACGCCCGGAGATATGTCTCCTGGAGCAGATCCTCAGCATCGGCGCGGTTGCGAGTCAGCCGGAGGGCCGCCGCGAACAGGTCCCGCATGAGCGGAAGGGCCTCTCGGTCGAACCGCTCGTCGAGCTCCTGTCTGGTGGCGGGAGGTTCGCTCGCTCCCGCGCCCTGTCGCTTGCCCACTCCGGGCGAGCTACCCCCCCGAGCCCCCCGCGCCGCGTCACTCACCGCGCCTCCACCCGATACGTGATTCGGCTCCAGCATACCGGGCCTGGGGCGACCGTCCGTCGGAGTCGGTGGGATGTGGGAACATGGGTCCGATGGCGAACGACGACAGACGAGGGCGCTGGCAGGGTTTCGACCTGGGGGGCGGCAGCCGCGACCCCCGGTCACGATGGAGATTCTCCATCGGGTACATCCTCATCGGTCTCCTGCTCCTGTACTTCGTCCAGTCACTCTTCGCGACAGCACCGACGGAGCTCCGGTACGACGAGTTCAAGCAAGCGGTCGAGCAAGACCGCATCGTCGGGGTGGTCCGCATCTCCGAGACCCAGATCAGTGGCACCCTCGCGCAGGGCGAAGGTAACCGCGTGGAGTTCCGGGCCACCCGGCCGCCGGACCTCCAGGACGACGAGCTCATCCCTCTCCTCGAGCAGAACAACGTCCAGTACACCGGGGAGCAGCCCAGCGCGATCACGAGCTTCCTGCTGTCGTGGATCCTCCCCATCCTCATCCTGGTGCTCATCTGGAGCTTCGTGTTCCGCAGGATGGCCGGAGGAGGGGCCGCCGGCGCCCTGAACCTCGGCCGGCGTGGCGTAAAGATCTACGACCGCAAGGACCTCAAGACGACCTTCGCCGATGTGGCCGGCGTCGATGAAGCCGTGGAGGAGCTCGGCGAGATCGTGGAGTTCCTGATGAACCCCAAGAAGTACCAGCGCCTGGGAGGGCGGATCCCCAAGGGCGTGCTGCTCCTGGGCCCTCCCGGGTGTGGGAAGACCCTGCTCGCCCGGGCGGTGGCGGGAGAGGCCAGGGTGCCCTTCTTCTACATGTCCGGCTCGGAGTTCGTGGAGATGTTCGTGGGTCTCGGCGCGGCTCGCGTGCGCGAGCTGTTCCAGCAGGCCAAGGAGAAGGCTCCGTGCCTGGTGTTCCTGGACGAGCTAGACACGATCGGAAAGACCCGGGCCGGGGCACTTGGTGCCGGGATGGGCTCGCACGATGAGCGGGAACAGACCCTCAATCAGCTCCTCGTGGAGATGGACGGGTTCGACACGTCGAAGGGTGTCATCATCATGGCCGCCACCAACCGGCCCGACGTCCTCGACCCGGCGCTGCTGCGTCCGGGGCGGTTCGATCGCCAGGTCGTGGTGGACCGGCCCGACCTCAAGGGCCGGGAGGCCATCCTCAGGGTGCACGCCCGCGGGGTGAAGGTGTCCGACGATGTGGAGCTTCAGGTCATCGCGGCGCGGACTCCCGGGTTCACCGGCGCCGATCTGGCCAACGTGGTGAACGAGGCGGCGCTGCTCGCGGCTCGGCGAGAGAAGGACGCCGTGACCATGGCCGAGTTCGACGAAGCCATCGACCGGGTCGTCGCCGGGCTCGAACGGAAGAGCCGGGTCATCAGCGAGAAGGAGCGCGAGATCGTGGCGTTCCACGAGATGGGCCATGCGCTGGTGGCCCTGTCCGTGCCGACCTCGGACCCGGTCCACCGGGTGAGCATCATCCCCCGCGGTGCCGCGGCCCTGGGGATGACGATCCAGCGCCCGCTCGAGGACCGTTACATCGTCACCCAACCGCAGCTCAATGACCGACTGGCGGTGTTGCTGGGGGGACGCACCGCCGAGGAGCTCGTGTTCCGGCAGATCTCTACTGGAGCGCAGGACGACCTCCAGAGAGCCACCGAGATCGCCCGGGCCATGGTGACCGAGTACGGGATGAGCCCGAAGCTCGGCCCGCTCTCGTTCGGGCGCGACGGGTTTCGGAGCCCGGAGGGCAGGATGCTGTTCCCGGGGGAGCGCCCTGAGTTCTCCGATGAGACCGCGAAGATGGTGGACGAGGAGGTCAGCAGGATCGTCGGCGAGGCGCACCAGCGCGCCCAGGACATCCTGGAGAGCCAGAGAAAGCTCCTCGATCGCCTGGCCCGTCTGCTCATGGTCCAGGAGGTCCTGGAGGGGAAGGACCTCGACCGATACGTGAAGGCCGGAGAGCCCGTCCCCGACCCGGAGGTCGTGGCTGAGGAGCTTCGCCGCGGAGCCCGGGCCGACGAGAAAGCCGGTAAGGAGAAGAAGCCACCGCGGCGGACCGCGCCCGAAGAGGAGACCGCCCGCCCGACCTCGACCCACGAAGACCGGCCCACGCAGAAGCTCCCCGCGCCCGACAAGCCTACGGAGGAAGTCCCCCGCCGCTCCTAGGAGGGTCGGTTTAGCGCGACGAGGCCAGAAGGTCGGTCCGCCCCCTGAACTTGTCCAGGAACCGGTAAAAGTTCCGCTTCGACAGGCGGTCCCGATCCTCCTCGGACATCGTGGCCCACTGCCGGTGCTCGTGACGGCGGACCGGCACGTCGACCCGCATCACCTGTAGCCCCAATGCCTTGGCCTGGAAGCACAGGTCGACGTCGGCCGCTCGGTAGAATCGGTACCGCTCGTCGAATGCCAGCCCTTGGGCGAGCAGCTCGCGGCGGACCGCCATCAGGTAACCCTCCACAGCATCGACCTCCGGGCCTTCGGCTTCGCGGAACTGACGGAGGTCGGTAGTAACGAGACCGTAGGGCCCGGCGATGGCCACGGATGGGTGCGCGAGGGCGTTCTCGAGTGGCGTGTACGGGTCACCATCCGCTTCCACTGACCCATCGGCGATCAGGACCACCGGGCCGTGCGCGCGCCTCAGACCGGCGTTGCGCGACGCGCCGAAACCCGGGTCCTCGGCCAGGCGGATCACCTCGAGGTCCTCGGGCCACGTCCCCGGCGGCTCCCGCCGCGCCTCCACCACCACGTGATCCACCGACCGACCGCCCTCGAAACGGCGGAACGACCCGATACCCCGGAGCACGTCTCCGGGCCAGCCCTCCGAGAGCCACTGCACCGTGGCGTCGGTGGTTGGGGCTTCCTCGAGGACGGACGGAACTTCCTCCGGCCTGACCCGGTGCTGCGCCTCGGCTCGCGCGGGGTCCTCAGGCGAGAGGTCGAAGCGCCCGTCGGGGTGATCGGTGACCTCGAAGCCCAGGGCCCGGATCCGTTCTCGCAGCTCGTCCGCCGCCCCAAAGTCCCTCGCCCGACGACGCTCCGCACGTTGTTCCGCCAGCCTGCGGACCTCCTCCGGTGGGTAGCTCATCGGCCGGCGCTCACCTCTCGGACGAACTCGAGCACGACTCGGCTGGCTTCGTCCGGCCGCTCCCAGTGGTACACGTGTCCGGCCCCATCGAGCATCACTAGTCTCGAACCCGGAATCCTCTCCGCGAGCACCCGCGCGTTCTCCGGGTCGATGGTCAGATCCTGCGCACCGTGGAGGATCAGCGTGGGCACCCGGACCCGTGGCAGTCGATCGTACGAATCGAATTCACGCATCGCCTCCCACTGTCGGCGGGCGGCGTGACTCGGCTGAGGATTCCGATGGGCCACCCGGCGGTGCTGGCCCAGTCGCTCCGGCTGGTCCCGCACGAACGCCGGGGAGTAGAGCGCGAGCCAGGGACGATCCTTGGGGACCTTCGAACGCGGCTTGACCGCGTGGCTCACGCCGGGATGGGTCGCAGCGAGGATCAAGGAGCGGACCCGTTCCGGCCGGGTGAGCGTGAGCTCCTGCGCCACCATCCCTCCGAACGACTGCCCGTACACGTGTGACGACTCAACGCCGATGTGGTCGAGGAGCCCCACGGTGTCCTCGACGAACGTCCGCATGGTCTGGGGCTCGTCGGGCTTGTCCGAGCGCCCGTTCCCGCGGAAGTCGAAGGCGATCGCCCGAAGCTCACGGGCCAGGGCCTCCACATGACGCCCCCAACCAGGGATGTCGCCTCCCAAACCTTCCAGCAGGGCGAGCGGTTCAGACGATGGCTCGCCGTGGAGCTCGAAGTAGAGGCGACAACCGTCCGGTCGCCGGTAGAACGGCATCCGTCGAGGCCTCTCTCCTTCAGGCGGCGGGGGAGAACGTGTCCAGGATGCGGCGGAAGTTCTCCGCGATGGCCTGTCGGTCGGGACCGACCCACGCTCCGCCGAGGATGATCCGGTCCACCAGCCCGTCGAAGGCGGCCAGGCGCTCTCTGCACTCCTCCGCCGGGCCCGTGACGGCGAACGTGTCAACCATCGGCATGGAGAGCTCGGCCAGCTTAGCGAGGTCGCCGGCAGCGTACGCCTCGCGGAGTGGCCCCACGCGGTCCTCGAAGCCGTGCAGCGCGAGGACGGGCGCGTACGTCCGAGTCGTGGCGTAGAAGCCGATCTGGAGCGCGGCCTCGAACCGGTTGCGCGTGTCGTCGTCCCCCAGCTGGAGGATCACGCTGGTGGTCACGCTGACGTCGGCGGGGTCGCGCCCGGCGGCCGTCGCGCCGCGCTCCACCGCCGGGCGGACCACCTCGGCCACGTACTTCGGCGACGTCAGTGGATGGCCGAGTACTCCGTCCCCCACCCGCCCCGCCGCCTCGCACATCCGCGCATTCACCGCCGCAAGGTAGATGGGGACTTCCCCGACCGGCATCGCGCCGGGGAAGGGCGGCATGGTGACAGTGAAGAATCGCCCTCGATGGTCGATGGGCTCACCCCGGAACGTCCCCAGCACCGCCCGCACTACCTCGACGTACTCCTCCATCTTCGGTGCTGGATGCTCGAACGGCACCGAGAATCGCCGCTCGTTGATCCGCTTCACCTGCGAGCCCAGGCCCAGGATGAACCGATCCCCCGAGACCTCAGCGAGATCCCGGGCGGTCATAGCGGTCACGGTCGGGCTGCGGGGGAACGCCAGGGCGATATCTGTTCCCACTCGCACGCGAGAAGTCGCTTCGGCGACAAGGGCGACCTGGACGTAGGCGGTCGACGAGGTTTCGGCCACCCACACGCTTTCGTACCCCCGCTCCTCCGCCGCTCTCGCCAGGCCGGGAAGGGCGGCCAGAGGACCGGCGACGACGATGCCAACGTCCGGCATGGCGGGAGAAAGCCTATCGGGCGCGCGAGAGACTGGACAGTCGGGCCTGTGTCAGATGTACCGCCGGCACTCGTAGCACCAGGTGAACGACCCCGTCGAAAGGGGAAGCGACCTGATGACCGGGTGTCCGCTGATTCGGGCATGGGCCGTGTTATGCGCGAGCTGTGACTCGCAGCACCCGACGTGACCGCAGCTGACGCAGACGCGAAGGTTCGTGCCGCTTCCGCAACCTTCGCATGTGTCCGTCCGGGGAGATGCGAGCTCTGCCGGGATGTGGGTGCACGCGACTTCGGGGTCCCGTCTCACGGCCTGTTTCATGATCTATCGAGCCTTCCCGCCAGACGGTCCTCCGGACCGCTTGGCACCACTCTTCCCGGTGGACGCCTCTCGCCGTTCGACCACGATAGACCAGTCGGCCGCCAGAGCGGCGATGGCACCGATCGCGGCCCACACCGGGGCCACCAACGCGCCCACGACCCCCAGGGTCAGCGGAACCTCGATCATGCTCCGGCCCTCGGAGTCCTTGATGATGATCCGCCGGACGTTGCCCTCTCGAACGAGCTCGCGGATCTTCCCTACCAACGCGTCTCCCTTGACCCTGAGCTCTTCCGTCCACACCCTCTCGTCGGTCATCCCTGTTGCCTCCCTCTGCGATCGTCCCAACACGTTCCTCCTACCCCATCGCCAGCCTGGCAACCAGCTCTCGCTCCGGCGGTTCGAACCAGGGTGGGTTCCCAGCCGCCGCGTCTTCGGCCATGTGCCCCGGGTTCGACGTGGCCGGGATGGCCACGTGACACCGGCGGTCGCTGAGGATCCACTTGAGTAGCGCCTGGCCCCACGTCCTCACGCCGTACCTCTCCAGCGGAGCGAGCCCTCCCGGATCGGGAACCCGCCTCATGAGCGCACCCTCGGCGAACGGACGCATCACCACCACTCCCAGCCCGAGGTCCTCCGCGAGCGGCAACAGCCGGTCCTCGACCTCTCTTTGGAACGGGTTGTAGGGGACCTGCACTGCTGTGATCCGTCCCGACCGCATCACCTCGGCCAGCTCGCCGAACGCTGCCGAGCTGTAGTGGGTCGCCCCGATGGCCGCGACCAGTCCCTCATCTCGCAGCTCATCGAGCAGCCGGAGCTGCTCTCGCCAGGCCACCAGGTTGTGCACCTGGTAGAGGTCGACGCGCCCGCCAAAGAAGCCGAGGGCCCGACGCGCCTGGTCCCTGGCCTCCTCGACCTTTCTGGCCCACACCTTCGTGGCCACCAGGGCCCCGTCGCGCCGCCCGTCCAGCGCGGCGCCGAGGACCCTTTCCGCCCGGCCATACATCGGAGAGGAGTCGAAGAGCCGCGCACCTCCCTCGAGAGCGGTATCCACCACGGAGCGGGCGTTGTGCTCGGCGCGGCGTCCCCTCACGTCGAAGGTGCGCCACGTGCCCATGCCGACAACGGGCACGGTCAGTCCGGAGAGTCCGAGCTTCCGCTCCTCCATCACGGACGCTGGCGGTCGAACTCGTACTTGTTCCTAGAACCCGTGGGAATCTGGACCACCACCACGAGGCCGTCGGGTTCCGACACTGCTGCCCTACCGCGTCAGGTCCCGCCGGGAGAACCACCACAGGGCGGCGGCGAGCGCCGCCGCCGCCAGGCCGGCGAGAGCGACCGCGTCCACGGCGATCGCCTTCCCGGAAAGGAAGTCGGCGGCTCGGAAGTAGTGGAACGGTGAGGCGTAGCGCGCGCCGGAAACCTCATCGATCAAGAGAGCGATGAAGTTCACGAAGTACCAGACCACGATGAGACCGACGGTCATCCCGATGGCCCTGCTCCGCAGACTAGTCCGCGCCGAGAGCAGGAGGCCCACCATGCCCAGGGCCACGAACAGCAACCACGATCCCAGGAACGGCCGCCACAGGTCGGCCATGGTGAGCTCGTCCATTCGCTTCACCGTGAGCGTGGCCACGAGCACGCCCGCCAGCGCTCCGGCTTCCGCGGCCGTCACCGCGGTCACCGTGGCCGCTGCCTTGCCGAGAAGGAACCTCACCCTGCCGACGGGCCGCGCCAGGACGAGATCGACGGTCCCTCGCTCCACTTCCGCAGCCACCGCGCCGGCCGCCACCGAGAGGGCGGCCCCGGTGAAGATGGCCAACGTGACGGGGTGGGTCATCGCCGAGGCCACCCACCCTGCCGGGGTGAAGAAGTCTACGGAGCCGCCGAGGAAGGCCTCGATCGCTTCGGGCGGCTGGGTGAAGAACTTCGGCGCGTTCTCGAACACCTCGAGACCGGTGTCACTGAGGAACGCCGACGATGCCAGCAGGACGAGGTAGTGGAAGGCGGCCGCTCCCAGGGTCAGGAAGCCCATGGTCCGGGCCAGCTGTCCCACCGATTGACGCAGGACGCGCAGCATCACCCTTCCCCCGCGTAGACCTCGAAGAAGGCCTCGGCGAGGCTCTCCGGCTCAGACAGGAACTCCTGGACCGGCAGCGTCGCCAGCGCCTCGATGAGGGGCTGCATGTCTCCCCGGTACTCGAATCGGAACCGGGTACCGTCCCCCTCGAACGCCGACACGCCGGGGAGAGAGAGACGAGACCGGTCGGCCAGCGGTTCCTTGAGGACCACGGTGCAGTGGCGGATGCGCTCGCCGGTGAGGTCGTCCGCCGCCCCCACCCGGACCAGCCTTCCGGCCCGGATAACCCCCACCCTATCGGCGGTCTCTTCAACTTCCGACAGGATGTGGGAAGACAGGAACGTCGTCCCGCCGGTCCTCCGATGCTCGCCGAGCAGGTCGACGAACCGCTCCTTCATCAGCGGGTCCAGACCCTCGGTCGGTTCGTCCATCATCGCCAGCGGAGGGCTGTGCTGAAACGCCTGGATGATGCCGACCTTCTGCTTCATCCCTCGCGAATACAGCCGAACCTGCCGCTTCAGATCGGCCTTCGACAGCTCGAACCGGTCGCACAGCTCGTTGCGGCGCACGGGAGGTCGGGGGTGGAGCGAGCCCAGATACTCCAGGCAGTCTTCCCCGGTCAGCTGAGGCCACAAGTTGAATTCACCGGGAAGGTAGCCGACCTGGCCGAGCACGGCGCCGAGCTCGCGACGCACGTCATGGCCCAGGACTCGGATCGCTCCCGCGGTCGGGGTAATCAGGCCGAGAATGCAACGGATCGTGGTCGTCTTGCCGGCCCCGTTGGGCCCCAGATAGCCGAAGGTCTCCCCTTCCCGAACGGAGAGGGAAACCTCGTCGACGGCGAGCTTTCGCCCGTACCGCTTGACCAGGTTCTGGATCTCGATAGCGCCTGCTGCCATCGCTTTCGTTCCTACCATAGACTGCGCCCATGGCCGACCGCTGGGCTACGTTCGACTGCTACGGGACCCTCATCGACTGGGAGGGCGGGATGAGGGCCGCCTTCAGTCGGATCTGGCCGGATGCCGATGCCGACCGCCTGGTGAAGATCCATCACACGGTCGAACCGCTGGTCCAGGAAGTCCAGGTAGGCGGACAGCCCCTGGCGTACCGGGAGGTTCTCCGCCGATCTCTCGTGGCCATCGGCGCCATCGAAGGCCGGGACCTCCCGTTCGGACTCGATGGCTCGCTGGCGGACTCGCTCCCTCTGTGGCCCCCCTTCCCGGAGGTGACGGACGCGCTCGCCCAGCTACGAACGCGAGGGTGGCGTCTGGCGATCCTGTCGAACATCGACCCCGATCTCCTTCCCGCCTCGATCGAGCAGATCGGGGTGCGTGTCGACCTCACCATCACCGCCGCCGATGCCGGCTCCTACAAGCCCCAGCCCGGGCACTGGGAGCGTTTCTTCGAGCGGTCCAAGGCAGACCGCAAGCGCCTGGTCCACGTGGCGGCCAGCCCCTTCCACGACCTCAGGCCCGCGGCGAAGTTGGGGCTGAAGACGGTGTGGATCAACCGCCTCGGGGCGAAGAGCCGCGCTCCCCGCGATGCGGAGCTCCCTGATCTGGCAGGACTGGCGGACGAGCTCGACCGGCTGATGCCGGAGTCTGCCTAGTCTCCGAACCTCCTCGCGGCGTTCACGTTCCCTACACACACGAGGCACACCATGGCCCTCGGAAGGAAGGACGCCGTCGAGAGGAGGCAGAGAATGCGACGGGGGATGGGAATCGTGATCGTTCTGGTGGCGATCCTGGTGGCGACCGCCATCGGCGTGGGAGCCTACAACGCGGGGCTCCACCAGGCTGTTGTGGAGAGCGGCCGCGCGGGAGAAGTCGTCCGGGTGATCGGGCCCGGATACGGGCACGGGTTGGGGTACGGGTTCTTCCCGTTCGGCTTCCTCCTGTTCCCGCTGCTCTTCATCGGACTGTTCTTCCTGCTCGGCCGGCTGTTCTGGCGCGGGCGCTGGGGGGACCACCCCCACCCGCATGGGGGCCCCGGCCCGTGGAAGGGCGGCCGCGAGATGTTCGACGAATGGCACCGCCGGCAACACGAGGAAGGCGTGGGCAACCGTCCGGGAGACTCCGCGAGCGCCTAAACGGAGGGGTCACGAGACTTCGGGGCGGAGCCGCTTGCCTCCGCCCCCCGCCTTCGTCACGCTTCGGCGCAGACAAGGGTCGCCATGAGCACCATCCTGGTCGTTGAGGACGAAATGAAGATCGCGCGGCTGGTTCGCGACTATCTCGCCCACGCGGGGTTCGAGGTCATCGTCACCGGGGACGGGGAGTCGGCGCTGGCCAGCGCGCGCGGGCACAAACCCGATCTGATCGTGCTCGACCTGAGGCTTCCCGGCCGCGACGGCCTCGACGTCACCCGGGAGCTCCGTCGAACCTCGAACGTCCCCATCGTCATGCTCACGGCGCGGGGAGATGAGTCCGATCGCGTGGTCGGGCTGGAGCTCGGCGCCGACGACTACGTCGTCAAGCCGTTCAGCCCCAAGGAGCTCGTTGCGCGAATCCGAGCAGTGCTCCGCCGGTCGACCGCGGCGCGCACCACCGGACCGGAGGTGCTCCGCGTTGCCGACGTCGAGCTCGACGTTGCACGCATGCGCGTGGCCGTCGCCGGACGGCCGGTCGAGGTCACTCCGACGGAGTTCGAATTGTTGGCCACGCTCATGCGAGAGCCCGGCCGGGTATTCACCCGCGGCCAGCTTCTCGGCGCCATCCACGGGGTGGCATTCGAATCCTACGAGCGAGCCATCGATGCCCACGTGAAGAACCTCCGGAAGAAGATCGAGCCGGCGGCCGGGAGGCCACGCTATCTGCTCACCGTGCGCGGAGTGGGATACCGCTTCACCGATGCCTGAGCATCGGCACGATCATCCTCACGGGCCGCCGTGGTGGGGAGGCAAGTGGGGCCACGGCAGGGCAGGGCGACCGCCGTGGTGGCCGGAGGACGAGCCGTTCCCACCCTCCGGGGCGGAGCCGTGGCGCGGGATGCGACGGCACTTTGCCCGCCGCGTGGCTGTGTTCCTGCTGCTCTTCTTCGGGCTCATGTTCGTGGTCAACGCACTCGCCTGGGGGCTCTTTTCCGGGATCTTCGACGGCGAACGGGACGGTGGCTTCGGACCCGCCGTCGTCGTCCTCAGCTTCGGGTTGTTGCTCGCCTTCTTCGCCGTCGGGCGGGCGGTCCGGCGCATGGCCGTCCCGGTCGGGGACGTCATGGAGGCGGCCGATCGCGTTGCCGCGGGAGACTACGCCGTCCGGCTCCAGGAGCGGGGCTCACGGGAGATGCGGCGCCTGGCCCGCTCGTTCAATGCCATGGCCGAGAAGCTCGAGGCCGGCGAGCAGCACCGTCGGAACCTCCTCGCCGACGTCACGCACGAGCTGCGCACGCCGCTCTCGGTGATCCAGGGGAACCTCGAGGGATTGGTCGACGGCGTCTACCCGCCGGATCGCGCCCACGTCGAACCCGTGCTCGAGGAAACCAGGGTGATGTCCAGGCTCCTCGAGGACCTCCAGACGCTCTCAACCGCGGAGGCGGGAGCCCTCCGGCTCCATCGAGAATCGCTCGATCCGGCCGAGCTGGTGACGGACGCCGTGGCGGCGTTCCGATCGAGTGCGGCGGCCGGCGGCATCGACCTCGCGCTGCGGGCGGCGGCGGACCTTCCCTCCGTCGAGGCAGACCCGGTGCGGATCGGGGAGGTGCTGGCCAACCTGCTCCACAACGCCGTGCGCCACACACCCGCAGGCGGCTCGGTGGTCGTGGAGGCCCGGCGCGCGGAGGACGGCGGGATCGCCTTCACGGTCACGGACACCGGGCCGGGCATACCCGCGAAGGATCTCCCCCATGTCTTCGACCGGTTCGTGAAAGCGTCCGAATCGGGAGGTGCGGGCCTCGGACTGGCCATCGCCAAGAGCCTTGTCGAGGCACATGGCGGCGCGATCACCGCCGAGATCGAGCCCGGCCGAGGCACGAGGGTGCAGTTCGTGCTCCCGGCGAAGCGCTAGCCGTTGAGCCTCCGTCCCCCGCCCTGACGGCCCCACGCCGATGTCTGCCAGTTGTCGGCTACGCCGGCCTGCGGCAGGAGGGGTGGGAGTGGCATGTCTAGCAGTCTCGAGAGAGCCTGGACGTAGGGCTCGTACATCCTTCGGAACTTGACTATCCGCTCTTCCGCCTCCGGCTCGAGCCGGACGCCGGCGCCCTCGAGCAGCTTCCTCATGCCCGACAGGTCATCGGGAGAGAGGCGATCCACGGGGAGATGTGCGGGCGGTGTCCCGAAGACTTGGGTCAGGTCGACCACTGCGTGGCGGGCCATCGCAAAGGTCCGGCGGGCCTGCCAGGTGGAGACGCCGTCCACACCCGCTTGCGCCAGCGCGGACAGGTCGAGGATGGTCGTGAGAGCGGACAGCCAGGACTGGTTGTCGTGTTGGGACCGGAAGTAAGCCAGGATCGGATAGGAGAGGTGGCTCTCCAACAGCTCGGCCGACCAGTATTCCCAGTCGGTCAAGAGTCCGTCGACGGAATTCGTGGCACCGTATCGTCCGGCTCTTCGGAGCAGCTCCACGGCGCTGGGAGGCGAGCCTGCCCACTGGTCCAGCATGGAGATGCGGACCTCACGACGGGAGAACGCCTGGTACAGCACGGGAAGGTAGGCGATGACGAGCGCCAGGAAGGCGAACCCGGCGCCCCCCTCCACGGCGGTGATCGCCCGGCCTGCGGGGGAACCCGGAGTCACGTCACCGAGGCCGAGAGTCACGAAGGTCGTGCTGCTCAGGTAGAGCAGAGTCCCGAACCCGGCGCTCCCGCCTGGCGAGACGGGGGTCTTCAGCGCCCACTGGACCAGCGCAAATCCGAGGATCACACCCCCTGCCCACAGGATCAGCAGCAAGAGGAAGGACAGCGGAGCGAAGACGCTCAGGTAGTTCTCTCGCCGGTTCCCGGGTCGGAAGCGGTGGCCGATAGCCGCCCACACCCGCCACAGGCTCCTGAAGAACACTCGCGTCAGTCGGAGCCGCCGGGCGACGCGGCGAGGAAGGACGATGGACTCGAACGTCTCCCACAGGATCAGGATGATGAGGAAAGTTCCCGCCACAAGGGCGATCACGCCCACGGCTCTCTCCTCCGTTCGAGAGGGGACGGGCTCAGGCCAGATATCCCTCGACCGTTCCCTCGTCACGGACCCGTGCTTGGTTCGGATCCTCGCCGGCCGACCGCAGCGCTCGCCGCTGATGGAGCAGGTCCCAGCACTGGTCCAGGGTCACGGAGATCTCGTTCAGGCGCTTGCGATCGCCGTCGGTGGCCTCACCGCGCGATTCCTTCTGCCAGAGCTGGTGCTCCTCGTCGGCGAGCTCATTGATCCGGCCGATGACTCTCTGGTCTTCCATTTCCGTTCGCCTCCTCTTTGGCGCACCTTGCAAGCTAAGCCTTCGGCCCGACGAGCTTCCTCCCTCTCTGCATGCGTGCGAGACGAGCCTACGCCGCACTGCCGGAAGAAACCTCTCGGGCCGCGCCCGTATTCCGGCCACCGATCCCACCGGTGCCAGGCGCTCCGCACGAGCTGAGGCGAGACAGGGGCGAGGTTCGGGCAATTCCCAGGACAGCCCATCGGTACTGAAATGGGACCAAGGTGGTCGAACCCGCTCAAGCCGTGTCCCTCAGGCGTCGATCCTGGAAAGCGATGAGCACGCATGCTGGCCTGGCGAGGCTGAGAATCTGGCGACCGACCCGCCGTCTCCTGCGTGAGCTGGGTGGCCCTGGAACGGGCCTTCTCGTCCTTCTCCTGGTGGCGCCTCTGGGTGCAACGATCACGCTTCGAGCGGTCCCCAAGCTGGACGTGGTGTTCGAGTCGGCCCAGTTCCACCTGGTCGTGGTCAGCGGTATCGCCGCCTGCGCCCTCCTCGTCGCGCTGATCACGGCGCTGGTGGCGGCTCACGCCCGGCAGGCCGCTCCGGTCCTGCTCGCCCTGGGCTGCGTGTTCGTCGGCGCGTTCATGCTTGCCCACGGTTTGACTACCCCCGGCATCGGCGGGCGGCCCATGAACATGTGGGTGGCCAGGTTCCCCGTCCTGGCCATGATCGGATTCGCCCTTTGCTTAGGATCCGCGGCCACGAGGCAGACCAGCGGCCCCAAGCGTCTGGTCAACCGGTTCCCCCGGGCCACGCTCGCTGCGGTCTCGGCAGCCGCGGTTGCGTGGTCACTCTGGATCGTGGTGCGCCCGACCGCTGGGCTAGGCGATCGCCCCTTCTCGGGGGAGTCCACCCTGACCCATCTCGTCATCGTGGCCAGCGGGTTGATCCTCTTGGCGACGGGCGGCACGCACTGGCGCCGCTGGCGCTTGGGGCGGGACAGGGTGCAGCTGGGCCTGGTGGTCGCGTGCTGGCTGTCGGTCGATGCCCTGATCTCCTTCGAGGTCGGGCAGCTGTGGCGGATCTCCTGGTGGGACTATCACGCGTACCTGCTGGCCGGATTCGCCGCGGCGGCCTGGGCCGTCGTTGCCGAGTCCCGTCGGGTCCGAAGCGTTCGGGGAGCCATCGCCGGGGTCTCCATCACGGATCCCCTGGAGCACATCGCCCGAGGCTACCCGGAAGCCTTGAACGCGCTCGTGGGCGCGGTCGAAGCGAAGGACCGCTACACCCACGGCCATTCTTCCCGCGTCGCCGACCTCTCGGTCCGCATCGGGCTCCGCCTGGATCTCGGCCCCGACTCCCTGCGGACGCTTGCTCAGGGGGCTTACCTCCACGACATCGGGAAGATCGGGGTGCCCGACGACGTCCTGAACAAACCCGGGAGCCTGACGGACGACGAGTGGACGTGGATCGAGGCGCACCCGGGCGTGGGGTGGGAGATGGCCAGCCGCGCGCCCTCGCTACGCAGCGCCTTGCCCGTGATCCGCCACCATCACGAGCGGTGGGACGGCACGGGATACCCGGACCACATGACCGGCGAAGCCATCCCGCTCGCCGCCCGGATCGCTGCCGTGGCCGACGTGTGGGACGCGCTGACCTCCGATCGAGCCTACCGGCCCGCCTGGCCCCTGGACCAAGCCCTGACACACATCGCGGCCGCGAGCGGGTCCCTTTTCGATCCCATCTGTGTGGAGGCATTCCTGGATCTGGTCGCAGAGCGTGGCCTGTGGCCGGACCGCTCCAATGCTGAACTGGACGCCCTGGCCGAGGCGGCGTCGGCATGTCACCCGCGGGCCCAGCGTCGCCCGGCCTAGCGGTCGCGCGCGGGGCGATCAGCGCACCCAGGAGGTGGGGCAGATGGTCGTCCCCTGCGCGTCGACGATCCGGTGCACCCCTGACCCATCCGGTCGCATGAGGTAAAGCGACGCTCCGAACCAGCTCTCGCCGGCCCGATTCTGTCGGAGCTCCTCCGCGATGGCGTCCCGGTCACTGCAGAACACGATCCATCGGCCGTCGGGCGACCAGACGGGGAAGCCGTCCAACCCCTCCCATCCCGTCAATGGGGTGAGGCCTGTCCCGTCGGCATTCACGACGTAGATGTCCCACATGTAGTCGAACTCGTCTGCGGGATCCTGCACCATGACCGCGATGCGCGTGCCGTCCGGAGACCAGCTGGGGAAGGCCACCGACTTGTCGAACTCGACCAACCGAGTGAGCCCCCTCCCATCCGCACCAACGACGTAGAGCCCGTAATCGGGGCGGTCGCCGGAACCGGCCACAGCGAGCTTCGTCCCGTCCGGGGACCACCCCACCTGCCGCCAGTCTCCGCGCAGCACGCGATGGGCACCGCTACCATCCGCGCCGACCGTCCACAAGGCTTTCCCTTCCAATCCCTCATTCGCGATGAAGGCTATGCGCGACCGATCCGGCGACCAGGCGGGGGCCGTATCCTCCACTGGCGGAGGTCCGTCGATGATCGAGCGCGCCCCGCTGCCGTCCGCGTTGATCACCCGCAACTCAAGCGAGGTTGCGTCCGCAGCACGGGCGATGAGCGCCATCCTGGTTCCATCCGGGGACCAGGTCGGAGCGTAGGCGGCATCGGGTCCCGTAATCAATGGCGAGACATCGGAGCCATCGGCGTTCGCAACATAGACGTCGTAGTTGAGCTTCTCGCCCTCGACCGTGAGCCGCGTGTAGGCGATCTTGCCCGCAGGCGCTCCCTCTCCCGCGCGATCGGCCTCCCTACGGAGCGGTAGGAGCAGCCAGGCGGCCGCCACCGCCCCCAAGGCGATCAGCGCGGCCAGAGCGACCGTGGCCACGCGCCGCGCCCTCACTCGCGCGGAGCTCCGTTGGTGGACGATCCGAAGCCGTTCCTCGACATCGAAACGCACCGCATCGACCGCGTGGGAAAGGCGCTCCTTGATCTCGGGATCTGCTGAGTTCATTCCTCCTCCTCCGCACGGGATCTCCCCAGCGTCTCTTTCAGCGCCCGGCGCCCGCGCAACAGGTGAACCCGAACGGTCTCGGGGCGGATCCCCAGGATGCTGCCCGCGGCAGCCGGGTCCATGTCGACGTAGTCGACCAACACGACGCAGGCCCGCTGCCGGGAGCTCAGTTCCGCGAGCGCCTCGGAGACCTGGAGCCAGTCGAGCGTTCGCGCCAAGGGGTCTGGCGCCGAATCAGTCTCTTCGCGTCCCGAAAGCCCGAGCCGGCGGAGCCGCAGCTGCCTTCGAAGCTGCGACCTGGCCAGGTTAATCGCCACCCGATAGAGGAAGTTCCGGGCGTGGTCCAACGATTCCATATCCCGCCAACGAGGGTGGAGCCGAACGAAGGCCTCCTGGGCGAGATCCTGTCCGACCCAGAGATCCCTGGCCACCAGCGCTGCGGCCCGTGCCACCCCCGGGAAGTGCTCTCGGAAGAAGGAGTCGAAGTCGACTGACTCCGCGGCTCCGTCGGGCCGTTCGGCTCTCACCTCCAGCTATTGTCTCTACGCTCGGGAGGGCGGAGACGTTTACGCAAGGACCCAATTCGTCTGCCGCTAGCTTCGAGCGACCATCCCGACGAACGCCGTGTCCTCGACCGCCGGAGAAGGGATCGAGGCCGCCGCTTTCCCGGTCGACGGATCGATGATGGTGACCGTTCTCGGCATCGCCACGTAGAGCCCACCGGGCCCGGACCCGAGCGCGGCGACCGGAGCTTCCATCGTCCAGGTCTCCACAGGCCGAAGGGCGGCGGGGTCGAGAGCCCACACCTGCGACCCCGCAGCGACGAACAGGGTGCCATCGGGGGTGACGATCGCCTGGGTCTCGGCGCCTCGCGCGGGCTCGAAGTCGACCTTCTCGTTCTCGATGACCTTCACGTCCTCCGTATCCATCACCGCCACGAGGTCGCGCGCCGTGTCCACCACGTACAGGAGGTCGCCGTCTGGCGACAACGCCATGGCCTCGTCGACCGGGTCTGCTCCCCACAGCTGCTTCGGGAGGACGACACAGTGCGCCCATCCTTCATCCATGCTCAGCGTATGGACGAACGTGACCGGAGATCCTACGTGGGCGTGCCCCTCCGCGTAGGCGGCCGGCTGGGTCGTGTAGAGGGTGTAGAGCATGTCTCCGTCCGGGGATGGAAGCTGCTCAAGGCGGGTCCCACTCATCGTCTCAACGACGGCGCTCTTCGTGCGTGTGCCTACCGGTAAGACCTTGCCCCTCCCCAGATCGAGCCGAGCCACGCGGTAGGCGACCGGATCCATGGGAGGTACGAATCGGATCAGGTACAGGCTTTCGCCGTCGGTGGAGAACGCTTCGGGCTCGAAGTTACCCCTCAGCCGGTAGGGGGTAGGCTCGTCGTCACCGGTCGGGTCGGCCACCACGATCGTGGTGGAGGATCGGGGCTCGGGGATCCACGGACTCCGCCCGTCGGCGAGGGGAGCCATCAGCGCCACAAGGGACCCGTCGCCGGCTGCCACCCGCGCGCTCAGCTTGCCGGGAAGAGAGACCCTCGACACCAGAGCTCCGGTTACGGCGTCGCTCGCCTCCAGGGTGGTGGCCCCGCCCGAGACGTCCGTGGTGAACACCCGGGACCAATCGCCCAGCGCGGGCACGCCCGAACCCTCGAAGAGGACGTCCCCCGTCACGGGATCGACAGATTTCACGCCGATGTTTGATCCGAGGAGCAGGACCCCGCCCGGCGCCGGGGCGGCCGGTTCGACATCGTCGGTCGACCGAGGCAGCTGGGACGTGCACGCGGACAGGACCACCGCGAGGAGCAGGAAGAACATCCTCGTCCTCATCTCCCTCTCCCTTCTTCCGGCCGAGAGCGTGGCCCCGAACACTGCTACACGGTGGGCCCTGGATCGGTTCCCCCAGGAAGCCTCCGTTTTCCACCTTCAGACGCCGGGAGAAGGCACGTGGTTCACGGCCCACAACGCGCCGGAGCCCACAATGGGATATGACCGTCAACCGGACGACGGTGCTGTGCGTCGGTCCGGGTGGAAGGAGTGGCACTGGACGAGGCCACCATCAGGGCATTCCTCGAGGATGAGTATCCGCAGCTGGTGGCGGCTGTAACCCTGGCCTCGGGGAGCCGGGCCGCGGCCGAGGACGCTGTGTGCGAGGCATTGTCCCGGGCCTGGGAACGCTCTGAGCGGGGGGAGCGTATCGAGTCGCTCGGCGCGTGGGTGACGACAGTGGCGATGAACCTGGTCCGCAGCAGATGGCGGCGGATCCTCGCGGAACGGCGGGCTCGCGCCCGCATGGACCCGCCACGGCGCGAGCCTCCGGATGCCGAAGCCGCCCTGGACCTTCGCAGGGCGCTGGCGGGACTGTCCAGCCGCCAGCGGGAGGTCGTGGTGCTCCGTTATTACCTGGGGCACGACGTGGGCGAAGTGGCCCGACTCCTCGCGGTGAGCGAGGGGACCGTGAAGACGACTCTGCACAGGGCCCGTCGAAGCTTGGCCCGAACGCTGGGCGCGAGGGAGGACGACGTTGTCGGATCTTGATGACCTCATCCGAGAGGGCTTGAAGGACCTCGCCGAGCCGCCCAGCCCGGCGGGGGCTTTCGAGCGCGTTGTCCGGGGCAAGCGCCGTCGCCGTGCTGTCCGCCGGGCGCAGACGATCTCGCTGGCCGCGACGATCCTGCTCGGCTCCGCAGCGGGACTCGTCGGCCTCGCTCGGGCCTTCAACCTGACCGGAGTCTTCACGCCGGGTGATGAGCCCGTCGTTGGTCCAACGGTGACATCCTCGCCCTCGGTGGAGGCGTCAACGCCGACCCCCACGCCTGAGGGGTGCCCATTGCAGGAGTCGGAGGAGTTACCCGAGACGTACCGGCGCGTGGGACGCGCGATCGAGAGTGACGTTACCGGCGACGGGAGGTCGGACCGCACCAGCGTCTTTGGGGACGAGGGTCGGCCGCCGAGGTGCCGGTACTTCTTGGTCGTCGAGCATCCGGGCGGGGCGACGTTCGTCGCTCCCATCACGCCCATCGACTGGATGCCCGACGTGCCTTCCCTCCTCATGACCGTCCAAACAGATGGAGAGGCGGGAGCGGAGATGGTCGTTGACTTCGGAGGTCCGATGCATCCCCACCGAACCGGTCAGGTCTTCTCCTTCGACGACGGTTCGCTGGTCCAGATGCGCACGGAGCGCTCCGAGGTCGGCTTCCCGATGCTCTTCCCGCTGGGAGGCGAGTTCGCCGCGGGGGTGGACTGCGCAGGGGAGCCGGGGACGATCGTAATCACCGTGGGTGCATTCGCCGACGGAGGGAACGACGACCGCCACTATGACATCACCCGGACGTTCTATCGGGCGGAGGGCGCCGTCTTCGTCGAGACTCGGGAGGAGAACTACACCGTGGAGGTCGGGACGGAGGACGAGCGCTGGCCCGAGCTCGCCGACGACCCCTTCCGAAGCTGCCCGAGCGATTGACGTTCGAGTTCGCCCTACCGGGACCGCTTTGGGCGTTCCACACTTGTCGGTCGGCCCGGCCACTCGGCTCCTTCCCAGGGGTCGTAGTCGACCTCGAGGGCCTCCTGCTTCGGGCGCTCCCTCTCGGGAACGTTGCGCAGGTTGAGCCGGATCCGGGTCCAGGTGGTGCTTCGCCCCCGCATCGAGTCCACCAGGACATCGGCGGGGGCAAGGTACGACCACACGCCCGGATGCTTGGCCTTCCAGCGCTCCAATCCCTCCATAGCCTCCGCCTCGGTGGCCGCCCTGGCGATCTCGATGAGCGGCATCCTCGTCCGGCGACGGCCCGTCGGTCCGGCTCTCTTCCCCGGTGCCGGAGGGGGAACGAGCCCCTCGGGCTCTTGCCATTCCTGCCGCCGTTTCGAAGGTTGGGCCCGCGGTGGCTCGCCGGGCTGCTTGGCGAACTGGGGGGGCCAGGCCGCGTCGCCGAACCCCGCCTCCTCGTGCTGGGCCGACAGCTCGAGAAGAGCATCCAGCGACCCGGCGGCCTCGTCCATGCCTTCCCAGGGATCACCGATCCGAGCGAACCGCCTGGGGACGCTCTCGACCGTGAAGTCCTCTGGGTTGCACCCTGGAACCTCGTCCCAGCTGAGCGGGGCAGATACCCGGGCGTCGGGAGTGGGGCGCACAGAATACGCCGAGGCGACCGTTCGATCCTTTGCGTTCTGGTTGTAGTCGAGAAACACCCCGTGGCGTTCTTCCTTCCACCACTTGCTCGTGGCCAGGTCGGGCACGCGCCGCTCCACCTCCCGAGCGATCGCCACGGCCGCCCGGCGGACATCGAAGAAGCTCCATCGCGGCTCGATCCGGCAGTAGACGTGAAACCCTCGCGACCCGGACGTCTTCGGCCACGCTACGAGCCGCATCTCCTCCAGCGCTTCCCTCGTCACCAGGGCCACGTCGCGGATCTGGGGCCAGTCCACCCCGGGGACCGGATCGAGGTCGATGCGGAGCTCGTCGGGATGGTCGAGGTCGTCTGCCCGAACCGGATGCGGGTTCAGGTCGATGCATCCGAGGTTGACGATCCAGGCGAGCTGGGCCGCATCTCGCACCACGATCTCGTGGGCGGTGCGGCCGGAAGGAAAGCTCAGCTCGACCGTCTCTATCCAGTCCGGGCGCGACTTCGGCGCGCGCTTCTGGAAGAAGAACTCTCCTTCGGCTCCCTCCACGTACCGTTTCAGCGCCATCGGCCGGCCGGCCACGCCGAGAAGCGCCCCGTCGGCCACGTCGAGGTAGTACCGAACGAGATCGAGCTTGGTGAGTCCGATGCGCGGGAAGAAGACCTTGCCGGGATTGGTGATCGTCACCTCCCGGCCGGCGACGTCCAGCTTCTCCTCGCGAGCGGCCATGCGGACAGGATACGAGGGTTCTGGCGTCTCGGACCCACCGAGACTCAGGCCGTCAGGTCCGGGTCCTCACCAACCGGAGGACCTCTTCTCCGCCCTTGATGAGCCGTTCGAACACCACGCCGATTCCCGGGGCGTAGTACTTCCGCTCGAGGAGCTTCGGCTCGAGCGGTGTCCAATCCTCCGTGACCAGGACCCCAATGAAAAAGCCGGCGGGCACCTCGACGGTCTCGTCGAGGGCCACGGCCTTCGCCAGGTCCTCGGCCTCGCCCTCGTAGTACTCCTGTCGGTAGGTGAGGCCGATCTCCGGCTGCGCGGGCATGATCACGCCGGCCTGGGCGCCGTCGACGCCCGCCTCCCACGAGCCCTCGGTGCTCACGACCTTGCCGTCCTCGTACTCCTTGGTGTCCTCACCCATGTACCACACGTTGCCCTGACGGTCCTGGGCGTACCAGTCGAGGGTGTCCTCGGCGAGCTTCCCATCCACGAACACCTGGTCCCGGACCACCGTCGCGCTGATCCCCAGGATGTCTTTCGTGTTGTCGGTGACGGTGACCCTTACCACTTCGCGTTCCCCACCGGAGACCCCCCTGTAGACATGGGTGGTCCCCGGTGTGAGCGGGAAGTAGGGATTGTCGATCACCTCGACGAAGTCGGCGGGGTCGATCTGGGGACGGTAGGGCTCTCCCTCGACGAATGCGGCTGGGTTCCCGGGGGCGGGGGCCGGCCGACCGGGCTGGGGCGCCTCCCCACGGCACCCCGCAGCCGTCAACAATACGGCGACCAGCGCTCCTGCGGCCCGGCGGGCCATCATGGCAACCCTCCAAGGCTGGCTCGCAGGCGCTCCGCGGCGTCGGCAACTGCCACGAGGTCTCTGTCGCCCACCGCGCCATGCAGCTCCTCGAGCTCAGTGTTGATGGGAGTGACTTCGGCGGCATCCAGAGCATGCAGGATCCGGTCCCGGATGTAGTCGAGGGTGAAGAAATCCCCGTTCACCGCGGCGACGTCGCGGGCCGCCGCATCGGCCTGGAGCTGAGCGAGCCAGAGGTCGAAGCGGGCCAGGTCGATCTCCAGCGGGGGCCTGTGACGAAGCTGGAGGTCGAGGCCCCACTGAGCGGCGTCGATCGCCGCCTGGCTGGCCCGAGCCACGCTGTGCGCCTCCACGGCGGCGGCCAGCGCCTCGAGAGCGCGACTCGTCCGCGGTTCGATCATCTTCGGCACCCCACCACCCCGGTACGCCTCCCATGCGGCGGTCATCTCCTCGACCATTGCCGAAGCCGCATTCCAGTTCTTGGAGCGGACCGCGTCGAAGATACCGACCGCTCCGGTCTCGAGGATCTCGAGCTCAGACGGCGGGGGTCCAGCGAGCCCATCGGTGGGAACCGCGAGGGCGAGGGCCTCGAGGTCGCCTCCGCCGGCGGTGTAGAACTCGCCGTAGCCGGGGGCGAAGGTCTTGTCCTCGGTAGTCCCGTCCATGTGGAGCTCCTCGATGACGAGCCCACCCTCGACGGCACCCAGCGGGCCGTCGAGCGTCCGGTCGACAGACTTCACGGTGACCTCCTCGAACACGAAGCCGGGAATGTTTTCGGGTCGATACACGTCACCGACCTTCGGGTCGGCCGGCATGATCATCGCGGCCGGGCCGTCCTTTCCCGCGATCCAGGTGCCGTGGGTATCGACGATGACTCCGTCGTCGAAGTTGAACACGTCCTCGCCGAAGTACCACACCGACCCGTCGTCGGCCTGGGCGTAGAAGTCGAACGCGACCTCGTGGATGCGCCCGTCGAGGTAGGCGACGTACTGAGAGACGAGCGTCTCGACCCGCTGGCCCTCCCACTCGATGATCCTCCTGTCGGGCAGCAACGAGACCTCGGTTCGGAACGGCTTGTCATCGACCCGGCCGAGCAGCAAGACGGATCCCTGTCGAGAGATGGGGAACAGCTGGTTCGTGATGTTAGTGGGATCGGAAAACGTCGGCATGGTCAGGTCGACGCGTTCGCTCACCGGGGCGACCTCGAGGTTCCTCACGACCGGCTGGGGGATCGCGTTGGGGCGTCCTCGGGCGGAGGTGGCGCCCGAGTCGCTCTGGCTGGTGCACGCACCGGTCACGAGCGCCGCTGCCAGGCCGACGGTGAGCAGTCTCGCAGCCATCAGTCGTCGCCCGGTCCGTCCTGATCGCCCCGGCCGTCGTCGTCCCCTTCGTCGCCGATGACATTAAAGTTCTCGTCGAGGCTGACCTCGACCACGCTCCCGTCGCCGAGCCGGATCTCGACGCCGTAGGCGGCGCCGTCGTCGCCGACCTCGGTCTCGACGACCGTGCCGCCACCCGTGTGCTCGAGCGCTGCCGCCGTGGCCCTCTCGAGGGCCGAGCCGATGAGGGGCTCGTCGTCACCGCCGCCCCTCGCGACGGCGATCGCGGTACCGCCGGCGATCAACGCCAGGGCGAGCGCCCCGCGGATGATCCATCTGGTCCTGCGATCCATCTGGCTCCCTCCTTTCCTCTGCGCTGCCGACTACTCAGCGCGGTCCTGACTTCCTGGCTACACGATTACCCCGGGGCGATGAGAGGACGGTGAGCCGCAGATGAGAGGAGCTATTCGGGGATCCGAAGCGTCACCGAGGCGCCACCATCGGGGTGGTTGCTGGCCTCCGCCACACCGCCATGGCCCTGGGCCACCGCTCGGACGATGGCCAGCCCTAGGCCTGTCCCGCCGTCGGTCCGTGACCGGGAGGCATCGGGGCGGGCGAACGGCTCGAACGCGGTGGGGAGGAAGCTCGCCGGGAACCCCTCACCCGTGTCCCGCACCACCAAAGAGAGGAAGCCGTCCGCCCGAGCGGCTTCGACGGTCACCTTCCCGCCCGGAGGGGTGTGCCTGAGGGCGTTGTCCAGGAGGTTCCCCATGGCCTGCCGGATGCGAAGAGGGTCGAGGCTCGACCGGAAGCGGTCGGGAACGCGCGCCACGATGGAAACCCCGCTGCCCGACGCCCGGGTGGCAAAGGCCTCGATCACCTCACCGAGGAAGGGGGCGACCTCGACCTGCTCGCGCCGCACGGGGATCCGGCCCCGGTCCGCCCGGGCAAGCACCAGCAGGTCCTCGGCCAGCCGGGCCAGCCGCTCGGTCTCCTGGGCGGCGCTTCGGAGGGCTGCCTCGAGTTCCTCTGGGCTCCTCGCCCGGCGGAGGGCAAGGTCGAGCTCGGTCCGGAGGTTCGCCAGGGGGGTCCGCAGCTCGTGGCTGGCCTCGTCCACGAATCGCCTCTCGCGGTGAAGGGCCTGCTCCAACCGCTCCAGCATGGCGTTCAGGGTCTCCCCCAGTCGGGCCAATTCGTCGCCGGTTCCGGACGAGGGGAGCCGGCGGCCCAGCTCCGAGGCCGAGATGGCGGCGGCTTCGGCCCGCATCCGCTCCACGGGACGGAGGGCTGCGCCCGCGACCACCCATCCCACCCCCGTCGCGAGGATCAGGGCCAACGGCCCGCCAACCGCGAGGAGGATCGCCAGGCGGGCCAGGGCCTCCTGCTGGTCTTCCAGCGACGCTCCCACCAGCAGGACCCTTCCGCCCGAAGCAGGCACGGCGAGGATCCGGGCCGGCGTGGACTCCTCTTCGGTCCGGACCTCCGTGTCCAGGAACCGCGTACCAGCGAGATCGACCAGGCCGGCTTCCGGAACCAGGGGACGAGTCCCCAGGCCTGGGGACGACTCGATGAGCGCCCCGTCGGGCCCGAGGACCTGGGCGAACGCTTCATCCGGTTCGATCAGGCCGCTTCCCCCGCCCAGCCCGGCATCGGATCGCTCCAGAGTCGTCAGGAGCGCCTCGGCCCGAGAACGAAGTCCGGCATCGACCGTATCCAGAAGATCCGAGCGGAGGCGAAGGTAGAGGAAAGCGCCGACTCCGGCCAGAACCGCGGCCATGAGGGCCGCCGAGACCAGCGTGAGCCTAGCCCGGATCGGGACGCGCATCTCCCCGCTCCTCCCTCAACCTATACCCTGCCCCTCGGACGGTCTCGATGGAGTCCGCGCCGAAGGGGCGGTCGACCTTCTCCCTGAGGTATCGGACGTACACGTCCACCACGTTCGAGTCGCCTTCGTAGGCGAAGTCCCAGACGTGCTCGATCAGCCTGGTGCGGGAGAGGACCTCGCCCTGGTGCCGCATCAGGTACTCGAGGAGGGCGAACTCCTTGGCGGTGAGTTCGATCGGCGCCTCACCCCGGGCCACGCGTCGAGTTGCCGGGTCAAGCGTGAGGTCCCCGGCCCGCAGCACCGGCGGACGTTCCGCGGCCCCTCTGCGCACCAGGGCCCGGATCCTGGCCAGGAGCTCGGCGAAGGAGAACGGCTTAGTGAGGTAGTCGTCGGCGCCGGCATCGAGCCCCGACACGCGGTCAGGAACTGCATCCCGCGCGGTGAGCATGAGCACCGGACTCCAGCTCCCTCCGTCGCGCAACCTCTTGCAGACCTCGAAGCCGTCCAGGTCGGGCAGCATGACGTCGAGGACGACAGCGTCGTACGCGTTCTCGCCGGCGAGCCACAGGGCCTCCTGGCCATCGCCGGCCGTATCGACCGCGTAGCCCTCTTCCTCCAGGCCTCGCCGGAGGAGGCCAGCCATCTTCCTCTCGTCTTCCACCACCAGGACGCGCACCGGTACCTCCAAGGGGAAGCGTAAAACGGAACGCTGAGAGGAAGATGAGAGACGGCCCGGCCCTGCCGGATCAGCCGCGCGTCGAGACCTCCTGGACCGAGGGCACCGGTCCGGTGAGGCGCCCCGCCAGGTAGCTCTGGGTCACCACCGCCATGAACTGGTAGACGCCTATCTCCGCCCCGGAGAGCGGCGCCTGCCGGTAGCCGCGGCCCGAGGCGCCGCGCTGAACGCCTTCGCAGGCCCGCCAGTCCTGGCGGTTGGTGATGTCCCAGAACTCCACGGCGTAGCTCGGATCGAACGCGTCTCGCTCCCGGGCCTCCGGTGGGAACAGCCACTCGCATCGGACCCGCGTGCGGCCGGGCCCGACGGGCTCGAGGATGTGGGTGAGGACGTAATCGGGATGGGGGGAGATGAAAAGGTTCGGCAACAGCTGAAAGTAGTAGACCTCCCGCCGCCTGCGCTCGTCGAGGCGCCGGAACGGAACCCCGAGGCTCTCCCCGGTGAGCGACATGGTCTTGGCACCGTCCATGAGGTCCATGGATCCGCCGACGACGAGGCCGGTGGGGACGAACTGGACGCCGCTATCGACCGGCGTGACCCTGCACAGCTCGGGGTGGATGTTCTCGCAGTGGTAGCACTCGTGGTAGTTCTCCGAGATCACCTTCCAGTCGGCCGCCACCTCGTAGTCCATCGCCGCCTCGACCACCAGGCGCTCGGGCTCGTAGGGTTCCAGTTCCCGGTGGAGGTTCCCCACCTGCTCACCCAGGCCGGGGGCGTCACCCGAGCAGTTGGCGAATTCCCAGCCTCCCCACTCCTCCACCCGGACCGCCACCAGGCCGTGCTCCGGGTCGGCGGGGTCGAACGCGGGCTGGTCGGCGAATCCGGGCGCTGTTCGGAACATCCCGTCCAGGCCATAGGTCCAGGAGTGGTAGGGGCAGCGGATGAACCCGCGACGAATGGGCTCCTCGCCGTGAGGCAGAAGTTCGTGGCCCCGGTGCCGGCACGTGTCGAAGAAGCCGCGCAGCGTGCCGTCCTTGCCCCGCACCAGGAGGATGGCCTCCGACCCGATCCGGACCGCCCGCTGGTCCCCGGGTTCCAACAGGTCGGTCGAGCGCCCCACGCACATCCAGGCGCCTTCGAAGAAGCGGGCGTTCTCCCAGGCGAAGACCTCGGGCGAGAGGTAGGCCTCGGCCGGCAGCGTCCGAGCGTCGGGGAACGGGGCCGTGGATCGCTCGAGAAGAGCGGGATCGATGGGCGCTCGTTCCGGCATAGCTGACCTCCGAAGGACTCTCGAAATCCTATCTGGCTAGACTCCCCTCCCGTGACCGAGCGCGTCCTGTCCACGCGAGAGCTGAATCGAGCCCTGCTCGCGCGCCAGCTCCTGCTGGAGCGGTCGCGGCTTGCGCTCACGCGCGCCCTCGAGCGCGTGGCCGGGCTTCAAACACAATACGCGCCGTCCGCTTACGTGGCCCTATGGTCCCGCTTGCATGATTTCCGCCGGGAGACGCTGACCAGGGCACTCGAGCAGCGGCGCGCCGTGCAGGCCACGCTGATGCGGGCCACGATCCACATCGTCTCTGCTGGGGACTACCCGTTGTTCGCCGCGGCCATCCGCAACTCGCGGAGGGAGTGGTGGGCTCGTGTGCAGCGGCATCAGGTCGAAGGCCTCGACATGAGCAAGGTTGCCGCGCTTCTCCGCAAGCACCTCGCCGACGGTCCGCAACGCCAGGCCGAGCTCACCCAACTGCTCCAGGCGGAAGGCTTCCCGAGGATCGCGTGGTCGGGAGCGGGGATGTGGCTCGACCTGGTCCGCGTCCCGCCCTCTGGCACGTGGGAGCAGCGGCGCGCCGACCTGTACGGCCTGGCCGACGACTGGCTCGGGCGAACGAAGTCGACCGAGACCGAGGGGCTGCAGCACCTCGTTCGCAGATATCTGGGGGGGAACGGCCCCGCTTCGCTGAACGACGTCGCGAGCTGGGCAGGGCTGCAGATAACGACGGTTCGACCTGTGGTCGAGCGACTGGGCCTGCGGCGTTTCCGCGACGAGCGAGGCGGCGAGCTCCTCGACTTGCCCCAGGCGCCACTCCCCGATCCAGATACCCCGGCGCCCGTCCGCTTCCTGCCGACGTGGGATGCCACGCTGCTGGTCCACGCTCGGCGAACCCAGATCCTCCCGGAGCCCTATCGGCCCCTCGTGTTCGACACGAAGACCCCACACTCCGTCTCGACGTTCCTGGTCGACGGCGCGGTCGCCGGGAAATGGCGCTACGAGAGGGGGCATGTGCGGCTGGAGCCGTTCGGCCCTCTCCCGCGAAGCACGCGGACCGAGCTCGAGGACGAGGCGGAGCGCCTGTCGGCGTTCCACGCGGAGTGATTCGGGACAGGCTTGCGCAAAAGGCCGATGCGGACATAGCTTGAGCGTCCGGCACCGAAAAGGGGAGGAGAGATGGACGAGGAGCGGACGCTCAACGACGAGGACATTCGAACGGTCGATCTCCAGTCCACGGGGCTTCCCCGGGCGGCTCAGGACCCGGACACCGAGGACGCCGACACCGCCGACGAGAAGGATCAGCAGGACGCCGCGGACCAGGCCGACCAGGTCGATGACGTCGACCAGGCCGACGAGACCGACGCGGCCGATCCGGACGACGACGCCGTAGATGAAGACGCCGCCGACAAGGACGCCGACCAGGAAGACGCGTAGCCCCGGCCCATGACCGCAACGACCGCGGCGCTGGAGCGCTGCGTCGGGGACGTTAGACGCTTCGCCGACGGGCGCTGGGGCCAGCGCCCCCTCTTGCACCGCCGTCCCGGGGCGACGTTCGACGACCTCCTGAATCTGGCCGACGTCGACCACCTGGTCACCGGGACGCTCTTGCGCCTTCCCGCCATCCGCTTGATCAGGGACGGGACGCCGATTCCGCCCTCCTCGTACACACACACCATCACGGTTGGCTCGCGCAGGGTCCCGGAAACCGTCCGTCCGGAGCGAGTCCTCGACGCGTTCGCTCAGGGAGCGACCATCGTGCTCCAGGCCCTCCACCGTCAGCGGCCCTCCGTAGCGAGGTTCTGCCGGGAGCTGGAACTCGCTCTGACCCACCCTGTGCAAGCGAACGCCTACGTCACCCCAGCCACGTCGCGCGGTCTGGCCGTCCACCACGACACCCACGACGTCTTCGTGCTCCAGACCCACGGGAAGAAGTCGTGGCGGGTGTATCCGCCCATCGTGGAACTGGCGGGGAAGGAGCAGCGGTGGTCGAAGGAGCTCGGCGATCCGGGCTCGCCGATGCTGGAGGCGGAGCTCGAGCCCGGGGACGCCCTCTATATCCCTCGAGGCTTCCCTCACGACGCGGAAGCGCAGGAGGACGTTTCCGTCCACGTCACTGTGGGGATCCTGGCTCGCACGTGGCTGGATGTCTGGCGCCACGTGATGAACGAGGCGGCCGACCACGCTCCCTTCCGGGAGCAGCTTCCCATCGGGTTCGCCCGGGACCCCGGCGCTCTCGCCGAGGAGATGGCCGTCCGGGCCGGCGAGTTCCGGGCCTGGTTCGACAAGGTCGCCGGGTCCGAGACCGCGTCGTCGTTCGTACGGGAGTTTTGGACACACCGGCGTCCGGTCCTCGACGGAGCGCTCCTCCAGGTAGCCGGACTGGGTCGCCTCGGTCCGAGCACGGCCCTGCGCCGGCGCCCGGGATCCGTCTTCGATGTCTCGGGGGATGGCTTGGAGGCGGTGGTCGGATTGGGCGACCGGGAGCTGCGCATGCCGGCGTTCGTGAGCTCTGATCTGCTGTTCATCGCCGAGACTCGGGACCGGTTCACCGCTGGGGACCTGCCCGGGGACCTCGACGTCGATTCTCGTCTGGTGCTACTCCGTCGACTGGTCCGCGAGGGCGCCCTGGAGGTCGTGGACCTCGGTGATTGAGCCCGGCGGGTGCGCGGCCCTCGCCGCCGCGGCCGGGGAGCCACTTGCGGGGACGGCGTCCCGCATCCGCCATTGGCTGATGGTGGAGCAACCCGGCCCCTGGGGACACGAGGCCCTTCTCCAGGGAGGGCTACCGATCGACGTCGGCCGGGAGCTGATCGAGCGGGAGGACCGTCTCGGCGTGCGTGTCCTTTTGATCCAGCGTCGCGACCGTCTCGCTCCGTCCCCGCGCCGCTGCTTCGCCGCGTTCACCGGGAGGCAGGAACGGCGGCTCGTGACGTTCGAGGTGAACGACGTCAGAGAGCTCCTGGACCTCGACCTGGAGGAGATGGTGCGCACTCGGTGGGACGGACTCGGGGAGCCGGTCGCCGGTCCGCTCTTCCTCGTCTGCACCCACGGGAAGCACGACGCGTGCTGCTCGCGGTACGGGGGACCCGTGGCACGGGCTCTCGCAGCTCGACCGGACGTGTGGGAATGCACCCATGTGGGAGGAGATCGCTTCGCGGGGAACGTGGTCTGCTTCCCGGACGGCCTCTACTTCGGGCGCGTCGGCGCCGCCACGGCGCCGCGCGTGGCCGAGGCTTACGGGCGCGGCGAGGTGGCGCTGGAGCACTATCGGGGACGCTCCTCTTTCCCTCCGGCCGTGCAGGCGGCCGAGCGCGAGCTTCGCTTGGCGCTCGGCCTGGTCGGCGTGGACGACCTGGTGCTGGAGGATCACGCGCGCCTGGCGGGGTCCACACACCGCGTCGCGTTCCGGGTCTCTGGGGGCCGCGTGCACATCCTGGAGGTGCGGGAGTCTACCCTCGACCCCCGTCCGCTCACCTGCAAGGCCGCGCATCCGCACTCCCCACGCGCGTTCGTGCTCGAAAGGATCGCGTAGGTTCGTGTGGTGATAAGAGAGGAGGCACGACGAAATGGCGTTGATGTGGGTCAAGAACATCGAGAAAGAAACCAAACAGAACACGACGTTCAGAACCGCTCTGTGGACAGGGAAGCACAGTCAGCTGACGGTGATGTCGCTCAAGCCAGGGGAGGACATCGGCCTCGAGGTTCATCCGGAGGTAGACCAGTTCCTTCGGCTGGAGAGGGGCACGGCTCGCGTCGAGGTGGGGCCGTCGCGGGACGTGCTCAGCGAACGCTACGACGTAGGTGAGGATTGGGCGTTCGTCGTTCCTGCCGGGACCTGGCACAACGTGGTCAACACCGGCGACACAGACCTGAAGCTATACACGATCTACTCCCCTCCGAATCACCCTGCGGAGACGGTGCACGTCACGAAGGGCGACGCCGAAGCAGCGGAACGCACAGGCTGAGCGGGCCCGGCTGATCCAGGCGATCAGGCCCGGGCCTCGCGGACGACAGGGATCACCTCGCGGCTCAGGCGCTCCGCTTGCTCGTCGTGACCCGGACCGGCGGGAATGAAGTGCATGGCCGTGAACCCCAGGTTCGCCAATTCCAGCAGCCGCTCGGCCACGACGTCCGGGGATCCGGCTACGCCCGTGGGGCTCGGACCGGCCCGCTCGTCCACCCGAATGCCGATGTTGTAGACGCACGTGATCTCCTCGGGGTTTCGACCGGACTGGCGCGCCGCCGACAGGACCCGATCGCGCATCGCCCCAATCCGTTCCGGAGGCGCGAGCTCGAGCGTGGGGATCCATCCGTCGGCCAGCCGACCGGTCACCGCGAGCGCTCGTGGGCCGTACGTGCCGAGCCAGATCGGGATGCGATGCCCCGGCTTCGGTTCGAGCTCGGCGCCGTCCGTCGCATAGGCCCTGCCCCGGAAGGTCAGCCTCTGTTCCGACCACAGGCCACGGATGATCCGGATAGCTTCCTCCAGCCCGTCCACCTTGTCCCGTGGTGAGCGCTCCCCCAGTCCGAACGCTCGGAACTCTTCGTCCAAGTAGCCGCCGCCCAGTCCAAGGATCAACCTCCCCCCGGACAGGCGGTCGAACGTCTCCGCCATCTTCGCCAGCACTGGCGGGTGGCGGTACGGCACGGCGAGCACCCGAGTGGCCACGCGGACCCGAGTGGTCTCGGCGGCGATCCAGGAGAGCATGGTCCAGGTCTCGTACGAGGGCGTGGGGCCGTGCAGGTGATCGGAGGACGAGACGAAGTCGAACCCCAGCTCCTCGGCGCGCTTGGCACGCCCCACCGGGTCAGAGTCCGCCGTCGTCGGGACGTTCAGTCCGAACAACATCACGTCCTTCCTTTCTCTCGTCGGGCTGGTCCGACTAGGAGATCAGGCCGTCGACCAGCAACCAGATGCCGAGGCCGGCGAGCACCATCGCCAGGGCCCGGTGGACCCATAGTCCGAGCCGTTCTCCGGCTCGGCGCACTCCGACACCGCCGAGCAGAACCACCCCACCGTCTCCGATGGCCAGACCGACGATCAGAGCCATCGCCGCCAGGAGGGCGCTGCCGCTCCCTCCTTGCCGGGCAGCCGTCGAGAGGAGGGAGGAAGCCGCCGTGGCGAGGAACAGCCACGCCCCTGGGTTGAGGATCACCGCGAGCGCCCCGCGGACGGTGGGGGGCAGACTTCTCCCCTCGGCCGATGTGCGCTCCACGTTGCGAGTGGACCGGGAGCCCTCCACGGCCAGCCACAGGAGGAGGGCGCCGCCGGCCAGCTTGAGGATCCGAAGGACCGGGCCGCTCGGCGAGGCCACCGAGACCCCCAACGCCAGGGCCACCAGGAGCAGCCCGAAGGTGACGTTGGCTCCGGCCATGGCTCGGAACCCGCGACGGATCCCTCCGCGAACCGCCTCGGTCAGGAGAACGGCCTGGACCGGCCCTGGGGCGCTGGCCAGCGCAATCCCCAGGCCCAGGCCCGCCAGGGCCGGGGAGAGGGAGCTCGCCAAGCTCTTCCTTTCCTTATCCGTTCCGCCCGTGATCCTTGCATGCGCAAGGATATCATCAAGATACTTGTATGCGCAAATGTTCCATTGCTACACTGCGCTCATGGTGGAACGACTCACCGAGACGGAGCTTCGGGCCTGGCAGGCGCTCCTTCACGCCCATCATCAGGTGGTTTCGCAGTTGGATGCCGAGCTCCGAGAGGAGCACGGTCTCACTTTCGGGGCCTACGACGTGCTCCTCCGGCTGGCTCGTGCTCCGGGCCATTCCCTGCGGATGACCGAGCTCGCCGAGAGGGTCATGCTCTCCCCGAGCGGGTTGACGCGGATGGTGGACCGACTCGTCGAAGCCGGCTTCGTCGAGCGAGATCGCTTCGACGGAGACGCTCGGGTTACCCTGGCCCGGCTGACGGACCGGGGACGCCGGCTCCTGCGACGAGCCGCGAGGACTCATTTGCGGGGCATCCGCGAGCACTTCACCGGCCACCTCAGCCATGCCCAGCTTCGGAACGCCGCTACGGCCCTGGAAGCCATTGCCGGACCACACGAACCTCACTGACGAACGGAGCCCGCCTATCATTCCGTCCATGACGGATCGCCATCCCTTCCTGCGCCAGTTCGAGGCTCTCGTCCGGACATCCATCGAACCGGTCGTTCGACCGGCGGGATTCGAGTGGAACTCGAGTGGATTGAACTACGACCGTGACCAGAATGAAGTTTGGGCTCTGTTCGAAGCGGAGCCCGACGCCTTCGCCCGAACGTTCCCGACCCTCATGGCCGACTACGGGGGAGAGGACCCTGGGTGCATCGATCTGTGGATCCACTTCAATGTCGGGCGCCGAACCATCGAGGCGGATGTGGACGGCACGGATGTAGAGAGATGGTTTCGGGCACAGGGTCATCTCTCACTGGCAGAGGCGCTCAGCACCCCCTCTGATCTCGAGACCGCAACCCGCTCGTTGTCCCAGGCGCTGGAGATGATGCTCTCCCAGGCTCGGGCAGGAGTCTGACCTCAATCTCTGAACGTTGGAGTCTCCTACTCGACCGTGAAGGCCGCCCGCATGCCCATCGCGTAGTGGGCTTCCTGCTCCTCCTCGTCCCAGATGTTGCAGATCAGAACGTAGCTGGCAGCGTCCAGGTCGACGGTCAGGCTCGGCGTGTCACCGACCGGGATGTCCTCGATCTCGTCGATCACCTCCATGCCCTCGCCGGCCTCCTCGACGGCGCCGTTCTCGTCGGTGGGCAGGGCATCCGGGGCGAGGTCGGTCTTGATCACCACGAACTCGTGAACGTCGTTCGGGCCCATGTTCTCCACGTTGAAGGTGATCGTGCCGGCGGGAGCCGAATCCTGCGCCGGGATCACCGCGAACTCCTGGACCGTCACGTCGATCGTGGTTGCCTCCGCCGTTTGGCACTCCACCAACGCGAGTACGACCAGGACCTGCAGGGCGGCCAGTATGCCGCCGCTCGGAAGGTGTACCTGTCTTCCTGCCATCGTTCCCCTCCCCTCGATCGGCCGTAGCCAACCTCAGGCAGACCAAGCCGTGACGGGACGAAGGTCCATGCTTCAGCGGGGCCATCGGCCCCGGGGCAGGCGGTAATCGTGCCGTCCAGGTCTGGACCTACGCCGGCGACTCGGCGGGGCGAGCGTGGTCGTGGACGTGCGCCTCCCTCCGGTGCTCTTTCTCCGCGTCCTCGTGAGGGATGTGGACGTGGTCGACGGCGGGATGATTGTGCTCGTGCGCGTGAGTGGATAGCAGATGGCCCCAATTCTCACCACGGTGCAAGTAATGGGTGACGTGGAAGTGTTTGTGCCGGTGCTTCAAGGCCTCATGTTGGTGATGACCCTGCGCCCTCGCCATCGCGCTCACCCCCTTCCCGACCGGTGCTGCCCTAAGAACCGACCGTACACCGCCCTCAGGCAACCGGACAAAACGCCCCGCCAGGCCGCCTCGATCCTCGCAGCCTCCAATCTCCTCCTCAAAGTGAACCCACTCTGACACGTTCACAGCTGCAGATCAGAAGGACTTGCCTCAGCCGGTTATGGGACATGTCGGGCATTTGTTCGCCCATCCCACCCCCCTACAAATGACTACTTGGCCTAGGTACAACAGTCGTCGTCTCTGTCCCGCGACGTTCCGACAACTACGGAGGAGGGGTGATGCCCTCGGAGCCCGGGAGGAAGCGATGTCGATGAACCTGGGGCTCCCGCTCGAGCAGCGGCGAGCCGATGCGGAGGCCATACCAAGGAAGGCGATCGTCCTTGCGATCGTTCTCGCGGCTCTCGCCACGTCTCTGCAGGGGCTGGGCGGCTCGGATTCGCGGGGGAAGGCCCACACGTCACTCCTGCGTGAGGCCGAGCGCGACCCGGCGTCGGCGCTCAGCGTCATCGTGCGCGAAACCAGCCCTGCATCAGGAGATGCGGAAGCGCTGATCGACCAGTTCGGCGGGAGCGTGAGTCACCAACTCCCCGTGGTGGGCGGGTTCTCCGCGCGGCTTCCTGCCAGGGCTCTTCCCAGCTTGCTCGACTCCCCAGCGGTCGCCCACGTGTGGGGAGACGGCCGTGTACGCATGAACATCCTCGACCTCGACCTCCTCGACGGCATGGACTCCGTGGCTGCCAACAAGGTCTGGAGGCAGAGCATCCGGCTGCCTTCTTCCTACACGGGAGCGGGAGTCGGCGTCGCGGTACTGGACACGGGGCTCACTCGCGTGGCGGACCTGGGCAACCGGGTGCGCGTCCGGGTCGATTTCACTTCCGATCACGACGGTTACGACCGCTACGGGCATGGGACGCACATGGCTGGGCTCATCGCTGGTGACGGTGCCCTCTCCGGCGGCACCTGGGCCGGAGCCGCTCGCAAGGCAAGCCTCATCTCGGTGAAGGTGGCCGGGAAGGATGGCTCCACCGATATCTCGGTGGTCATCGCCGCGATGCAGTGGATAGTCTCTCACCGGGCCGCGTACAACATCCGGATCCTGAACCTGTCGTTCGGTACCGACGCCATACAGAGCTATCTCCTGGATCCCCTGGACTTCGCGGTGGAATACGTCTGGCGGTCGGGGATCGCCGTCATCGTCGCGGCCGGAAACAGGGGCTCCCTCCCGGCCACCATCAACAAGCCCGGAGACGACCCATTCGTCATCACGGTGGGTGCGGCCGACATCCGAGGGACCGCGAGCACTAGCGACGACGTGGTCGCGAGCTTCTCCAGCCGGGGCCCCACCCACGACCTGGTTGCCAAGCCGGACCTCGTCGCTCCCGGGATCGGGCTGGTTTCCAATCGCGCTCCGGGCAGCACACTGGACACGGAGCATCCGGCGGCTCGGGTCGGTGACTACTACTTCAAAGGCTCGGGCACCTCCCAAGCGGCTGCCATCGTATCTGGGGTGGCCGCCCTGATGATTCAGGCCAATCCCTCGATCACCCCGGACGTTCTCAAGGCAACCCTGGTGGGGACCGCTAAGGAGATGGGGGGCCTTCTGGGCCTCGGTGCAGCCGGATCCGGCGCCGGGCTGGTCGACGCGACGGCGGCGGTCAATGCGTCGGTCGCCAACTCCTATGCGAACAAGCCCGCCAATCGCGGCCTTCTAAGCGTCGGCTCCACCGGAGCGGGTCCCATCCAGCTCAGCCGGGACTCAAGTGCGCTTGTCTACTCCGATCTAAATGGCGACGGTCTCCTCGACCTGCTTATGGGGGAGGTAGACGCACTCGGCAACGCCTGGCTGGGCAGCACGTGGTCCAAGGCATGGTCGGACAATCCATGGGCTCCTTATGTCTTCGAGGCGATCGGGTGGGACGGCAAGACCTGGGGTGGGAAGACCTGGGGCGGGACGTCCTGGAAGGGCAAGACCTGGGGTGGGAAGAGCTGGAGCTGAAAGCACTCCCTCAGACTTGAGTCCGAGAGCGCGAGACAAGGAGGAGCGAACGCAGAGCCGCATCCTCGCTCGGCTGTCCGGAGATCAGCGGATCTGGACGCTGAGCTCCTGCATGGCGCTTCTCTCGCTGGGACTGTACCTGCTCATCGTTCGGCACCTCCAACCGGTTCACCCTCTTTCTCTGCCCTGGTGGGCTCTCGGCGCACTGTTCGGTCTCGCCGAGGTGTTCGTGGTGAAATTCGATATCCGTCGAGGTACCGTCTCCTTCTCGCTCAGCGAGATCCCTCTGGTTCTTGGTCTTTTCTTCACGGATCCCACGAATCTCCTTCTGGCCCAAGTCGCAGGAGCGGCCGCTGCGCTCACCCTGCACCGGCGCCAGAAGCCGATCAAGCTGGCCTTCAACCTGAGCCTCCTGTCGCTTCAAGCGTGCCTCGCGTTGCTGCTGTTTCACCCCATCCTTTCCTTGGGCGATCCACTCGGCCCCGCAGGCTGGGGAGCGACCCTTACGGTGACCCACACCCTCGATGTCGTTTCTTCCCTCATGGTGGCCCTTGCCATCTCCCTCAACGAGGGCAAGCCGATGGTTCTTCGAGGCCTGCTAGGGGTGGGCACAGCCATCACGTTCGCGAATGCGAGCCTTGCCCTGCTCGCCGTTATCATCGTTTGGGCGTATCCCGGTTCCAGCTGGCTCCTGCTCGTGGCTGCCTCCGTCGTGTTCCTCGGACTCCATGCTCACGGCTCGTTGCGCCGCGCACACAATCAGCTCCGGGTGCTCTACGAGTCGAATCGAGCCGCCGAGGCTGCTCCGGATCTCGAATCGATGCTCTTTTCGACCTTGTCTGGGGCCAGGGACATGCTCCGCGCCGAAATAGCAGAGATCACGCTGTTCGGCAGCGCCGTTGACGCGCCCGCGTCACGGATCACGTTGGGTCCCCAGGATCGCTGGGAAGTCCACCAGGAGGTACACCTCGATCCGACGCGGGGAGTCTGGGCACGAGTCGTGGCCGAGGAGCATGGAGTCGTCTTCGCTCGCCCGATCAGGAGCGAGCGCCTCAGAGCCCATCTCGCGGCGAGCGCTGTGCGGGATGCGGTGGTCGTACCGATGCGGGCGGAAGAAGGCGTCGTCGGGACAATGCTCGTGGCGAATCGCCTCGAAGACATGGCCACCTTCGACGAGGAGGATCTGAACCTGCTTGAGACGATTGCCCTGCAGACGAGCGTCTCTCTGGAAAAGGGTCGGTTGCTTGAGCGGTTGCGGCAAGAGGCGCGAACGAACGAGTACTTGGCGTTGCATGATGGCCTTACCGGCCTCCCCAATCGTGTCTGGTTCCTGCAACGACTCAGCGAGGCTATCGAACACGCCAGGGGTGATGGCTCTTGCCTGGCCGTACTACTCATGGATCTGGATCGCTTCAAGGAGCTGAACGACACGCTGGGACATCACAACGGAGACGAGCTCCTCAAGGAGATGGGCCAGCGGCTTCGCGGGCTCCTCGATGACGACCTCGTTGCCCGGCTGGGCGGAGATGAGTTTGCCGTGCTTCTTTCGGCTATCCCTGATCGTGAAACCGCTCTCCAGGACGCGAAAGAGATCGTGCGTTCACTGCGCACACCATTCGAAGTCGAAGATCTCGAGATCGACGTCAGTGCGAGTGCCGGGGTCGCTGTCTTCCCATCAGATGGAGAGGATGCGAGCACGTTGCTGCAACGGGCCGACGTGGCGATGTACGTCGCAAAAGAGGCTCGTAGCGATTGCGAACCGTACGCAGGGGAGAAGGATCCCTACAGCCCGACCCGATTGGGACTCATCGCCGAGCTCAGAGCGGCTGTCGAAAGAAAGGATGTCTTTCTCGTATACCAGCCTCAGGTGGATCTCCAGGCCGGAGGTCTGGCGGGCGTCGAGGCATTAGCGCGGTGGGAGCATCCAAGACGAGGCCTCGTTCCTCCCGACCAGTTCATCCCGATCGCCGAGCACGCCGGAATCATCAAGCATCTAACACTCCTTGCGTTGGAAACCGCCCTGTTCGAGCGCCAATCGATCCTGTCCAAGGACCTCGGCGACATACCGGTTTCGGTGAATCTGTCGGCACGAATGCTCCAGGATGAGCACTTCCCCGACGATGTCACCCGTCTGCTGGACCGCTACGGTGTCCCGCCCGGCGGCCTGTGCCTCGAGCTCACCGAAAGCAGCATCATGGCTGATCCCGATGGAAGCCGGGCCATGCTGCAGCGGTTGAGTGAAGCTGGGGTAAGGCTGTCGATCGACGACTTCGGTACCGGTTACTCGTCGCTTTCTTACCTCAGCCGACTGCCCCTGGACGAGATCAAGATCGACAGGTCGTTCGTCATACGCATGGTGCACGATGCGAGAGATGCCTCGATCGTTCAGTCGACTATCGGTTTGGGCCACGCCCTGGGGCTCAGCGTCGTGGCAGAGGGGATCGAGGATGACGAGACGTTACGTATTCTCGCGCGGCTGGGTTGTGATGTCGCGCAGGGGTACCACATCGGGCTCCCCATTCACCCAGCGCGATTGCAGGCGTGGCTGAAGGATCGCGGCGTCATCAGTCCTGTACGTGGGGCGGAGGCCGGGGCTCGGGGCGCCTCGATGGAAACGCCGTCAGAGGTCGAAGTGCTGGCCGAACATCGCATCAGGAAGCGGTCGAGGTAGCGACGCCCCTTTGCGGCGTCAGGTCGACTCGATCTCCAGGGACACCTCGACGGCCCGCTTCGTCGCGTCGTAGGAGGGGCACCGCCCCGCCCCGCGCTCGAGGAGTCCGCGCAGCCGCCCCTCCTCGACCCGGTCGCCGCTGACCCTGATGCGGATCCGCGTTGAGAGCGGCCCTGCAGGCACTGTCTCGTCCATGCCCAGGATCCCCCGGTCGTCCGATTCGCTGTCCACCTCGACTTGGAGCGATCCGAGGGTCACGCCCTCGCGCGCGGCCTCCATCCCGATGGTCGACGCGACGCATGACGCGATCGCCGCGCGGTAGAGCCATCCGGGCGATGGCTCCTCCGCTCGCCCGCCGATACCCTCGGGCATGTCAGTGACGATACGTGCCCGGTCCGGCCCTTCCACCTCCACCCGGAGGGCCTCGCCGAGCGTCGCCCGCGCGAACGAATCCGTGTACCGTGCCTCATCCGGATACTCCGTCAAGTAACGGACCGCGTTCTCTATCGACTCCCTGATATCAGCCACGCTGCCTCCTCCCCCACTCGAACGTGGTCAGCGTACCGGAGCACCGGTCAGCCCTCACTCGACCGCATCAGGGTCCGCTCTCGCCTGTCTTCGTCACGCGGCCTCACCGCCCCGAACCCCTGTCGACGAATGCGTGAGCGGGGCGGCGAGCGCCCGGATCACGCCGGGCAGCCTCCGGATCTCATCCAGGGTTCGACGAAGGGTTTGCCCGCTCGGGTCGGACCGCGCCAGCGCGAGCGCATCGTACGGTGCACCGATGTCCTGGGCGAACAGCACACCGGGCACGGCCTGGAGGAGCCGGGCGATCGGACTCGTTTCCGGATCTGTCTGAACGAGGACGTACGCTCTCATCGATCCTCCCGTTCGTAGGTTCGTTCGGTAATCAATCTCAGCGAGGACCACCCAGCACCTTCGCTAAGCGGCGTCCGCGGTTGGAGCGGTCGAAGAGCCGACCCAGTCGAAAGCAATGCTGGTGAGCTCTTCCGAAACTTCCCACAGCCGCCGGGCTACCTCCTCGTCGAGGGCTCGCGGTGCGGGCGCCGCCCGGGTCGGGTATCCGCGCATCTGTCCCGGGCCGTCGGGACCGTAGAAACTCCCCCCGACGACCTCGGGCGCGGTAGCCGCGTACAGCGAAGGGAGAGCTCCGCGAACGGCGGGCTGGCGAATCAACCGAAAGATGCTCGCCCCTCCGCGGGTCAGCAGACTGAATCGTCCGAGCCTCGGCCCGGCGGACTGTAGATTCGTGGCGGACACGCCCGGGTGGGCCGCGACACTGACCAGATCCACCCCCCGGGCCCGAGCCCGGCGATCGAGCTCGAACGTGAAGAGCAGGTTCGCCAGCTTGGACTGGAAGTAGGCCCTCCAGGGCCCATAGCCTCTCTCCCCCTGGAGATCGTCGAACCGGATCCGTCCCTGTCGATGGACGATGCTGCTCACCGTCACCACGCGGGCCCCCGGCCGTGCCCGCAGCGCCGGCAGGAGCAGCCCCGTCAGGGCGAAGTGCCCGAGATGGTTGGTGCCGAGCTGAAGCTCGAAACCATCGAGGGTGGCAAGCCGACGAGGGACGGCCATGACCCCAGCGTTGTTGACGAGCAGGTCAAGAGAGCCGTGGCTGGCGACGACCTCCGTGGCGAAGCGGCGGACGGACCGCAGGTCGGCCAGGTCGAGCAGACCGAGCTCCACGTCCGCTTCCGGGACTTCGGCCCTGATCCTGCGGATCGCCTCTGCGCCCCTGGCCTCGTCACGGGACGCCACCACCACGCGAGCGCCGGCCCGGCCTAGCTGGAGAGCGGTGTGGAACCCGATCCCGCTATTTCCCCCGGTCACCACGGCCGTCTTTCCGCTCTGGTCGGGGATGTCCGATGCTGTCCACCTCTTCATGGCCACCTCCTTGCGTCCATGTGTGTGTCTACCCGATGCCAACGCCGCCTGCCTTGTGCCTATTCCTGACAGATGACGCCTGACGTCAAATGCTAGAATGTGCCCATGGGTCCGGGCACGGTTGGCCTCAGGGAGCGGAAGAAGCTCCGGACGCGCGCTCAGCTCACCGACGCCGCGCTCCGGCTGTTCACCGAGCGGGGGTTCGATGGAACCACCATCGACGACATCGTCGAGGCGGTGGAGGTCTCCCCTCGGACCTTCTTCCGCTACTTCGACTCGAAGGAAGACGTGGTGATCGGCTTCTTCGACGATATGGGGGAAGAGCTCCGGGCGATGCTGGCGGCCCGGCCCCAGAGGGAACCCCCGTTCACCGCCGTCCGCCGCTCGTTGGGGTCCCTGATCGGCCTGTACACGGAC
>DASYVD010000143.1:0-14664 GCA_036000545.1 Actinomycetota bacterium | reverse complement strand
ACGGCGACGAAGGCGAATAGCCTCAGTCCCTTTCTCATGAACCTCCCCCCTCCTCCTGCCTCCCCGGGACGGGGAAGCGCCTTGAGCGGCCGAATTCTAATGCCCGGGGGGTTGGGCCGCGCAAGAGGCGAACCAAGCTCTCCCTCGGCCCCCTCAATGGTCGGGAGGGGTTCAATCCAGAGGCCCTCCGCTTCCTGGCCCCGGGCCAATGGCGGTCAGGCGGCGGCGCCTTGCCGCGACCGAAGCCGGTCGATCCGCTGCTGGATCCCGGGGTGCTGCTGGAGGAGGTTCCAGAACCATCCGGTACGACGCCTGGCTGCATTGAGCTCAGCGAGCTTGTCCAGGGCCCGCACCGTCGGGTGGAGTCCGGCTGTCCGGACCGCGTAATCATCGGCGCGTTTCTCGAGCGCTATGCCTACCGCGCCCTGAATGAAGGGCAGGCCGAACATGATCACCAAGAGGGCAACGAGCAGGGCGATCCTGAGTCCCACTGTCTCCCCGAGCCCCGCTCCGGCGAGCGCAGCTCCTCCCACGAGCACCCCGAAGATCACCACAGCCGAGCCCACCTTGATGAGAATGTGGTGTTGCTTTCCGTGGCCGATCTCATGGGCCAGGACGGCGTCGAGCTCCTCCCCGTCCATGTGCTCCACCAGGTAGTCAGTCAGGAACACATAGCGGAACCCAGGCAACACCCCGGTGAAGAGGGCGTTGGCATGCTTCTCAGAGCGACCCTGGATGATGCGGACGTCGCGAACGTCGACGCCCTGTCGACGACACAGGTCGAGCACGCGCTGGCGAAACTCCGGACTCGCGCGGGACGATCCGACGATGCGGGTGACCAGCAAGGGGCTGATAGCGCCGAGCGCAAATACGAATACCGCGAAGGTTCCCCAGCGGAGGAACGGATTGCCGGCAAACTCGTCGGGGAGAATCGTCAGGATCCCCACCCACATAGCCATTGGGACGAGCCCTAGAGCCAGCCATGCCAGGGCTCTGCGAACTCCCCGCTGGCCCGTGATCTCGAGCTGCCGGATGCGGACATACGAAGGGTGGACGGCCAGATACAAGATCGCCGCGCAAACCATGAACAGGCTGAAGTACAAGCCCCAGAGCACGAGCGGAGTCCGCACGAGGGGTCCAATCCAGCCGGACACCGATGTGGACAGGATGACAGCGAGAGGGAGGAAGAAGAGGGCCACGGCGGACATCCTCCTCAGACGGTGGACCTTCTCGCTGGTCTCAAGAGGACGGCGCTCGACCCACCGAGCGTAGGTGCGGAGTCCCCAGAAGGAACCCACGAGGAGCGCGGCGATGAAGCCGGTCCACAGAAGCGTCCTGTCCACTTTGCTACTTCTTCGGAGGGTCGTTCTACGAACAGGGCTACCCATCCCGCTGACAACCCAAGCCAGACCCCCGGCTGGGCCCGACACACGGCAGGTGGGTAGGATACGGCCGCCATGCCGCTGACGCTGGTGGACCACCCCCTGGCTCAGACGCTCCTTACCCGTCTTCGTGACCACTCGACGCCGCCCTCGGTGTTCCGGACCCTCACCAAGAGGCTGACTTCCGTGTTGGTCCTGGAGGCGACCAGAGACCTTCCCACCGCGGCGAACCCCGTCCGCACCCCCCTCGAGCCGGCCGAGGGCCGGGTGCTGCCGGTGGGGCTCGTGGCCATCCCCATCCTGCGGGCGGGCCTGGGGATGCTCGAGGCCGTGACCGACCTGTTCCCGGCGGTATCGGTGGGCTACATCGGGCTGGAGCGAGACGAGGAGACCCTCCAGCCGACCGAGTACTACGAGAAGCTCCCTCCGGTGGAGGGGAAGGAGGTCATCCTCCTCGATCCGATGCTGGCCACGGGCGGGTCGGCCGTCCGTGCCTGCAAGAGCATCAAGGCGATGAGGCCCGCCGGCCTTCGGATGGTGTGCATCGTGGCTGCCCCCGAGGGGGTGAAGGCGATGGAGGAGGCTCATCCGGAGATACAGGTGTACGGGGCCGCGCTCGACCGACAGCTGAACGACCGCGGCTACATCCTGCCCGGCATCGGCGACTTCGGCGATCGCCTGTACGGCACGTTCCCCTAGCGGCCCGATCGGTTCCAGCCGAGGCCTGCGCCGTTGCTAGTCCTCTTCGCCCATCCCCTTGGCGATGAGGAACCCCCGGGCTCGCTCGGCCTTTGGGTACTGGTCGACCAGCTGCTTGAATCGGGGCGAGTGGGTGGGGACCAGCAAGTGCGCCAACTCGTGCATCAACACATATTCACGCACCCACCAGGGCATCTCGGCCACCCGTGACGAGAGGCGGATCGTGCCGTCGTCGGGGGTGCACGAGCCGAACCGCTCTCGCTGGTTGGCCACGTAGCGAAGCGACCGCCATTCCAGGCGGCCGCCGAAATATCGGCGGTTGAGGAGGTCCGCCCGCCGGTGGAGATCCCGGCCCCTGTTCAGACGCTCGGCGCGCTCCCGCTCGGTAAGGCGGGTGACCATGCGGTCGACCCAGGATCGTTCCTCGGCCCTGGTCATGCCGGCCGGGAGCCGCACCACCACCCGACCGTTCTTCCGCTCGGCGGTGATGGTCCTCCTACGGCGCGGACTGCGGACGACCTCGATCTTCATGGCCGCCCCGATTGTAGGAGCGACCTCCGACAAAGGAGAAACCGCAGGTCGAGGGGTATCTCTCAATACTCGATGTCGATGTCCTTGGTCGCCGCCGGCAGCGTCCCAATAACCCCCTGGAGCTGCATGAGCCTCATCAGGTCCCCGTTGATACGGATGCGGCCACTCATGTAGGCGGCCGTGGCCGAGAGCTCATTCCTCATCAGCGCCGCCGCGGTGTCGTAGTCCTGGCTGATCACTGCCTCGGGGCCGTCGACCTCCCCCAGCGACACCTCGGCCTTCCCGTCCTGGAGCAGGAAGTAGTACTTGGTCTCGCCGTCCGGGGTGCTGACCACGTTCTGGATCTTCGCGGTGTGAGATCCCGCCGCCTGCTTGAATTGCTCGTTCGAGTTCAGGGCGTCGGTGACGGCTGTCGCCCACTCGTCGGAAAGGAACTTCTGTCCCACGATTGGCCTCCTCCTTCTTCGATCGGCGCTCGCTTCACGCTTGCTACTCGCTGGTAGGTTATCACGCCCAGGCGCGACGCTTCCGGGCCCGCTGGCGGGTCCGGAACGCCCGGGCGAACTCTCGAACGTCGTCCAGAGCCCATACCCGGCCTCCCGCGAGGGACGCCATCGGGACCGGGAAGGAGCCCCGATCGAGATAGGTGATCACGCGGCGCTTGTCCCAGCCAAGGAGCTCGGCCGCCTCGGCCACCCCGAGGAGCTTTGGCCATACCTCCACGAGGAGCACGGTGCGGCCGGCAGCCTGGTTCCGGACGCTCCGCAGGCAGGACTCTCGGGACTGCGCAGAGGCGTTCACGCGGCCGTCAGCCGAGGAGGCCCTCCACCGGCCATCGGGGTCCTGCCGCATGCTCACCCGGACCTGGGCCGGCAACCGCGATCTCGGCATGGTGACGGCATCATACGCAGGAGACGGCTTCCAGCGGTGGAATTACCCCCTTGTGCTTTCTCGAACGGGTGTTCTATGCTTGGAGGTCCCGATGCGCTGGGACAACCTTCGCCTCGACGTTCGCCCGGAGGACGACCGGCTCACACTGCCCCTGTTCGAGCAGGGCGCGGTGGTCCGGACGTTCGACACGCCGGAGTTCCGGGGGATCACCTTCTACGAGGTCCGAGCGAAATCGATCATCAACCGCGTGCCGAAGGCCTCGTACGTCCCGTTTCGCTGGACGATCAATCCATATCGAGGCTGCACAATGCAATGTGCCTACTGCTTCGCTCGGAAGACACACACCTACCTCGACTTCGACTACGGCGAGGACTTCGACTCCCGCATCGTGGTCAAGATCAACGCGCCGGAATTGCTGCGCAAGGAGCTGTCCGCCCCGAAGTGGGATGGCGAGCACATCGCCATGGGCACCAACGTTGACCCCTATCAGCGCGCTGAGGGTCGCTATCGGCTCATGCGCGGGATCCTCGAGGGGATGCGCGACTTCGCCAACCCCTTCTCCATTCTCACCAAGGGAACGCTGATCCTTCGCGACCGCGATCTACTCCGACAGTGCGCCGAGGTCACAGACGTCGGGACGAACTTCTCCGTGGGCTCCGTCGATCAAGACATCTGGCGGGCGACCGAGTCAGGGACCCCGAGCCCTCGTAAGCGGCTGGACGCCGTTCGCTCCCTCAACGAAGCCGACGTTCCGTGCGGGGTGCTGATGGCGCCGATCCTTCCGTTCCTCTCCGATACCGATGACGCGATGGCAGAAACGGTGCGAGCCATCGCGGAGGCAAAGGCCACGCACGTGACGCCCATCGTCCTCCATCTGCGGAAGGGCGGCTCCCGTGAGTGGTACATGCGATGGCTGCGCGAACGGCATCCCGAGCTGGTGCCCCAGTACCGGGAGCTCTATGGCGACGGGGCCTACGCGCCGAAGGCCTACCAGAACGAGATTGCCGAGAAGGTCCGCAAGCTGGCCCGCCGGTTCGGGGTCGGGCGGGCGTCGGCGCACCAAGCCCGCCGACTCCCCGAGCCGCCCGCCGTGCCCGTCCCCGAGCAGCTCGGCCTATCCATCTGACTCACCGCCGAAGCCGCCTAAGCTCCCGTCGCCAACATTCCGTGTGCCAGTGCCGGCGATCGTCGGGATCGTGGTCGGGCACCACGACGAGATGCTGGACCCCGGCCCGGATGTCCTGCTGACACCCGGGACAGCGGTACACCTTGGTCCCGGTCACCTGACGGACGGTGAAGCCGTCTCGCTGAGCCCAGAGGGGGGCGACCCCCAGTGGAGCGCGTGGCGATTCCGGCCACGGGCGGTCCCGGGCGGCACGGTGGCGTCTGGGCATGACGGCAGTATCCTCTCTGCGTCGTGAGTCGGGATATCCCCGTCGATCTCGAGGCCATCCGCTCCCTGGGCGAGGGGCTCTTCCCCGGCCTTCTCGGGATCGAGGTCCTCGACGTCCGGCGCGGCTCCACCCAGATGCGTCTCCCCATAGAGAACAGGCACATCGCCCCCAACGGTTACCTGCACGCAGGCGCCGTCGTGGGCCTGGCCGACACCGCATGCGGCTATGGCTGCCGGGTCAGCTTGCCCGACGGCGCCGTCGGATTCACGACGGTCGAGCTCAAGACGAACTTCCTGGGCACCGTTGTCGATGGAAGCATCCTGTGCGGGGCAAAGCTCATCCACGGCGGACGGACCACCCAGGTGTGGGATGCCGAGGTGGTCGACGAGGACTCGGGAAAACGGATCGCCATCTTTCGATGTACCCAACTGATCCTGTACGCGATGGGCTGAACCCCGGGCTCATCCGTGCTCAAGGATGAATGGAGTGGCGATCCCCGCGAGCTCACGGCCCGTGCCCCGGTCGTCCCTGGGCTTCCCCCGCACGCGGAAGGAGTGGTCGCCCCCCTCGATCGGGTACAGCACCGCTCGGTCGGCGAGCCGCTTGACCACTCTCTCCAGAAGGTCCCACCTGGCGAATGAGTCCCGGGTGCCCTGGATGAACAGCATCGGCACCCCCACGTCCTCGAGGTGGGCGTCTCGCAGCCGTTCCGGCTTTCCCGGCGGATGCAGCGGGTAACCGAGGAAGACCAATCCGACGGCGGGCATCCCCTCCGCCACGGCCATCGAGCCGATGCGGCCGCCCATCGACTTCCCCGACACCCACACGGGGCCGCCGAGCTCCTGGGCTTGCCGGAAGGCCGACCGCCAAGCGTCGAGGAGCACCGGCGGAGGGTCCGGTGCCTTCGAGCCGCGCTCCTTGTACGGGAAGTTGAATCGTAGACAGGCGATCCCGTTTTCCGCGAGACCCTCGGCGAAACCCAGCAGCATCGCGTTCCGCATGTCGCCCCCGGCGCCAGGGGCGCAGACAACCAGGGGCCGCCCCCGCCCACGACCGCTGAGCTCTGCGGACACTTCCCCGCGCGCTGTCTCGATCGTCAGTTGTTCCACCGGCACGAAGAACAGCCTAGCCCCGAGCCGGCCTCACGTGCTCCTCGCGGCGAGCCGATCCTTGATCGCAGCCTCGATCTGGGAGATTCGCTCGGGCTCGACGACCTTCTCTCCGATCAGATCGCGCACGTAGAAGGCATCGACCACCCGCACGCCGTACGTCGCCACGACCGCCAGGTGCACGTCGAGCTGGAGACCGTGCAACGCACGGGCCAGGTCGAACAGCAGGCCGATCCGGTCCGAAGCCGATACTTCGACGATCGTGTAGAAGTCCGACGTGTCGTTGTCCACCGTGACCTGGACGGGAACGTCCGCGGACGGCGGAGGGTAGTGCGTCCGCTTCTCCCTGATCCGGTGGTCGAGAGAGATCCTTCCCTCGAGCGCCCGCCGCAGGTCCGTCCGGAACCGTCGCCACCGCTCCTCGTCGATCTCCCCCTGGAACGCAGGCTCCACCACGAAGAGGTCCACTGCCACCCCGTCCTCGGTGGTGAACGCGCGGGCCGACAGGATGTTCATGCCGCCGACCGCGAGCGCACCGGCGATGAGCGACAGGAGACCGGGGCGGTCCCGGGCCACCACTGTGACCTCGTAGGTGCCGGCGCGCTCCCCCGGACCGGCCTGCGTCCGGACCTCCGAGGCGCCGATAGCGGGTGCCACGAGGTTGAAGTGGCGGGCAACCGCGGCGGGCTCCGTCGCCAGCAGGTAGGTTCGGGGAAGCCGGGGGAGGTAGGTCTCGACGGCCGGCGGATGTTCGCCACCGAGGAGAGCCCGCACCTGGTCGATCCGACGCGCCAGGAGCACTGCCTGGTCAGGCCCCATCTCCTTTAGTTGGAGCACTCGCTCCACCCTGGCCACGAGCTCCCGGACGAGGGCTTGGCGCCATGCCGTCCAGGCGTGAGGTCCCGTGGCCAGTGCATCGGCAACCGTCAAGACGTAGAGCATCGCCAGCCGCTGGGGATCCTGGACCCTGGCCGCTACGTCGAGCACCAGGTTCTGGTCGGAGGCGTCGCGCCTCGTCGCCGTGTCGGAGAGCAGGAGGTGCTGCTGGACGAGGAACAGGACCGAAGCGGCGGTCGAGTCGGGCACACCCATCCGGGACAGCGCCGACGCCGCCACCTCCACTCCCTTCGGCACGTGGGAACCCTCGCCGACCTTGCCGATGTCGTGAAGGAACGCGCCGAGCAAGATGGCGTTCCGGTCATCGATCGCGGAGGCGGCCTCGCGGGCCAGGGGATCGTCCCCGGTCTCTCCGGCGAGCATCCAGGCGACTCCGGTTACCGTCTGCAGCAGGTGAACGTCGACGCTGAACCGGTGGTAGGGGTCCCGCTGAGGCCGGCAGCGCACCGCCTCCCATTCGGGGAGGAAGCGCGACAGCAACCCCGCCCTGTCCATTGCCTCCAAGGCCCGAGCGCCATCCGCCCCCGCCCGGAGGATAGAGAGGAACGCGTCTCGCATTCCGTCGGTCCAGCGGGGCACACCAACGATGGCATCTTCGAGCGAGTCGAGAGCGGCTGGCCCGAGCGGCATCCCCGTCTCGGCCATCCCGGCGAAAGCTCGGAGGACCTCCTCGGGATCGGTCGGGCCGTCCACCTCGAGATGAGCGGGCCCTCCGCCGATCCTCGCTGCACATCGGTCGAGGAATGCCTCAGAGATGTGCTCCACGGCGCGAGCGTGCTCGAACAGCGTCCGCATCAACGCATCGGGCGCCGCCAGCCCGGCGGCGGCGTCGAACCCGAACGCCTCGGCCAGCCGCGGCTGCAGCTCCAGGGGGACCCGGTCCGTGCGGCGTCCTGTCTCCAAGTGGAGGGTACTGCGCAACCGCACCAGGAACTCCTCGGCCTCATCCAGCGCGGCGACCTCACGCTCTCGGAGGAGTCCCGACCCGACGAGCTCGGCCTGCGACGCCGATCCGAGGACCCGGCCGGCCCAGCCAAACAAGTGGATATCGCGCAAGCCGCCGGCGCTCTCCTTCAGGTCGGGCTCGAGGAGCTGAGAGCAGGAGCCGTACACGGACCGCCGCTCGGTCCCCGCCCTCCGCAACTGCTCGAGGAGACCAGCTCGATCGGCGGCAACGACCCGAGACAGCTCCACCTCGAGACGGTCGAACAGCTCCCGGTCACCCGACACCAGCCGAGCGTCGAGGAGCGCGGTCAGAGCATCGACTCGCTCTCGGGCTGTGGCCACAGACTCGCCCACCGTCCGGACGGCGTGACCGAGAGAGATCCCCGCATCCCAGAACGGGTAAAACACGCGGCTCGCCGTCTCGAACATCGCGTCGGGATACTCGCCACGATGGAGGACCATCAGGTCCACGTCCGAGCGCGGGCAGAGCTGCCCCCGTCCGTAGCCTCCGAGAGCCACGAGGGCCACGCCTGGCCCGAGGCCGTCGGCAAGGCCGCGAACCGCCTCATCCACGAGATCCGCGCGCCGGCGGGCCGACCACCGGCCGTGGTGGCCCGGGGAATACGCCTGCACCAAGGATCGGAGGCTCCGGACCAGGCGTTCGACCGGCGCCCCGGTGCCCGTCACGGAGGCGAGAGAGCCCTGGGATCGCATCGGCAGGAGCTGACCTCCGTCAGATCGCGTCGGGTCCCATCTCGCCGGTGCGGATCCGCCAGGTCTGCTCGACCGGTATGACGAAGATCTTCCCGTCGCCGATCTTCCCGGTCCGGGCCGACTTCAGGATGGTGTCGACGACCTGCTGGACTCCGTCCTCGTCCGTCAGCACCTCCACTTTCACCTTGGGGACGAAGTCCACCTGATACTCGGCGCCGCGATAGACCTCCGTGTGGCCGCGTTGCCTGCCGAATCCCTGTGCCTCCGTCACGGTGAGGCCGTTGACCCCGATGCTCCGGAGGGCCTCCTTCACTTCGTCCAGCTTGAACGGCTTGACGATGGCAACGACCAGTTTCATCCCGAGCACCCCCTACGTGCTCTCTGTGGCGGGCCGGCCCACCGGTATTGGCGCCCCCGCCGGCACGGGCACGTCGAGGACGGTGTGCGTTCCGGCCCGCTCGCCCAGCGTATAGCCGGCCTCGGCGTGCTGTGAGAGGTCGAGCCCGGCCGCTTCGTCATCTTCCGACAAGCGCAGGCCCACCGCCAGATCCACCACCTTCAGGATGCCGAAGGTGACGGCCCCCGAGAAGACGAGCGTGACGATGATCGCGACCAGCTGCTTCCCCACCAGACCGGCGTTCCCGAACAGCAGTCCATCGGCGCCCGCGGCGTTGATGGCGACCTGGGCGAAAACCCCAGTGAGGAGGGCCCCAGCGATCCCGCCGACCATGTGCACTCCCACCACGTCGAGCGAGTCGTCGTAGCCGAACCGGGACTTCAGGCCCACCGCCGCGTAGCAGACGGCTCCGGCGGCGAGGCCGATGAGCACCGCGGCCCAGGGAGCCACGTACCCCGCGGCGGGAGTGATTGCCACCAGCCCGGCGACCGCGCCCGTGGCGACGCCCACCGTGGTGGGCTTGCCGTGCTTCCTCCATTCCGGGACCAACCAGCCGATCACCGCGGCCGCGGTGGCCACGTGGGTGGTGACGAAAGCGTTGGCAGCCAGCCCGCCTGACGATAGGGCGCTACCGGCGTTGAACCCGAACCACCCGAACCACAGTATGGCGGCCCCGGTGATCACCATCGGAACGTTGTGAGGCACGAAGGCCTCTGTCTCGAAACCCTTCCGTTTCCCGAGATAGATCGCGGCCACCAGGGCGGCGACGCCGGCGTTGATGTGGACCACGGTCCCCCCGGCGAAGTCCAGGGCCCCCACGCCCGCGGCCCCGAGCCATCCGCCGCCCCACACCCAATGGGCCAGGGGCGCGTAGACGAGCAGTGACCACAGCCCGATGAACAGCACGTAGCCGCCAAACTTCATCCGCTCAGCGAACGCCCCGGCGATGAGGGCCGGGGTGATCACGGCGAACATCATCTGGAACGCCATGAACGCGAGGTGGGGCACCGTGGGCGCCGCCGCCGAAGGATCCTGCCCGACCCCGGCCAGGCCCAGGAAGTCGAGTCCCCCGATCAGGAGCGACTTGTCGGGGCCGAAGGCCAGCGTGTAGCCGATCAATGCCCACAGCACGGTAACCAGGGCGAGAGCGGCGAAGGACTGCATGATGGTTCCCAGGACGTTCTTGGCCCTGACCAGGCCCCCGTAGAACAGGGCCAGGCCGGGCGTCATGAACATGACCAGGGCGGTGGCCCCCAGGATCCAAGCGGTGTCGCCGGTGTCGATTCCGGGCATGAGTCTCCTCCTCTCTGCTGGTTGTCGTTTTAGAGGAGACAGGTTTCGCCCGGATTTCGCCGCTGTTACGCGGGCGTAAAACCTGGCCTACGGGTCAGGAGGCGGCGCGCTTGCGCTTGGTGGATGCCGCCTTCTTCCGGGTCGGCTTCTCGGCCTTCTTCTCCTTCTTGGTAGCCTCCACGCTGGCGCGCAGCGCCTCCATGAGGTCCACGACCTTGGGAGCCTCCTCCGGAGGAGCGACGTACTCGATCTCTTCGCCGGCCACCTTCTTCTCGATCAGTTCGAGGAGAGCCTCGCGGTACTCGTCTTTGTACCTGTCCGGCTCCCACTCGCCGGTGAGGTTCTCGATCAGGGACCGGGCCATCTGGACCTCCTGCGGCCGCACCTTCACGGCCTTGTCGAGCTCCTCGAAGGCGGTCTTCCGGATCTCGTCCGGCCAGTACATGGTCTCCAGGACGACCACGTTGTCGCTCACTCGGATCGTGGCCAGATGCTCCTTCTCCCGGAAGGCGACCTTGGCGATGCCCACCTTGCTGTTGTCGGCGAGGGCCTCCCGCAGGAGCGCGTACGCTTTGACACCCGCCTCCTCGGGGATCAGGTAGTAGGTTTTCTGGAAGTAGATCGGGTCGATCTCTGTGATGTCTACGAACTGGTCGATGTCGATGGTCCGGCTGGATTCGACCGGAACGGAGTCGAGCTCCTCCTCTTCGAGCACAACGTAGCGGTCCTTCTCGTACTCGTACCCGCGGACGATCTCCTGGTACGGGACCTCCTGGCCGTCCTTCGAGCACACCCGCTGGTACTTGATCCGGCCGTGGTCCGTGGCGTGGAGCTGGTTGAACCGGACGCTCTTCTCCTCGGTCGCCGGGAACACCTTCACCGGGATCGACACGAGGCCGAACGAGATTGCCCCCTTCCACATGGTCCTCATGCACTACCTCCTCGAGATGATTGTATCCGTCCAGGGCCGCTTCCTACCCAGGCCCTGGCGCCGGTTCACACCGCCCCTCGGCATACCATTCTCTCCATGACGCCATCCCGGAAGCGAGCCACCACCCGCCGCGGCGACCCGTTCACCGTGCCCGTCCCCCGTCCTCTTCCCGCCGAGCGGGACGGGGAGGCCTGGTGGATGGAGGCGGCAGGACGGAGGCTCCGCCTCTCCAACCTGGATAAGGTGTTCTGGCCGGACGAGAGCTATACGAAGGGCGACCTGCTCGCGTACTACTTCAACGTCGCCGAGCTGATCCTCCCCTACCTCGCGGGGCGTCCGCTCACCATGAAGCGGATGCCCAACGGGATCACCGGCGACTACTTCTATGAGAAGAACGCTCCTTCCCACACCCCGGAGTGGATGCCCCGGTGCCGCGTTGAGAGCGAGGCCGACGAGGCCCGGCTCGGCTACAACGACTTCCTCATGGCGGAGGACCTCGCCGGGCTCCTGTTCGTGGTGAACCTCGGGGCCATCGAGTTCCACCCGCTCCACTCGAGATGCGGAACCATCAACCAGCCGGATTACGCGTTCTTCGATCTCGACCCGTTCGAGCCGGCGACGTTCGGGGACGTCCGGGCGGTGGCCCGCCACGTTCGGGCAGCCCTCGACGCCCTCGGCCTGGCCAGCTATCCGAAGATTTCCGGCGCCACCGGGATGCAGATCTACGTCCCTGTTACTCCCGGACACACCTACGAGGAGACCCGCGGGTTCGTCGGGGCCATCGGCCGGGCCATCCTCCGAGCCGATCCCGACCGAGTCACCATGGAGTGGGACGTCTCCAAGCGCACCGGGAAGGTGTTCGTCGACCACAACATGAACCGCCTCGGGGCGAACATCGCGTCCGCCTATTCGGTGCGACCCGAGCCCGGAGGCACCGTCTCCACTCCGCTCACGTGGGAGGAGGTGGAGGCGGGAGCTTCCCCTCAGGACTTCACCATCGCCACCGTGCATGACCGGTTCGCGGAGGTGGGCGACCTGTTCCGAGGCGTGGTGGACGAGCCGGTGGACCTCCACCCGGTGTTCGGAGCCCTGGGCCTGCGTATCGAAGACAAGCACGAGACCGCGGGCAGCCAGCGGATTGGGGCCGAGGGGGTCCAGGGGGAAACTGGCGGGGTCCCCGGCGGATCGCAGCGAGCGAAGGGAGCGAGATCCGCTGGGGTGCCCAGCGGCCCCGCGAGGCGCAGCCGAGCGAATCAGGCTGCTGCATTCCCCCTGGCCGAAGCGCCTCGCCGAAGGCGAGGGGCTGAGGAAGGGGAAGGTGAGAGCCCCGAGGCCCCCACCGAGATGCTGGAGGAGTACCGCAGGAAGCGGGACTTCGCCGCCACGCCGGAGCCGCCGCCGGAAGCTGAGGCAGCGGCCGGGACCGGCAGCCTGTTCGTCATCCAAAAGCACAACGCCACGCGCCTCCACTATGACCTCCGGCTGGAGCGGGACGGGGTGCTCGCTTCATGGGCCGTTCCACGCGGCCTGCCCACAGTGCCCGGCGAGAAGCGCTTGGCCGTGCGGACCGAGGATCATCCGATGGACTACGCCGACTTCGAGGGATGGATCCCGGAAGGCCACTACGGTGCGGGCGAGGTGAAGATCTTCGATCGCGGGACCTACGAGGCCCTCGAGTGGAAGGACGACAAGCTGACGTTCCGCCTCCACGGGCGACGCCACCGTGGCGAGTTCCATCTCGTGAAGACCCGGACCGACTGGCTGGTCTTCCTCTCCAATAGGTCTGCCGACCAGCAGCCGCCCCCCGCACCTCGCTTCACGCCGATGCTCGCCGAGCTGTGGGCCGAGCCCTTCGACGATCCCGGGTGGCGGTTCGAGCCGAAGCTCGACGGGATCAGGACGCTCGCCTACGTCACCACGGACGCCACCCGCCTCGTCTCCCGCACGGGCCGCGACCAGTCGGCGCAGTATCCGGAGCTCGACAACCTGGCCGAGAACGTCAACGCGCTCCAGGCAGTGATCGACGCGGAGATCGTGGCGCTCGACCCCGACGGCCGTCCCTCGTTCGAGCTCCTCCAGCAACGTATGAATCTCGCCTCGCCCCGCGACATCGAGCGGGCCCGAAAGAAACTGCCGGTCGTGCTGTACGCGTTCGACCTGCTGTGGCTCGACGGCCGCGACCTCACCGGCGAAGGACTCGAGGACCGCCGCACGCAGCTGGAGAGCATCCTCACCACCGACGAGACCATGCGGCTGACCACGTACGGCGAGGGGGAGGGAACGAAGTTCTTCGAGGCCGCCCGGCAGTACGGATTCGAAGGCGTCGTGGGGAAGAAGCTGGGAAGCATCTACCAGCCCGGCCGGCGCTCGAGGGACTGGCGGAAGGTGAAGGTCCTCAAACGCCAGAGCTGCGTCGTGCTGGGGTGGACGCCCGGAACCGGGGGTCGGGCCAGGACGTTCGGCTCCCTCCTGGTCGGGGCATACCGCGAGAAGGACCTGGTCTGGATCGGCCAGGTGGGCACGGGGTTCACCGACGGAATGCTCACCGACCTGATGGACCGGCTGGTGGCGCTGGAGGTCCCGGAGCCGCCCGTTGACGACCCGGCGCTCCACCAACTCAAGGGGGCCCGGTGGGTTCGGCCCGAGCTCGTGTGCGAGGTGGAGTACTTGGCGATGACCTCCGCGGGGAAGCTCCGAGCGCCGTCCTACAAGGGTCTCCGGCCGGACAAGCTCCCCGAGGACTGCCTGCTCGAGCGGCCCGCCGGGTAGGGCGGCCGGCCCCTTCAACCGGGCAGTCCTCCCTGATAGGCTCCGGACGTGGCTCGGGGCTCAGCCGATCAATCTGGCCGGAAGCGCTCCTCGACTCGAGGGACCCAGAAGGGCACCGCCTCGAAGGCCGCACGGTCGGGCGCCGGGCGCGGGTCCACAGCCGAGCAGCCCAAGGCGGATCGGCCCAGCCGAGAGGACCTCGACGCGGAACGGCTGGCGAGCCCCGTCGCTACGGATCGGGTGCTTCGGCGTAGCAGCGACGACCGAGTTCTCGGTGGAGTTTGCGGCGGGCTGGGTCGGTACCTCGGCGTCGATCCGGTCGTTCTGCGGATCGCATTCGTGATCCTGGCGTTCGCCGGCGGGTCTGGGATTCTTCTGTACATCCTGGCCTGGATCTTGATCCCAGAAGAGCGCGCCGGTGAGCCTGTGGGCACGGCGCCCCGGCCCGAACGGCAAATCGACCTGTGGCTGGTGGTCGGCGTGGGCCTCGTAGCCCTAGGGATCATCCTCCTCATCGACCGGCTGATCCCCTGGTTCGACAAGGTGACAGGGCCGCTAATCCTCGTCGCCATCGGCGTCGCGGTCCTTGTGCAAAGCACCCGGCGGTGACCGAGCGGGAGCCGCCGAAGCGGCCGGCCCGAAGCAGGGCAGTCCCGGAAAGGCAACCCGCCCCAGCGGGACCGGCTCCGCCCGCGCCGGAGAGTCGAGCGCC
>DASYVD010000142.1:0-9916 GCA_036000545.1 Actinomycetota bacterium | reverse complement strand
CCCTCCTTCCGATTTCTCGAACCGGACAGCGGGGCAAGCAAAACGGAAGCAGGAGGGACAGTAGTTGGCCCCTTGACGGTGCCAGCCGGGGAGGCTCGCCCGTGCTTCAGAGAAGGCGCTCTAGCGACGCCAGGGCAGGAGGGCGCCGCCCATGTCGGGCGGGGTTGGGGTTGATGCGCCTGCATCAAGATGCTATGATGCGACCATGTCCAAGATCCGCACCACGCTCACGATCGACGAGGAGATCCTCCGCGCGGTCAAGGTTCGGGCCGCCAGGACCGGCAAGGGCGACTCGCAGGTAATCGAGGAGGCCTTGCGGCGCGACCTGGGGCTCGACCTCCTCGAGAGCCTCTGGGCAAAGAGCACGCTCTCGGAGCAGGAGGCGAGAAAGCTCGCCGTCGAGGCCCAGCATTCCACCCGGCGCCGGCGGCGCTGAGGGTGGTTCGAGCCGTTCTGGACCCCAACGTAATCATCTCGGCCCTCCTCTCCCCAAAGGGAGCTCCAGCGAAGACGCTCCGGGCATGGATCGAGGGGGCATTCGAGCTCATCGTCTCACCGCTGCTCCTCGCGGAGCTTGAGCGAGCCCTCGCCTACCCGAAGCTCCGGAAGCACGTCGAGTCCGACGAGGCCAGCAGGGTCATCGACTGGCTCCGCCGCTCGGCGACGCTAACGGACGATTCTGTCGACCCACCGTCGGTTCGCTCTCCTGACCCCGGGGATGACTACCTGATCGCCCTCGCCGAGTCTCAGCAGGCGGTGCTCGTCTCGGGGGACGACCACCTCCTGGGCCTTTCCGAGGAACTCCCCATCTACCGCCCGGCTCGCTTCCTCCAGCTTCTCGAGAGGGAACAAGGTGGACGTTGACCGTTTTCCAGCTCAAGGGCGAGGCGCCCCCGCGCGGGCGTCAGCACGGTCGCCGAGCCGCCGAGCCTTCTCGGTATGCAGGCGCCTGGCTATCTTCAGTCGGCGCTGGACCGAGTGAACCCTCCAAGGTGGCTGGGCTTGACGCTCGGAGGAACGCCGGACGCCTGCCTCATCATCTCCAGGGCAGCGTCGCTGAGCTTCCCGAAGAGCTGGAGGCTAGTGGTGGCGTCCAGGAACTCCCTATACGCACGCTCGATGTGCTCGCGGACTACCTGCATGTGGAACTCCATCGAATCCGGGTCCGGGTGGACCTGGACGATGGCCACCTCGGCGCCCTCGTCGTCGATATAGGCGTTGAAGGCAATCACGCGGGGCTCGTTCGACTCGACCAACTCCGCGAGCTCTTGGAAGTCCTTCTTGAAGTCCTCGAGCTTCCCTTCCTTGATCCTGTGAGTGCCGATGAAGATAAACGGCTCGGACATGATTCCTCCCCTCGGTTCAGCGTTTCGGTTCATCTAGGGCACCGGCTGCCCTGGCACGCCTACAGGGATCGTCAGCACGCCTGGGGTCGGTGCCGGCGAGAAGATCGAGAAGTTGAGCACGAAGAGAGTCTCGCGATCGCCCATCCCGGTCCCGAAGGCAAGCGTGCTCGGCTGGTTCAGGCCGTCGTCGGCGGTGGCCAGGGTGTCGATCGAGCCGTCTCCCCCGACCCGGACGACCGTGTTCTGCACGCCGATGCCTGCGTAGACGGCGCCGTGGACGTCCAGGGCGATCCCATCCGCCCCCACCAGGGCGGGGGACTCAGCGAGGAGCGTGAGCGCTCCCGCGCTGCCGTCCGGCTGGATCGGGATCTCCAGGAGCAGGCCGCGCTCGGCGTTGCCCACGATCAGCCGGCTGTGGCGGAAGGCGATCCCGTTGGCGCCGATCGGGAAGCCGAACCCGAAGCTCCCATCGCCCTCGAGGAGGGGGCCCTGGGCCCAGAGCTCCGCCGAACCACCTCTGGGGATCCGCCACACCTCGCCGGCGGCGGTGTCGGTCGCGTAGACGTTGCCCTGCTTGTCGAGGGTCACGTCGTTGGGAAAACCCATCGCCCCGCTTCCCGGGAGGCGTTCGGTCGTCCCGTCCGGACGGGCCCGGTAGACGCCCCGGGTCGCCGGGTCGGTCTCCCCGGTTCCTAGATCGAGGGCCGCCACGGCGACGTAGAGGGTGCCGGCGGCGTCCACGGCGAGGCCGGCCGGCCCGGCGCCCGGAACGTCGAACTCGGCCACCACTGTCTGGATCCCACTCGGGTCGATCTTCCGGATCTGGTTGAGCACGATCATGCTCACGTAGACGTTGCCTGTCTTGTCGACCGCGATCCCTTCGGGGAACTCTCCCGCAGCCGGATCGAAGGCCACGAACGTCTCGACGTGACCATCCGCCACCGCGATCCCGCCGGCCAGGGCGAGCGCAGCAGCCAAGACGGCCACGACTATTGCTCGGACGCCCATGCGGCGTCCCTCGCTTCGGATCGGTGTTCGAGTGTTCACAGCAGCCCCCTCCTTATTGGCTAGTCGCCCTCCTGCACCTGATAGATACGGTCCGCCGGCAGCCCGGGGGCCTCGCGGTGGACCGCCGCCGCGGCCTCCGCGCTCGGCGCCTCCACCAGGCAGAACAGCTTGCCGGCCTCCTCGTCGATCCAGCTCCGGAGGTACCGCACCCCATGCAGCTGCTGGACCTCCGGGCCTGCACGGTGGGCCTCCGCCACGTCTTCTGCCGTGGCGTCATGCGGAAGGCGCTCATGTACTCCAATGAACAACGGAATCGTTCCTTCACCTCCTTCCCCGACCGCGCCTGCCGCGGTCGCCTCTGACCCGACGATCCTGGCCCCGCTGCGCTAATGAAGCGCTAAAGCGCGAGGACCCAGCGGGGACCGGGAAGGACGCCGGGTGCCCGTGGTACGGTCACCGCGAGGGCCGGGGAGGTTCGGGTGGAATTCCGGATCCTGGGACCGCTAGAGGTCCTCGACGGGGATCGCCCGATCGCCCTGCCGGGGGGGAGGGGGAGGGCGCTCGTCGCGGTCCTGATCCTCAACGCCGGCGAGGTCGTCTCCACGGAACGGATCATCGACGAGCTCTGGGGCGAGAGCCCGCCGTCGACGGTGCGCACGGCCCTCCAGGGCCTCGTGTCCAGCCTCCGGAAGCGCCTCCAGCCTGCCCCGAACATTGGCGAGGGACCGGCTGTTCTCCACACGGTCCCTCCGGGGTACGTACTGTCCATCGATCCCACCGACGTCGACGCTCACCGGTTCCGGCGGCTGCTCGAGGAGGCCCGGGCCGCCCCGGCATCCGAGCGGTCGGCAAGGCTCCGAAAGGCGCTGAACCTATGGCGGGGGCCGGCCCTGGCCGACTTCACCTACGAGCCCTTCGCCCAGCGGGAGATCACCGTGCTGGAGGAGCTCCGGCTGGCGGCCATCGAGGAGCGGGTCGAGGCCGAACTGGCCCTTGGGCTCCACACCGAGCTGGTGGCCGAGGTGGAGACCCTCGTCGCCGAGCACCCATTCCGGGAGCGTCTGCGAGGCCAGCTCATGGTGGCGCTGTATCGGGCGGGACGGCAGGCCGAAGCCCTCGAGGCCTACCGGAGAGCCCGCGAAACCCTGGTCGAGGAGCTGGGAATCGAGCCCAGCCCGGCGCTCCGCCACCTCGAGCAGGCGATCCTGCGGCAGGATCCCTCCCTGGATCTGTACCCCCTCGGGGATAGGGAGCTGTCGGCGCAGGAGCCACCGGCGCCGGTCGCGGGCGCCAGGCCGGAGCCCTGGCTCCTGGGGGAGCGGAGGATCGTCACCGTGGTGTTCGTCGATCTGGCGGTCCCCCTCGCGTCCGGCGAGAGCCGGGACCCCGAAGCCCTCCGTCGGGTTGTCGGGCCCTCTCTCGATGATGCGACCGCCGTGCTCAGGCGACACGGTGCGAGCGTCGAGGAGCTCGTCGGCGACGTGCTGGTGGGCCTGTTCGGTCTCCCCACAGCCCACGAGGACGACGCGCTTCGGGCGGTGCGCGCCGCCGCCGAGGTGCGTGGGGCCCTGACAACGCTGAACGAGGAGGTGGAGGGGGACCGGGGGATTCGGCTCCCGGCCCGAATAGGCGTCGAGACCGGCGAGGTCGTGGTCGGTCTTTCCGGCTCAGGGCACGCGACCGCGTCCGGCGACGCGGTCAACCAGGCCGCCAGGCTGCAGCGGGCGGCGGGGGAAGGTGAGGTGCTCGTGGGGGATGGGACCCGTGCAATCCTCAGAGACGGGGCCCTGCTGGAGCCCGTCGCGGGAGTGGGCTCGGGCGGGCCGGGAGGCTCTCTCGCCGCCTGGAGGCTCATCGATCTGGTCGCCGCCGCTCCCGCCGTCGCCCGTCGCCTCGACGTCCCCATGGTCGGCCGAGCCGCCGAGCTGGTCCGCCTGCACGGCGCCTTCGAGCGGGCGGTCCGCCAGGGCACGGGCTATCGCCTCACCGTCCTCGGCGATCCCGGCATCGGGAAGTCCAGGCTGGCGAGGGAGTTCGCCCGGGCGCTCGGTTCCGGCGCACGGGTCCTCACCGGTCACTGCCCCCCGTACGGGGAGGGCATCACCTTCTGGCCGCTCCGGGAAGCGGTGCTCCAGGCGGCCAGCCCCGGGGGATCTGCCGCCCTCGCCGAGCTGCTACGAGGCGAGGACGACGGGGAGTGGATCGCCGGTCAGGTGGCGGCTGCGATCGGGTTGACCCAGGAGCCGGGAAGAGCCGACGAGCTGTTCCCCGCGGTCCGGCGGCTCTTCGAGGCGCTGGCCGCTCGGCGTCCGCTCGTGGTCGTCTTGGAAGACGTGCACTGGGGCGAACCCACCCTGCTCGACCTCATCGAGCACCTCGCGGAGAACGCCCGCGGCCCCATCTTCCTCCTCTGCCTGGCCCGTCCCGAGCTGATCGAGGAGCGCCCCGCGTGGGGAGTGGGAAGACGCAGTGTCGACACGTTGTTCCTCGAGCCGCTCGGGAGGGCGGACACGGAGGAGCTGATCGCCGATCGACTGGCGGGATACGCCCTGCCCGAGGAGACGGTCGCGCGCATCGTCGAGACCGCCCAGGGAAACCCGCTGTTCGTGGAGCAGATGGTCGCGGCCTTCCAGGAGGAAGGCGCGGACGTTGTCCCCGCATCCGTGCATGGGCTGCTCGCCGCGCGCCTCGACCGGCTGGGGCCCGCGGAGCGCGATCTGCTCCGGTGCGCGGCCGTGGTGGGGCCGGACTTCGCGTCGGACGCCCTCACGGCACTGGTTCCTGAGCAGGCGCGCTCCTACGTCGACCGCCATCTCCAGGCTCTGGAGCGGAAGCAACTGATCCACCCAGCCCGATCCTTGGAGATGGGTTTCAGCTTCCGTCACGTCCTGATCCAGCTGGTCGCCTATCGGAGCATGACCCGGGAGGACCGAGCCAGGCTGCATCAGCGATATGCGGAGTGGCTGGAGAGCGAAGCACGGGAGCATCCGCCGGAGCTCAACGAGATCCTCGGGTACCACCTGGAGCAGGCGGTGAAACAGCGGCGGCGGGCGATCGGGGTGCTGGACGAGCATGATCCTGACCTCGCTGCTCGTGCCGGCGAACACTTGTCCACCGGGGGCCTGCGCGCCTTCGGCCGGTTCGACCTGACCGCGTCCGAGAACTTGCTGTCACGGGCGAAGGCTCTGCTTCCGTCGAGCCATCCGCAGCGGCCACGGGTGATGCGCCACCTGGCCGAGGCGTACCAGGTGCTCGGCCGCCACGGGGAGGCCGATGCGGAGCTGGCAGAGTTGGTGGAAGGGGCTCGGGCCGAAGGAGACAGGTCACTGGAACAGGACATCCGGCTCGAGCGGGCCAGAGTGCAGGTCTTCACCGGCCCCGATCCGGTGACCCTGGAGGCGATCCGGCACGAAGCGGAGCAATCCTTGCAGATGTTCGAGGGTGCCGGGGATGAGTCGGGGATGGCCCGAGCCTACTTCGTCCTCGGCTACGTGCACATTCGAGCAGGGAACGTTCGCGAGACGGAGGAGGCTTTTCGGAGGAGCCTCGACCACGCGAACCGTTCCGGGGACATCCGGGAGGAGGCGGCCGCCCGGTGGCTCCTCGCCGACGCCATAGTACTGGGCCCTACCCCCGTCCCGGACTGCATCAGGCTATGCGAGGAACTCGTCCCGTGGCGGGACAGGGAGCATCCCGGGGTTCTCAGTGAGCTGGGAAGCCTGCAGGCGATGCTGGGGGAGTTCGACCGGGCTCGCGAACTTGGCGCTCGCGCCCGCCGGCTCTTCCTCGAGCGGATACGAGCACGGCGCCCCCTGATGTTCGTGGCGCAATCGAGCGGCGCGGTGGAGATCTTGGCGGTTGATTTCGCGTCGGGCGAGCGCGAGCTCCGAGGGGCTCTGGACATGGCTCTTGGCATGGAAGAACGGGACCAGGTCTCGCAGATCGCCGCTGCGCTGTCGCAGGTCCTGTCCACCCTGGGCCGATCGGGAGAGGCAGAGAGGTTCGCATCGATGAGCATGGAGACCGCTCCCTCCGAGAGCGTCATGTCCCAGGCCCTGTCGCGCGCCGCAAGGGCCCGGGTAATGGCCGGGCGGGATGGCGATCCCGCCGCAGAGCAGCTAGCGAGGGAGGCGGTCCGTCTGGCGCCGGCCGAGATGCTCAACTTCCGTGCGGATCTCCTGGTGAACCTGGCCGAGGTCCTCCGGGCGAAAGACGACCGCAATGGCGCCGCGCCGATCATCAGGGAAGCGATCGAGCTCTACGAGAGAAAGGGGAACCTCGTATCGGCCGCTCGAGCCCGTTCGTTCGGCGATTGAGCGGCCATCCGTACGCTCTTGATACGGTCACTGGTCACCGGCTTCGCGCGTTTCGGCGGGTAGCTGACCTGCTCGGGAACGCCCTTACAAGGCGTAGGTCGGTGGTTCGAAACCACCAGCGCCCACCAAGAATCGTGGGTTCCTCCATTGCACCCCGTTCGAGCAGCGCGATCACTTCGTCCCAGCCCCGATGTTGATGTCGAGGTTGAGCACGGCCTTGCCGTTAGGGCCGGACCGCTCCCGGAGCATGCCAGCGAGCACCTCGCGGACCTCGGTCCGCTGTTCTTCCGACAGGTTGGCGACAAGGATCCGCCCCATCGGATTGCTGCTCATCAGGAAGCCCCACAAATCCGCTGAGGACCGGAACTCCAGGCCGAACGTGACCGTTTCCACGGTGATGTCCTCGAGTCCGGCCTCGGCCAGTCGCTCGCGGAACGTCGCTGGATCGGCTACCTGGAACTGTGGAGGAGGAGGATCGGTTGGGGGGCCGGTGAAGCCGGTGATGGTCGCCTGCAACGCGGCCAGGAAGACCCCGAAGAACTCAGCCTTCTGCGGTGGACCGAGCGCCGCGATCAACACCCTGCCGCCCGACTTGGTCACCCGAACCATCTCGCCCAGTGCGGCTTTGAGGTCCGGGATGACGGTGACGCCCAACTGCGATGCCGAGACATCGAAGGTGTCGTTCTCCAACTCGAGGTCCAGGCCGTCCATGACTCGTGCCTCCAGGTTGGAGAGCCCCTCGGCGCGAGCGCGCGCCTCGAGTCGCTCGATCATGCCCGGAGCGATATCGGTCGCCACCACCTGCGCGCCAATGCGAGCCGCAAGAAGGCTCAGGGCGCCCGTACCGGCCGCCACGTCGAGGAGGCTCATACCGGAGCGAAGGTGGATCCGACCGAGGACTTGCTCCGCCAAGGGGATCACGAGCGGCGTCACGAACTCGTCATAGCCCGCAGCAACGCCGTTCCACGCATCCCGCGTCTGTTCCGGGGTCGTCATGGCTTCCTCCTTCGCTCGCACCCAGCGGCCGTGATGTTACGGGCGGCAAAGGAAGGCCGCATCGGTGCGATTGACCAAATTCGCGGCAGGAGACAACGTGGTCAATCTTGACCACAGAGGAGGTCAGACGAGATCGTGCTCGAATGCAAACGCGCTCGCCGCGGTCCGCGTCGAGACGCCTAGCTTGGTGAAGATGTTGCTCATGTGGCGGGCCACAGTCCTGTCGCTGATGACCAGGTTCGCAGCGATCTCTTTGTTGGACTTGCCCCTCGCAACGAGGGCGAGGACCTGCACCTCACGGGCAGTGAGTCCGGCGGCGGCCCTAGGCACTCCCTTCCCTGATAGAGCATCCAGGCTGGCCAGGTCTGGCCTGGCGCCGAGCTGCCGGAAGGCACGGTGCGCTGCGTCCAGCTCCATATTCGCCCCGTCCTCGTCCCCTAGCGTGCGGTAGGCGAGTCCGATCAGGACCCTGGCGCGTGCGGTCTCATAGGGCGCTTCGAGCTCCTCCCATTCCTCGCACGCGCTACGCGACGACTCCAAAGAAGCTCGGGCGTCGCCTTCGGCGAGCAACACGGCCCCCTGCGCGAAAGCAGCGGCGCCGCGCAGCAGCGGCACCTCGGCAGAGGTGGCGATCTCCACCAGCTCATCGGCTGCGGCTTGGGCCGCTTGGAGATCGTCGGCTGCCACCATGATCTCGACGCATGCGGGAAGCACCTTCGAACGGGCCACGGGATCCTTCGCCTGGTCGAGCGCGCGGAGGACCCCGCCTACGGCTGCATCGATCCGGCCTTGCGCCAGGTGGAGGAGCGCCATGCCCGGCTCCGGCGAGCGCCTCCTCAGGCTGGCCTCTTGATATGCGTCCTCGGCCTCGGAGAACTCGCCCCGGAGCCTGTGGAGTTCGCCCCTTTGGTAGAACGCCGCCCCGAGCTGAGGCTGCGGGGGTGAGGAGAGACGTTCGCACGCACGCCGCGCTTCGTCCAAGGCGTCAGGCCACGCCCCATGCAGCTGCATGATCTCCGACCGGTGCACCAGGCACCGGCCACGATAGGGAACCAGATCCGGCTGGGACGCACACCATGCGGTCAACGCCGATGTCCACTCCTGCGCTCGGCGCACATCGAGGATCTCCTGGCACGCCTCGATCACGCTGCAATAGATGATCCCGGCGGGGATCGGCGAGACTTCGCCGGCCGTGACCGCCACCATCGCCTCGTCGAGCAACGCCAGGCCGCGGGCCGTCTCTCCCATCCGGACGAGCGCCCGTCCCTCGCATTGTCGGGCCATCGGCACCAGTTCGGTGTCGCCGAAGGAAGCACCGATCTCCCCCGCGCTGGCGCTGGCCGCCCTCGAACCTTCGAAATCGCCCTGATGATAGAGGCGCACTCCGAGCGGTATCAAGAGCCAGCCTCGCTCGGTGCAGTCGTGCTGGCTGTCATCCAGCACGCGTTGCGCGCGCGCCAGCCACCCCCCACCCTTCGCCCGCTCGCTCCTGTTCATCAGCGTGATGCCGAGCCAAAACGCACATCGGGCAGCTCTGGACCAATCGCCCAGACGCAACGACTCCTGGTGAGCCCGGGTCCAGGTCTCCTCGCTGTCGGCGTCCTTACCGGCAAGGTACGAGGCGATGGCGAGGTTCTCCAGATCGTTAAGCTGGAGTGGCTCCTCGCGGTCAGCGGACGACAGCTGGCGGTACGCATCCCCCCACGCCTGCCGTCCGAACGCCGCGCGACCCTGACCGAGCGCGTCCATGCCGGGTCTTGGCCCTCCTCTTGAGCAGTCTAAGCGGGACGCCCCGTCTCAATGGTTTCAGCGGCGGCCTCCAGGATCGAGGCAGATCCGACGGAAGGCAGGGGTACCCTGTTCGAAACGAAGTGGACTCTGGTCGCGCCGACGAATCCTTGCCGTTTATGGCGTGCCACGTACGTGCCACAGCAGAGGTACAAGCAGGTCAGAACGCATAGCAATGCAGCTAATCGTTTTCGCTGTCTGCCCTGGGCGTTCCGAATTCCCGCTGGTGGGGGAATCACCCTCTGCCCCCTTACAAGGCGGAGGTCGGTGGTTCGAAACCACCAGCGCCCACAGCAAGAGTCGCAGGTCGGCGTCCTGCCGGGCCCGTCCTCACTCGGGCGGGGTTATCAGTGCAGACCGCGCACTAGGCAGAGTAGGCACCAACAGCAGGGAGCCGTCCGAGTGTTTACTATCCCTCGGCCTCGACTATCTCCTTGATCCGCCGAAGGCTGTTCTTGATCG
>DASYVD010000141.1:0-4074 GCA_036000545.1 Actinomycetota bacterium | reverse complement strand
CCATCGGAGGCGTCGACGAGGACGACGGGGACACCTCTTCGCTCCAATCGTCGGAACAGCTGCGGCGACCCGGCGGCCTGGCCGACGACAGCGAGGTCCGGCCGAAATGTCGTCAGGAGGCGGGTCGCCTGATCGAGGTTGGACCCAACGATGGGCGAGACGCCCAGAGAGCGAAGGCGGCGAAGCAGATCGTCCAGACCTTGCGTCGGTTCCACGACGACGAGGGCGTTCACGCGCGTCTCTCCTCTCCACCCCCGTGTGTCCCCCCCACCAGGCTTCGATGCTGTGGCACTGAACTTTCGCCATGAAGCATCGGATTCCTTCCCGAAAAGGCGAAGAGTAGTCCCCGGCGAGTCCCGTCTGTCAACCGTTGAGGCTGATGGGGCAAGAAAGAAGTCGAGTGACGACCTCGGGCGAGGCAGGCACCGTCGATCTCCGCCCCCGACGGCGGTCATTCCTCCGGACGGATGGGGTGGGGCACCGGGGCCTGCTGTCTCGGCCGGCCGCCCGGGCTGTCGGTTTGGAGGCTGGGGGGCGGGAGGCCGGCCGGACCTCGAAGCAGGCCCCGGCGCTGACCGTGTCGGGGGTTGAACCGGGCGGCTCGATCCCTGAGCGGATCCCGGCCCGGCTCGAGCCTCCCCGACGGAGGGCCGACTGCTAGCGGGACGCGACCGTTGCCGCGGATCACGGCGCGCCCTCCGTCGCATGGACCAGCCCGAGCCTGTCGGGGGCTCGAGCCGGCACGCGTCCGGGTACCCAAGCTTCCACCATGGTTCCCTTCCCCGGAAGGCTCTCGACGCGGACCCATCCGCCGACGGTCTCGGCCCGTTCGCGCATCACCGTGAGTCCGAAATGCTTGGAGCTCTCCCCGGCGCGCTCCGCCGGGTCGAACCCCTGGCCGTCGTCCCGGATCTCCATCCGGCAGCCGCCGTCTTGTTGCGACAAGATGACTACGGCGCTGCCGGCACGGGAGTGCCGGCGCACGTTCGCCAGCGCCTCCTGGGCGATCCGATAGACCACGATCCCAGCGTCGGGCGGCGGAGGGGTCTCCAGGCCGTCGTGAAGCTCCACCTCGATCCCCAGCTCGGCGCTGAGCCGCTCCAGGTTGGCCCGGAGCACCGCGCCCAGCCCGACGCGCTCGAGCTCCGGGGGACGGAGGTCGAACACCAGGTTGCGGAGGCGATCGCTCGCCAATCGGACCATCTCCTGAGCAGACTCGAGCGCCCGCTGCTGATCGGGGTCGTCTTCGATGCGAATCAGGGTTTGGATCCGCATGTCGAGTGCGGACAGCACCTGCAGCGAGTCGTCGTGTACCTCGGCGGCGATCCGCTTGCGCTCCTTCTCTTCGGCATCCACGAGGTCGGCGGCGAGGCGTCTCCGCTCCTCTTCCAGCCGGTCGACGGCCTGCAGGGCTCGCCCGAGCGCTCGCCGATAGCGCATGTTCGCCTTCCGGGCCCGGTCCGTCCGCCCACGGAGAACGTCTGCTTCCTCCCGAAAGACCCCCTGGGCCATCTCGTACGGGGCCAGGGCCTCCATGAGGAAGTCGGATGCCGCTTCGATATCGACGACACGGACCACCTGAGCAGGAGTCAGGGTGTCTCCGAACCTCCGGTCCAGCACCCGGAGGTGGAGCAACACGAGATCAAGCAGCCCCAGGCCTGACTCCAGGCACTCCCGTCCCAGCTGGTACGCGCGCCACAGGGTGCTCTCGTCCGCGAGAGCGAGGTAGTTCTCGAGCGCCTCCTCGTACCGCTCGAGCGGGAGGACCCGTACGTCGTTCACGCGACGCCCCCGACCCAGCTCCTCACGGTCACGGTGGTCCCATCCGGGACCCGGGACTCCATCCCGAACTCATGCGACAGGCTCCTCAGTCCAGGCAGGCCCAGTCCCATCCCGCCGCGCGTGGAGAAACCCGCATCCAGGGCTCGCCGCACGTCGGCGATCCCAGGCCCCTGATCTCGTCCGACCATCACGATCCCCTCCTCCTCCGGACGGGAGGCCAGGCTGAGCAGGATCTCGCCACCCGTCGAGTAGTCGAGGAGATTCCTGGCCAATTCCGTGATCGCGGTCACGAGGCGGATCTGGCCGGAGGGGGAGAAGTCAAGGTACCGGGCGAGAGCCCGGGCGTGCTGGCGGGCCGTCACGATGTCTCCTTCTGACCTGATCGGTATGCGGATCCGATCCGCCATCAGCGCCTCCCATAGCACACGGGAACCCCTGCGCCTCCGATTAGAGCGGCAGCCAGTCGGAAGCGGAATGACCCCGACCTCGTTGCTGCCTCGCCTCAACCTCTCTCTTCGCGAGGAAGAGAGTCAGCGCTCGATCAGGCCGGCGGGTGTGACGGCGTCTCTCTCGGCCCCCTGCCCATCGGTCGCCAGGGTGAGCCGGTCTCTTCCCGCTCTCTTCGAGGCGTAGAGAGCCTCGTCAGCAGCCTCGATGAGGGATGCACCGTCCCGGGCGTGGACCGGGTACGTCGCCACCCCGCCGCTCAGAGTCACGGGAGCCTTGCCCTCGAGTCCGGACGCGACCAGCCGAAGGCGCTCCGCCACGCTGTGCGCCTCCTCGACCGGGCACTCTGGAAGGATGACCGCGAACTCCTCGCCTCCGTATCGCGCCACCGTGTCGAAGGCCCGGGAATGTTCCACTAGTGCTCGGGCGAGCGACTGCAACAGCTCGTCCCCCGCTCGATGCCCGAATCGGTCGTTGTACTCCTTGAAGTGGTCGGCATCGAGGATCAGCAGGGACACCTGCTGCCCGCTGCGAGCGGCGCGAGCGATCTCCCGCTCCAGCGACCTGTGGAAGACTCGGCGATTCGCCAGCTCCGTCAAGGGATCCGTCTCGGCCATCCGCTGGACCTCCTCCAGCAACCAAGCGTTGTGCAACGCGAGTGCCGCGTGGGAAGCGAACTGGTGGACCATGGACACGACCCACCGCCGGATGTGACTCGCCCCGGTTCCTCGCTCGAGCACCACGACCCCGATCGGGTGTCCCTCCGCGAAGAGCGGGACGATGAGAAGGTTCCGCGCCTGCGGGAGCATGGCTGCGAGGCGAGGGTCGATCGATGGGTCGATCCGCTTCGTCAAGACAACCCCCCGGGTCGCCCACGCTCGCTCGACGAGAGGGTCAACGCCGGGAGAATCCTGGGATCGACCCGTCGCTCCGTGGTGCGCCAGGGCCGAGAGCTCGCCGCCCGGGGACGCCAGGACGAACCCCCGGGAGAAGCCAAACGACCTGCTCAGTCGGTCGAGAAGGATCTCTCCGATCTCTGTTGGCTTCGTCCCGCGGTCCAGCTCAGCCGCCATGGACGCCAGCTCTTGAAGCTCCACTTTCTGCCGGCGAAGCTCCCGCTCGACGAGTGAGGAGAACGCGGACGTTCCCAGGGCCATTCCCCAGAGCGCCATCACCCCCGAGGCGGCGACCGATCCGAACCGTGCTCCTCCGGGTAGCGACGAGAGGTCTCCGTGCCCGATTCCCAAGAACCCTCCTGCCTGGCCGTAGAGAGCGACGAAGAAGAGCAGCGTGTGCCACAGGGCCAGCTTCAGGCCCGTTCGGTACGACGCCAGCAGGGTTCCGGCGACGATGTGGACATAGATGAGGAAGCGAAGCGGACTCTCCGGGCCGGCGCTCAGGTACGTGGCCCATGCTAAATAGACGCCGTCGACCAGCAGCATCCCGCCGATCGCCCAGAGGGCCCGGACTCTCACGCTTCGCCGCAGCCACTCCGAAACAACTGCCGCCACCAGATACGCGGCGGTGACGAGGGCGGTGACCTCGATGGAGCCACCAGCCGTCTGCGGCATGAACACGCCCGTTCCCAGAACGGTGCACGCAAAGGCCGCTCGAAGCGCATGGAGGTGGTCCATCCGCTCCGTGAGGGAGGCGAAGTCACTGGCCGAGGAGGATGGGGCGGTGGGAGGCACCGAAGCGACTACTCGAATCTCAGCAGGTCCGGACCGAGCGGCGCCGAAGCGAGCCTGGGATCTCTGCGGTCCAACCGGTTCTGGATCACGAGGAACGCCAGGACCAGCGCCGCCAGGAGCGCCGGGAAGGCCAGCTGCTTCGCCGCGGCGCCGA
>DASYVD010000140.1:0-14046 GCA_036000545.1 Actinomycetota bacterium | reverse complement strand
GCCTGTAGGGCACAAAAACCTCGGATCGGGCCCGTGACCAGGTCTTTCTGCGAGTCGCTCGACCTGCTCCGCCTCCGCGGCAACGATGGGGGATCCAGACTGTCCACCGGGCCAGACACCTGTTTCGTGAACATTGTCGGGCGACACCGAACCCCATGGCTCCTACCCGGCTGTTGTTCCGGTCAAGTCCTGAGCTCCCTGTAAATCGGCGGCCTGTGGTCATGCCGCGGCTTTCTTTCGGCCGGTGGTCTTGCGTTCATCGGTAGCGGGTGGTGGGTCGAGGCCGAGCTCAGCCCGAAGCAGCGTGAGCTGATGCCGTTCGAGGTCGCTGACTGATACGCGGCACCACCGGTCGGCGGCGCGGATCATGGTCGCGAAGACGAGCTTCATCGCGGCCTTCTCGTCCCTCAGCCGCGGGATCACCTTGGTGCGCCGGCGTTACTCCTCGAACGAGCGCTCGGCGAGGTTCGTGGTCCGAACCCGGATGCGGTGGCGCACCGGCACCCGGTGGATGGCGAGGAGCGCGTCGAGGTCGTCCCCGAAGCAGGCCACGGCGGCGGGGTACTCGCGCGCGTAGGTGTTGGTGAACCGGTCCGCGGCGGCCCGTGCCGCGTCCAGCGTCGGCGCATCCCTGACGGCGTAGACGTGGGCCAGGACCTCTGAGGCGGCCTCCTGGGGGAGCTTGGCCCGGATGTTCGCCAGGCGATGAAACCAGCAGCGGATCCGGATGGACCGGTCGAAGACGGTGCGCACCGCGTTCACGAGCCCCGGGGCCCCGTCACTGGTCACCGTGGTTGGTGCCCGCATCCCCCGCTCGAGCAGATTGCGGAAGAACCCCGTCCAGCACGCTTCGGACTCCTTATTGCCGACCGCCAAGTGCAGCAGGTGTTTGCGCCCGTCGGCGGCGATGCACCAGGCGACCAGCAGCGCCTCCTTGGCACCGTGTCGGCGCAGCGACTCGAAGACGGCGTCACAGAACAGGTACTCGACATCGATGTCGGACAGGTCCCGGGCGACGAAGGCCTGGTAGTCCTCCCAGAGCCGATCGGTGATCTCGCTTACCCGGGAGCGGGAGATGAGCAGCTCGCCGGTGGCATCGCGGAACGCGTCCTCGACGTCGCGGGTGGACAGCCCGCGGGCGTACATCTCGGTGACGAGGCGCTCCAGCACCTCGGAGTTGCCCTCCAGAAAGCCCATCAGCGTGGAGCGAAACGGCACCTGCGACCCGCGGACCTGGGGCACCTGGACGTCGATCGCGCCCTCGGCAGCGCGGATCCGCCCTGGCTCGTAGCCGTTGCGCGAGCCCGCCTGTCCCTCGCCGCGACGTTCGTACCGGCCACGACCACCGAGGAAGTCCGCCTGCTCGCCCTCCACCAACTCCTGCACCACCAGCCGGGTCACCGCTTCCACCAACTCCGAGACGATATTCGTCTCGCGATCGGTGCCACCAGCTAGCAGCCGGTGCAGTTCCGCCCGGGCGATCACGGATGGGGCTACCCTTTGCATCGGCCTGCTCCTTTCCTGTCGGTCCTACACGCCCGACATGATCGAGCAGGCCACCTCCATTCACAGGAACCCTAGGACGTCACCTGTTGTTCCGAGCTCTGCCTCGGATTCCGGGCCAAGCCAAAACGAGCCTGGGGGAAACCCGCTGGTCATGCCGCGGATCAGAATGAGAACCCCCCCCTTCACCCTCATTCTCTCGGGGTCATCCCAGATCTCTGCGCAGGGTTGGTTCATTTGACAGACGGTGCCCTCGCTGCAGATCGCCAGGGCGACGAAGACGGACTCGTCCCGGGCCAACCTTCTCGGAATCAAACCGAGCCACGATACGGTCGGATGCCGGCTCCACGTCCGGTGTCTCAGACGATACGTCGCGGGAGGTCTATCAGCGTCTCAAGGGGGTTGACGAACAGAAGGAGCATCCCTTCACATTTGTACGTGGACGCGCTGCAGGAGAAGATTGACCGGCTCGGAGCGGAGGCGTAGCTGCCAGCCCCCAGGCGTGACATTTCGAGGTTACGAGCCCCCAAGTGTCCGGTGCCGGTGTGCGCCACTCTTGGATCGACCAGGCTGAGCGGTCGGAGCACAAGTCAGCTAAATACGGCGCGGAGCGCCACCGTCCCTAGCGACAGGAGGCCGATCGCTGCCAGGACACTGTAGAGGTCGGCTCGGACGAGGATCGGGGGCAGGTGTGCGAGCCCGCCCGTCCTCGCGGACAGACTCGTGGAATTACTCTCTCGGACCCAGTCAAGTAGTCCTGTTCCCCGAGCAGCCGTCGCTTGAACCACGGCCACGATCAGCAGGGCCGATGAAGTGATCAGTCCGACGATCGGGACGGCTAGCAATGCGACCAGGACGACCCCGGTGAGCATCCTCAGCACGACGCGCCACTCAGTCGGTGGGGCACGAGGCCCACGGGCACGATGGATGAGCAGCAGTTCGTCCGTGGTGGCTAGGACCAGGAAGCCCCAGGAGATGAGCCAGAAGCCGACCTCGCCCAGAGGGGGAACCCCTGTATCATAGCCCGGCGCTGTCGCATTGAGCAGCGCGAAGAGCACGCCCGCCGCTCCTATGACCCCGAGCACCGAAGACAAGAGCATTTGCCGCGCGCCCTTCATGACGAACAGGCATGCTCCCAGCACCGCACAAAGTGCCGCGACTGTGGCCCAGATTCGGATCGCCGAGCCTTGGAGTTCCAGCAGCTGCGCGTCCAGGGGAGCGAGGTTCCTCCCCGTCACGAGCTGGGTGCCCGTGTACGTCGCCGTGTGGCGGAGGGGAAAGGTCGCCCCGCACGCCGGCGAGATGGTCGCGAACGGCAGCAGGAAGGCGATGAGGATGAGCCAGAACCCGGCTGGGGAGAGGCGCCCGATCAGCTCCGTCGTGGTCGGGGCAGGCAGTACGGGAGTCTCGGTCGCCACTGCCCGGCGGTGACCCCATCGGCTCATCGAGTGCCAAGCCCTGCACCCGTCGCGAACATCCCCGATTCTTTGCCAAAGGAAGGCAGTGGGGAACCGCTTGGCTTGGGCTGCTCCTTGGGGTTCGGGACCCCATCGTCGGTGCCCATCCCCCCCTCCTTGCGTCAGTGCGCACGGGAGTATGGCACGTCGAACGTCGCGCGAACAGAGAGGACCTCTCATATCGGCAACCACGACTCACTGAACTGGGTCGCCCTGAAGCTGACGGCGCTCCATGGGAACGGCACGCCCGAGGTGTTGTCGAAGAACGGCGGGAACAACGCAGGCGTGGAAATGGAAGAGGTCGATGAGACAGAGGATTACGATACTTGCGACCGCGGACAGCAGTTGGGCGTTATCCATGCCCTTGTAGCTCGTGAACCGGGCCCGGTTCTTTGGACACGTTCCTGAGCTTGTTGATCATGCCGCAGCTCCAACGGGGGTCGCCAGGTAGGCCTCTCGCGGCGTCCGGTGACGGTGGCGCTCGATGAGCCGGCGTGTTGTAGAGCTCGACGAAGGCCCGCACGGCCTCGGCGAGCTCGTCGACATCTCGCCAGGCCCTGGACCAGATGCACTGTTCCTTCAGGGTTCGGATGAACCGCTCGGCGCAGCCGTTGCACGGCGGCTCGCCGACGTAGGCCGGGAGTCGCAGATCCCGAGCCAGGTGAGCGAACCGGTGAAGTGCGAGCTGGTGTACTGCGGTCCCCAGTCATGCCGACAGGAGAGACATCGGGGGCGAGCTGCCCGAAGCGATCCCGCACCGCGTCGTAGATCGGCTCGAGCGCGGCGAAGCGGTCACCGCGGCACGCCACGGAGGCCCAGGCCTCGGCCGTGTAGTGGTCCACCGCCACGAACGCCCAGACCTACCCGTCTCGGGCCGTTTAGGCCATGGTCGCATCCGGACAGCGCGAGGAAGGCGATGTTGAGGAACGTCGTGTAGTTCCAGGTGACGCTCGCCTCGACAACCTTGGCGTTCCGCTGATCGGGGATCAGTCCCAGGATCCGACAGCATGGGAACTGTGACCCCCAACGAGCCGCCCTCCTTTCGCCACGCGGCCACCGGATCCGGCGAGATCGCGAGCAGCTCGACGCCGAGGTTCTTGAACGCACTGTCGTTCTGCAGGTCGACCACCTGCTGCATGCAGCCATTTCAGCCAGGACCCATGCTGAAGTAGAGCAGCACAGGCCTCCCCGCGTAGTCGGACAGCGAGACGGTGCCCCCGTTCGCGGATCTGAGTGAGAACGCCGGGGCGGTGTGCCCGACCCCTCACAGCGCGCAGCGCCAGCGGGTCCGAGACCATCGTGATCACGACTTCGGCGCGTCCGGCCGCGCCGGCCGGGCTCTCGGCCGCTGGACGCGACCCTCCGCGGTCCCCCGCCTAGCTGACCCGTCCGCGCGATGGTCCTAAGTAAGGGCGAAGAACGGGTTCCCTCCGGAGGCCTTGTGCAGGCGGAGCAGGAAAGATCGGGGAAGGCTCAGGTGCAGGTGCGATCTCAGGACCTGGTCGAGGGCTCCCGAGCTGAGGGGGCCGAGCCCGATGCGGTGCGCGCGGCCCCCGAAGGCGTCGGCCACGACAAGAGAACGGTCACCTGCGCTTTAATGCCGGCGATCGTATGTTCGACGCGCCGATCGGCTCGTTCATGTTCATCCCACGCAGCACGCCGCACTGCTTCCAGAACGTCCAGGACGATCCGGCGAATCCTCGTGATGTTCACGCCAGCGGGCATGGAGCGTTTCTTCGAGGGGCACGCCAAGCTGCCGCCGGGGCCAGTCGACCCGGAGGCCTACCGTGCGATCGCCCACAGCGCGTGAATGGAGATCGTTGGGCCGCCGCTCGCCGAGACCGACCCGCTGTAGCGGGAAACGGAGGGCCGCTCGGACTGCAATACAGGACGAGCAGCCATGCCCCCATCAGGAAGACCATCTCGGCCCAGCTAAGCCCTATCGCCCAGGTTGGAATTGCTTTCCAGGAACCGGATCGACGCGACCTCGCGGCCGTAGGGCCCGTGGTACTCGAGGACGTAGAGCCCGTTCCTGATGTCCACGACATAGATCAGGCCGTCGTCGATCACCGGATAGCTCCACATGACGACCTTGTCGGGGCCAGAGCTCAGCGCAGGGTCCTCCATGGCTACCGTGTCCAGCGGCTCGGGGACGAATTCAGCCAGCTGCTTTGGTTGAGCCGGGTCCTTGGTGGAGAAGACTTGGAGCCCGGCGCTGTGCCACGTGACGAGCGCCAGGTGCTCGGTGACCGTGGGATTGTGTGACGAGAAACTCGACCCCTCATCGCGCTCCGCGCTCACCTGAGAGCAATACGCCTCATCGTTGTAGGGATGGACCTTGTACTCGGAGATGACCTCGGGCTTGGACTCGTCCGACACATCGATCAGGTGGACCCAGCCCCAGGGGCAGCCATCGTCGGGACTCGGTCCCCCGTAGACCTCGTCGGTGGTGAGCACCAGGTCGCGACCGGGGACCTTCACCGCGCTGTGGGCTCCCCGGCCCGGCCACTGCGCCCGGTCGGCCAGGGGAGTGACCAGACGGATCGCCGGCTCCGGCAGGCCCCTCGCAACCTCGGATGTATCCAGGACGAAGAACCCCGCGGTGAGGAAGGCGAGGTACGCCCGCGTCCCATCGGGTGACACCGACAGCGAATGGAGGTTGTCGTCGGGACCCGGGTCGGGGAACGAGGTGGTCCACGAGGCCACCTCCTGGAACCGGCCCTCCCGGGCTTCCGAGATGTCGGTGACGATGAGGCTCCCCTCCTCGAAGCCCGGCGTCGACATGAAGATCAGCGCCCGCCGGGGGTCGATCGGGTCCTGCCACAGGAAGAACTCATGGGGCGTCCGCGTCGGCCGGTACGTGGACACCAGCACCGGGTCGCCTGCGTGCTCCCCGGCGATGTCGTAGAAGCGGACCGTGGGCTCCACCGGAAAGCCGCTGCACGCGTGCAGGAACGGATCGCATTCGAAGTTGAGCACCATGAGCAGGCGCTGCGCGGGCCAAACCCTCAGCTCCCGAGCTGTCTCTCCAGGGTTGCCCTCGTCGGGAGGACCGATCTCCCCGGTGACTTGGGGGTTGGCGGGGTCGTCGATGCTCACCACCAGTACTCCCGCGTGGGGGTGTCCCTCGGAGCCATCCGTGCGGCTGCCGACGTAGACGAAGTCCTGCCACACGGCGAGGGCCGCGTTCATCCCACGCTGAAGGAGCGGATCGTGGCCTACCAAGGTGAGGGAGCCCGGGAGGTTCCTGGACGGCGTCGGCTGGGTCGGAGTGGGACGCTCGGCGCCTCCGCCTGTGCAGGCCGTCATCAGCGCGGCCAGCACCCACGGCCCCAGGCGGCTCACGCGCTTCGCATACGGTGCGATCGTCTCGAGCACCCCCTCCACGCCGAGGATGCCACCCGAACGCCCACCGGGGCAACGCTGGGCTGACAAGCGGTCTGGGATCCCCGGCTTGCGGCACATGGCGGGTCTGCGGAGGATTGGTCCCGTGACCAACCCCGGCAAGATCCTCTACACCTGGAACGGCGACTACGCTCTCGCCTACCAGGTCATCGGCCAGGGGCCCATCGACCTAATGTATCTCCCCGCCTGGGGATCACATCTCGACTGGAACTGGCAGATCCCGGAACACGCCAGGTTCATGCGGAAGCTGGCCTCGTTCTCGCGACTGATCGTGACCGATCCACGAGGCGTGAGGGCCTCCGATCGATTCCCTCCTGGTCAAGTGCCAACGCTCGAGGAGAGAGTGGACGACCTCCTGACCGTCCTCGATACGGTCAACATGCGCCGCGCTGCCATCTTCGCCGGCCACGAGATGGGGTGGGTTGCGATGCTCGCCGCGGCCTCGCATCCGGCTCGCCGCCCTATCCGCGGCTCCGCGGCCAGCGGACCCACCAGATGCGCCACCTTCGGGGGTCTGACTCGATGTCGGTCAGGAGCTCCGGGAGCCAGGCGGCGTCCTCCCGGAGGCAGAGCCTCCCGGTCGCGTTGCGGGAAGGCTAGACAGCTTCCAGCCACGGTAGTAGCGTCAGCTGTTGCTTCGCATCGGAGGGCGCACACTCCTCTACGCGATCCAGAGGGGCTTGGACCGCGCGGCGGACTAGGACTCGATGGTCCCAGTCGGCTGCCCAGCGAATAAGTAGCCCACCCAACCCAGCTCACCAGAGCTCACAGCCGGAGGCTCGCAGCTTCACGAGGCATCGACTGCGGGCTACGATCGGGGCGATGGGAGCCCTGGTTCGAGCTTACGCGCCGGGGCCGACCACGGCGTCTCCGCCCCGAACGCGATCCCGCCGACGCGCGGATCCGGTCACCGCCCACCAGATGCCCAGTCCCAAACTCACGGCTATGAAGCCCGCTCCGGCCAGGAACAGCCTCCCACCGATCGAGGCGAGCTTCGAACGGACCGCCGGCAGCTCCCGCTCGGCGGCGAGCCGGTCCATCCATTGGTCGGCCCCTTGCTGGGTCGCGAAGGAGTAGACCCTGCCGTCCCGAAGCGTCACCGTCACCGGCGGCGCGGGATCTCCCTCGAGCTCGTCAAGAGCCCGAGGGTACTGGTAGCCGGCCTTCTCCACGATCCTCGCCCCGTATTCGGCGTACATCGCCGAGTCGAACCCGAGCGATGCTGTCAGCAGCCCGAGGACGAAGAGAATGAAGACGAGGAACCCCCAGGAGAGGCCGTGCCCCCAACCGCTCCTTGCCGACGTCCGAGCCGATCGCATCCTTCACCCCACGCTCGCGTCTTCGGCGAGTGTGGCTTGTGGCTTGCGAGGTGGAAAGGCGGAGATTGCCTCAGCGAGAGGTGATTAGGTGTCCGCTCTGCCTGGGCAGTTCCAGCAGCGGTGCGCCTTCGAGCCGTCATCCAGCCACGTTGAGCCCGCCTCGAACGACAAGCAGTGTTGGTACGGTCCGGATCGCCCCTCCTACACGACTCATAGGTGCACCGCGGAGTCTGCCTCCACCAGCCTTGTTGCTCTTACAGCTTTACCTTCTCCTCGCCGTCTGGGAGTCGCACCCTTTGCGCTATCCAATGGCAACGCTGTGCGCCACTCGGCCACGTCCGTCAAGGTGGTGTAACTCCACAGCGTCATCCTGACCATCAGCTCGTTGCGACGAGCTCGCCTCTCACCTCCTCGGCCTCACCATCGATCACCTCGAGCCTCGCTTTGGCGAGCGACTCGGTGCTCATGTAGCGGCGGACGACCGCCCACTCGAGCTCCTATGTCATGGCCGAGGCGCGAAGCGTAGGAAGATTCGGTCCGAGATCCGCCGCTTGAGGCATCGGAGCGCCTCCTTGGTCGTCTTGCCTTCAGCGCGTTTGCGCTCGTAGTAGGCCCGGCCCTCCGGGGAGCGGGAGATCTGGGTAGGGCAACGTAGTGGATGATCCGGTTGAGCTGGCGGTTGCCGCCACGGTTCAGACGGTGCCGGTCGATGCGGCCCGAACTCGCCGGCAGGGGTGCCGTGCCGTTGGCCATCGCGAACTGGGCCTTGGTCCGGTAGCGACCGACGTCGCCGATCTCTGCGAGGAGCTCGGCTGCCGACAGCTCGGCGATCCCGATGATGGTCGTCAGTCCAGAACCGAAGGTTGCCGCCAGGAGGCCGTGCGGCCCGCCCCGCAGGAGGGGCCGCACGGAAGTCCCCGGGTCGCTTCGCCTCAGGCCGTGGCGAGCACCGCCCTCCCCCCGCGCTGTCGCCGCGGCGAGCCCCGATACGCCCGGATGCACCGCGGCGAGGACTGCGGCGAGAGCCATCAGCGGTTCGGTGACGCGGCCGCCGAATCCACCACCTCCCCTGAGCCAACCCCTCAGGCCGTTGCCTCCAAGCCCCCTCTCAGTTGGCGGGCTCTCCTCGCGCTTTTGAAGCCTCCATCACCCACACGTCCATCAGGCCTGATGGAAAAGTGATGGAGTCGCGCAACCCGCCCCAACGGCTCACCTTCTGGGTGGAGCGGCAACCTCTTAAGCCACTCGGCCCCAAGACCGGGTGTCGACCCATAGTTTCGGTCCTGGCTCGCCCGGGTTCGTACGCTGTAACCTTCGCCTCCGCGATCGGGAATCGAATCTTGTTCAGGGACGACCTCCCTCAGCACAACGATCCCGCTTCTCCACTCCCAGCATCCCGAGGAGCACTGATGGAATAGTGATGGAGCCTGCGGCCCACAGAATCGGCGTTTCAGGGTGAGCGCTTCAAACGCAGGCGGAGCCGCTGTCGCAGTCGTATCAGGCGTCGCAGGTCTGGTCCAAGTTCCCCCGGGGGCACTACCTGAAACCCACCGCCGGAAGGGTAGAGCCGAGCCCTTCCCACACTCCAGCCAGCGTGCCACGATGAAGCGTCGTGGCGACCGACACCGCTCCTGAGGGAACGCTCCAGACAGCACGTCTCGCAGCCGAACGCCGGTCGTGGGTGGAGGCCTTCGAGGCGTACACGACCGTCGACCGGGAGCAGACGCTCGAGCCCGAAGACCTTGATCAGGTCGCGAAGGCGGCTTGGTGGACGGGCCGCCCGAACGATTCGATTGCTGCACACGAGCGTGCCTACGCTAAGTACGTGGAGCGTGGCGACGTCGAGGGCGCCGCCTTCGTGGCACTCACGCTCCGTCGCGAGCACACGGTCAAGCTCGACACCTCCTCCGCCAACGGATGGCTCGCCCGCGCCGTGCGCTTGCTCGCGAACCGCCCGGATTCCCCCAGCCAGGGATACCTGGCGATCGCCCACGCGGAGCTCGCATGGTACCGCGGGGAGTTCGACCACGCCCTCGAGCACGTCGAGCGGGGTATGGAGATCGCGTCTAGCTTCGACGACCCAGACCTGCAGGCTTGGGCGCTGATGCGCCGAGGGCAGATCCTGATCGCCCGGGGAGACCTCGAGGCGGGCTGGTCCCTTCTGGAGGAGGTGAGCGTGGCCGCGGTAGGGGGCGAGCTCGGACCCTACACGACCGGTGCCGCATTCTGCAATGTGATCGAGACCAGCCGGGAGCTCGCGGACTTCGTGCGAGGACGGGAGTTCTCTGACGCGGCTCAGCGCTGGTGCGAGCGGCAGACAATCACCGGGTTCCCCGGCATCTGCCGTGTCCGCAGGGCCGAGATCATGCGGCTCCTCGGGTCCTTGAGTGAGGCGGCCTCCGAGGCTCAGATGGCGTGCCGGGAACTCGCGGAGTTCTCCCCGTACTTCGCGAGCGAGGCCTTCCACGAGCTCGGTGAGGTGCGGCTGCGGATGGGCGAGCTCGACGCCGCCGACGAGGCCTTCCGCCAGGCCAAGGGGTTCGGCGCCGACCCCCAGCCGGGGCTCGCCCTCCTGCACCTCGCCCGTGGACACCTCGACGCAGCAGCGGCAGCGATGCGGCGATCGCTTGACGACACCACCTGGGACAAGCTCGCTCGCGCCCGTCTCCTTCCCGCGGCCGTCGAGATCGCTCGGGCAGCTGGTGATGCGGACGCCGTCGCCCAGGCGGCCGACGAGCTAGGAGCAATCGCAGCGGAATACGCGACGCCCTCGATCCGCGCGAACGCCGAGCTCGCCGAGGGGACCCTGGAGCTGATGCGCGGCGCGCCGGGCAGCGCGGTCGGTCGCTTGCGGCGTGCCGGGCAGCTCTGGCGGGAGGTCGACGCCCCCTACGAGGCGGCCAGGACCCGGATGGTGCTCGCCGAGGCACTCGCCGCGGATGGGGACCTAGATGGCTCGACGCTCGAGCTTGATTCGGCTCGCGCCATCTTTGAGCGACTTGGCGCCATGCTCGATGCCCGAACGTCGACCGAGCGGCTCGATGCCCTGCACCGGCCAGCGACCGAGGGTGCGGTGGCCCGTCGGACGTTCATGTTCACGGACATCGTCGGCTCGACCGCGCTGCTGGAGGCGATCGGCGATAACGCGTGGAACGACCTCCGTCGCTGGCACGACGAGACCCTACGACGGTGTGTGGCGCACGAAGGCGGGGAGGAGGTCGACCACACCGGTGACGGGTTCTTCGTCTCGTTCTCGGACGTCGCGTCCGCGGTCGCCTGCGCTCAGGAGATCCAGTGCAAGCTCGTCGATCACCGGCGCGAGCATGGATTCGCCCCCCAGATCCGGATCGGGCTGCATGCAGCGGAGGCCACGAAGCTGGGCGCGAACTACATCGGCATGGGCGTCCACACGGCAGCGAGGATCGGAGCCATCGCGGGAGCAGGTGAGATCCTCGCGAGCGCGAGCTCGGTCGATGGTCTCGATGAGCTCGAGGTCTCGGACCGACGGATGGTGGATCTCAAGGGGATCGCTGGACCCGTCGAGGTCGTCCGGATAGACTGGGCGTAGTCCGTCGCTTGATCTCTCCCGGTGATTCTGGACGTATCGCAATACCCCATACCGCGAACCAGTGCTCTGCCAGGACGCCCCTTTGGGGACAAGAGACCGTTACGGATGTCGGCGCGCCGACGCGGCCGCCCACCCAGCCCGCCAAGCACTTGACCGCCACTCCAGGCCATAACAGACCCCGTTACGGATGGGGATTCCGGGGGCCTCTCTTCCTTCCCATCACGTGCAGGACGGCCTCCTCGCCTCAAACAGACCGTTCGTAACCTTCTCGAGCCGCGGAGAAGCTTCCTAAACCGCGTGCGGAGGTTCGATTCCTGCCGGGAGCACTACCCAAAGTCCCACGTCAGCGGGCATTTCCCAGCCGGATGAGCCTGTTTCAGAGTGACAAAAGACAGCGGAGTCCCGTACCTTCGGCCCTGCGAGGGTGGTGGTCAATCTCGAGTTCGATTCATCGCCGGGAGGGCGCAGCCGCGCTGTCCGCCGAGGACGCCCCCGTCGCAACACGTTCGCGCCTCGCCGTTGGCGCTCGACTCCGTGTTGGCAACGCGGCCGCCGGCGATTGTACGAGTCCGCAACGACCGAGATGTCTCCCTGAGGTCGTCGTTTCTCCCCGCGCGAGGGGCCTTGCGAATTGCCAGAGTACGAATCGCCGGACATCGAAGCGATCAAGCATGAGACGAGCGACTCGCCACGAATGCCGGCCGCTAACCAAGTGCGGGGGCCAGCGGGACACACCCCGGGCCGTCTGGAACGCCGGCGGCGAGTACTTCGCCGCTACCAGGTGGTGCCAGCACCTGTGCGTGGATCTGGCGAACGGGAGCATCGACCGAGACGGCTGCCTGGTATGTCCCTGGCCCGGATCTCGCGCAACGACTGGAAGACCGGCCGCATGGTCCGAGGTCCCCACGGGATCTACGCCATGATCCCGGGGCTCGGCGAGGCTCTCGAGCTCCTGACCGAGTCGTCCCGCTCACCAGAGCCGATGTCGTGGAGCGGGGAGGAATCCTTCCTTCGTCCCGGGTCCCATGAGGAGCCGAAAGGTCAAGGGGCGTGACGGCGGAGGGACGAATCATCGAGCTGGCTGACGGGAACGAGATGCCACTGCTCGGCTTAGGCGTCTGGCAGGTCCCCGACGGACCCGCCTGCGTCAACGCCGTGCGGTGGGCGCTCGAACTCGGCTATCGACACATCGACACCGCCCAGGCCTACGGCAACGAGGAGAGCGTCGGCCGGGCGTTGCGCGAAAGCGGGGTCCGCCGCGAGGAGGTGTTCGTCACCACCAAGTTCTATCCGGCCCGCAAGGACCCCGTGACCGCGGCGGAGCGCAGTCTCGGCCGGCTCGGGATCGACCAGCTCGACCTGTACATCGTCCACTGGCCTCGAGGCGGCCCCACCTGGGCGTGGCCGGGGATGGAGCGCGTTCGAGACCGCGGATACACCCGCTCGATTGGGGTCTCGAACTTCGGGGTGGGCGAGCTCGACCAGGTGATCGCGGCGGGAGAGCTGGCGCCGGTCGTCAACCAGGTGCAGTTCAGCCCCTTCGAGTACCGGGGGGCGTTGCTGGAGGCATGCCGGAGCCGGGGGATCACGCTCGAGGCCTACAGCCCGTTGGGGACCGGCCGCCACCTGTCGAACGAAACAGTCGGGCACATCGCAAGGCGTGTGGGGCGCACGCCCGCGCAAGTGCTGATTCGATGGTGCGTGCAGCGACGCATTCCCGTGATCCCCAAATCGACGCACCGGGAACGGATCGAGGAGAACGCGCAGATCTTCGACTTCACGCTCTCGGACGAAGACGTCGGCGAGCTCGACGCCCTCGACCGCACGGGCGGCACGGGCCGCGCGCTCGAGCGCAAGTGGTGGTGAGTCTGAAGAGCGGGCCGTTCGACGTCGATTACCCCAGCCGGAATTCCTGTCGGCCGTTGATGGAATCGTGGTTGACTCCCGACCGAGCTTCTGATGGTCCTCGCTTGATTACGATGAGCGCTTCAAGCGGAGCAGCAGCCGCTGTCGGAGCCGCACCGACCGTCGGAGGTCTGGTCCAACTCCCTCCGGGGACAAATCGCCCCTGACCTTCAGAGATGCAGACGCTAACCCCGGCCTCGATCCAAGTTGACCTCCGACTGGATGGTGGCAAGGTCGTCGGGTTCTCCTCCCTCCGCCTGGTGCCGAACGAGGGACACATCCATCTGTATCTGGATGGCTCGCTCGTCTCGATGACCACCGGTCTCGACGCCCAGATCGCCGCTACACCGGGACAACACGAGTTGCGAGCCGAGTTCGTGGCCGTGGACCACGGGCCGTTCGCGCCGCGGGTGGTGGCGACGGCGACGTTCTCGGTCCACCCGTAAGCCCAGGCCCAGCCATTCGTGGAAATCGCCGCCACCACTTCATCCCTGCTTCACGAAGGTCACACTCGCCCTCACCGGAGGGTCGAAGGGGCCGTGGTCGGTCGCCACGAACTCGGCCTCCAGCACGCGGTGGCTGGGTGCTAGATCCGCGATGACGATGCGCCGTGTGGTCCCGTACGTCATCGACGCGAGCGATCCGTCGATACTCAGGTGGATGTGGCCGGGCTCCCATCTCCAGCCCAGCCTCAGCAGAAGGGAAAGAGAGTGTGGGGGGCTCGACACCCGCGAAGCCCGCAAGGATCGCCCAGCGGTCGGCTCTTGCCTCGACGGGTTCGCTTCCAGGTGGTGCAGGCCACACCGCAATCGTGCTGGCCCACACCCTTTACGCTGATGGATCCACATGGAACAGTCGGACCGTCATGCCGACCAGGGGACGAGACCCG
>DASYVD010000139.1:0-3164 GCA_036000545.1 Actinomycetota bacterium | reverse complement strand
TCCCATGGCAAAGGGATTCTCCTTCGACGTGGTCTCTCAGGTGGACATGGCGGAGGTTGCCAACGCCGTCGACCAGGCGGCCCGGGAGATCACCACGCGGTTCGACTTCAAGGACACGGGAACCAGCCTGTCGCAGGACGCCGACCTAGTCGAGTTCCGGTCCTCCACCGAGCATCGGCTCAAGGCTGCCGTGGAAGTGTTCAAGGAGAAGCTGGTCCGGCGAAAGGTGTCGCTCAAGGCCATCCACGAAGGACCCGTCCTGCCCGCGGCGAAGGCTACATACAAGCAGACACTGAATGTGAGCCGGGGCATCTCGCAGGACAAGGCCAGGGAGATCAACAAGTTCGTAAGGGACCTCCGGCTCAAGATCCAGGTGGCGGTGCAAGGGGACCAGCTCCGGGTGAGCGCCACAAAGAAGGACGACCTCCAGACCGTCATCGGGGCCCTGAAGGAGAAAGACTTCGGCATCCCCCTCCAGTTCACGAACTACCGGTAGTCGCGGGCTCTCCCCCAGACCCGAGGGTTACTACGCCGGCCACCGTATGCGGGCAAACGGAAGGCAGAGTAGAACGGGCTCGGCTGGCCCAACGAAGGGGCCCTGGAGGATGGAGGCAGTAAATGGCGCCCGAGACGAGCCAGGCACTACCGGCCGTCGAGATCACCTCGACCGATGAGGGCGAGCGAGACGCGGGGAGGAGTCGCCGTGATCTCCTGCGTGTCCTCGGCGCGGCCGCCGCGGGGGCAGTTGCGGGAGGAGCGCTGTCGGCCAAGGAGGCCCAGGCGCACGGGACGTTCCACCAGGACAGCGGCAACACCACCCCGGCCGTCCACGGCAACAACAGCGACAACGGCCCGGGCGTGAAGGGAGACTCCGTCACGGGGGCCGGTGTCCAGGGCAGCACCGATACGGGCATCGCCGTGTTCGCCAGCACCACCGGCGATGGCACCGGGGTCTTCGGCCAGGTGTTGAGCACCGAGCCCGCGGTGCGCGGCCAGAACTTCGGCTCCGGGATCGGGGTGCTGGGACAGTCAACCGACGGCCACGGTGTCTCGGGCGAGACAAATCAGGCTGGGAGGGCGGGTGTGATCGGCGCCAACGCGAGCACCAGCTTCTCCGCCCTGGGCGTCGAAGGAAGCGTCGACGGCTCTGGGCGCGGAGTATTCGGTCACAGCGCCCTGGGGCGAGGCGTGCACGGCCACTCCGATGGCGACGGCGCCGGCGTGATGGGTGACATCACCAGCGACATCGGCAGCGGGGTGTTGGGGCTCAACAACGGCTCTGGACCCGGGGTGAAGGGACTGTCCGATGGCACTGGCGTGCGCGGCGAGGGCGGTGTCGGGGTGTCGGGATCTAGCCCAACGGGCGTCGGTGTGCTGGGCGAGGGCGACAACGGTATCGGCGTCTACGCCTCCTCGAACAGCTTCATCGCGCTGTACGTGCAGGGCCCGGCGACCTTCTCCACCGCCGGCAGCGGCATCATCCCGGCCAACCAGAACTCTGTGTTCGTCAGCAACCCGGCCGTCACCGCCCAGAGCCACATCACCGTGACGCTTACCGGAGATCCAGCGACCGTGTCCGTGAAGGGGGGCTCCGGCACCTCCGCGATCATGTGGGTGGAACGCCAGCCAGGAACGGGTTTCGTCGTTCACCTGACTTCGAGGGTCGGGGCCGCGACGCCGTTCACCTATCTGATCGTCGAGCCCGGGTAGACCGTTAGTTTCGCGGGCGCTGCTAATCGACGGGACGAGGGGATTGTCCCACGCCGAGTGGGGCCTGGAGCCCGAAGCCGAGCGGCAGACGCGCCGCGAGCTGCTCCTCGGCCAGGAGCCGCTCGTATTCCCGCGCCAGAGCGATCAGCTGAGCCTCGGCCCGCTCGCCCCAGTCGATCTCCCAGGCCATCTGCCCCACCGTCTGCCGAGCCACGGGGAGCGAGGGCAGCGCCGGCTGCAGACCGGCCAGGAGGAACATTTGCTCGGAGGCGAGATCGCCTCCACCGAGGTCCCCCGCCAGGTCGAGGAGGCGGGTTGTCCGGAAGTCGTTCGCGGCGATGGCGACCTTGGAGATGGGCTTGCCAGTGACCCTCTCCACCAGCTCGATCGCTCGCTGCTCGGCCATCCGGAGCCACCGGTCCACGTGCGGCTTGGGCGGCCGGGGCATTCCCTTGGGCTGGAACTCGAAGTGCACGTGCGGGGCCGTAGTCGCGGCGTTCCCCGTGTTACCGACGTAGCCGATCACCTGCCCCCGTCGCACCCGCATCCCCTCCCGCAGCCCCTCCGCCCACCGGGACAGGTGAGCATAGAAGTACTGGACCCCTCGAGCGTCCCTGATCTCGACCCCGATCCCCGACAGCCCGCCGACCGCCTTCTGGGTGACCACTCCGTCGGCGACGGCCACCAGCGGGGTGCCCTCTCGGGCGAACATGTCCAGACCCTTGTGAAGGCGTCGGCAGCCGTCGCGACAGGCGTGCCAGTCGTTGGCCCACCAGGCCAGCCCCGCCACCGGAAACGGCCCGACTACGCGAAGGACCGCCCGGTCCAGCGACATCCCGTAGCGGGGCAGCACCGACAGGATGGACATAAGGCGCAGCGTGTTCTTCGGACCACCCAGGACGAACCGCGGGCTGGGCTCCTCGTTCCGCCGGTGGCGCTCCTTGTTCTGCCGAGGCTGGTGGTCCTGGTCGGGAGAGGAATTCGAAGTCCCGTCCCCCGGCACGGGCTCGGGAGGAGGAGATTCGCTGGGGATGGGAAGGGGTGACTCATCGCAGAGCTCGGGGATGGGGATCGGCTCGCAGGGGTCGACCTGCTGGGCCGAGCCGGGCAGGGGCGCGAGGAACTGCGCCGCCACGAACGCCAGAACCAGGACCGCTCGCCTCATGACAACAGGCCCGCGCAAGGTGGGCTCTGCCAGTAAGCATTCGCGCGCGCCCGGCAGAATCCTTCCTATCCGGAGCGCGGCCACCTAAACCGGATCGTGGCCTTTGTCCGGTTCCAGGGAGGCTCTCCGGCTACTAACGAACCCGGGGGGCGAGCTCGTGGAGCCTGCGGATCCGGTCCTCGGTGGGCGGGTGAGTCGAGAACAGGCTGGCCACGCCCCTGGCAGCGCCCCCGCGAAGCGGGTTCACGATGAACAGGTGGGCCTGGGCCGGATTCACCCGGGCCGGAAC
>DASYVD010000138.1:0-24954 GCA_036000545.1 Actinomycetota bacterium | reverse complement strand
CGCCGAAAGAGATCAAGACCACCATCAAGGCGCTGACCGCCGAGGCCCAGGCGGACGTCGACCGGTTCATCCGAAACAACGACGGGCGGGTAATCGGGATTCGCGTCGAGGGGCACACGATCGGGAACGTCGGCGGTCGTCTTGACCACGCCGGAGGCGTTGTAGGGAGCACCGGAGCCCGGAGGCTCCACATGGGCGGCTTCGCGGGTCTTCGATCGAACGAGGTCCCAAGCATCCTTGAGCGCGGCGAGCTTGTCTGGTCGAAGAGTCAAGTGGCGTCCCTCCGAAGCATCCTCGGTATGGGTGCCGAGACGTCTCGTTCACCGACCCAGCCCAGTTCACGAGGCCGCGATGTTAAGGTCGCGGTCCGGCTCGACCGCCGCCGCTTCAACGACGAGCTCGATCACGACTCGACCTACGACGGGCGGTGGGCGTAATCCAAAAGGGGATACAGTGACCAGCAGAATGATGAGAAGCGGGCATGGTCCGAGAGGAGATCACAGCGGGACGATATCGTCACAAGAAGCCGCTCTCAACTGGCTCGACCTCGTCTCACGGGCGCAGGTACAGGAGGCTTGGCACCAATGCACCGCCGACTACCGCCGTCGCATCGTCGACCAAGTGTGGGGTCCGGAACTCGACCTCGAATTGGCGGAAACGCTGGTCGGGGGATGGCCTCGCCTTGCGACTGAATGGCTCTCGTCTTTGTCCCAGACTCTTCGGGGGCACGACCCCGAGCGCTGGGGAGTCCTTTCCGGCACGCGTGCAGTCGGCGCCAACCTAGAACACGTCATTGTGGCTCCGCTAGATACTCTGATCGTGGAGGGCGAGCCGGTCCCAAATTGCATCATTCTCCAGATGCACCTAGGCCCGGACGGCTGGCTTGTCGACGCGCTCGAGCGCAAGCGGGACGAGTAAAAACCAGGGAGGTCCGGCCGCGGGGGTCCAAGGTAGGGCGGCCGGGCCGCCCCCCTGCGCGTCGCTACCCCGGCGTCGTTTACGGCGTTAGGGGACGTTCAGCACTTCCGCGAGCAGCTTGTCGGCGATGATCTCGTCGAACTCGTCCAGGACCCGGATGGCCGTATCGTTCGCGTCCATCCGGTTCCCAATCTCCTCGGCGAGGGCGATCGACGCCCCGGCATCCAGTCCCTCGAACAGGTCGCGCAGTTCCACTATGCATCACCACCGCGGGCACCTTGACATGCGGAAGCGGCGTAATGGAAGAGAGCACGTGCGGAGGTCGTGTTCCGCAGCGGAACCCGTCTTACACTCGGTAGACGGGTTACGAGGAGTCGTCCCCTCGAAGTAGGTGCTCAGCAAGGTCTAGGATGGCATCCTCTTCATCGTTTACCGAGCCCGTCACCCAGCACCTGTCCCTCTTCGTCGAGCACCTGCGCACGGAAGGTGCCACCGCCGAGGTCAGTTAGGAGGAAGAGGCGAGCGTGGTCGGCGTGAAGGCCGGCGACGGCCTCCGACAGAGCCTGGTATCCCCGGCGGATAGTTGGGTCGAAGACCCTCCCCTCGTTATCGATCGTAGGAGGCTGAACAACGGCGTCTTCTGAGAGCCTAACCACGTCAGAATCGATAACGTGGACACCTGATTGGACCTCTAACTCGACGATCCGAGCGGTGGCCCCGCAGTTCGGGCAAGGTGGGCGCTCGGCCGGCTTACCGGTCCAATCGTCGAGCTTGGTATTGCACTTCGCACATTGGTCGCTCATCGACCCCGAGGATATCCTAGGACCCGCGCCGGTACTGCTCGCGAAGGTGCTCCATCGTGTCGGCGATCTCGTCGGCGCCCCAGTCCCAAAGGTGGGTGTAAGTCTGGAGGGTGATCCGGACGTCCGTGTGGCCTAGCATCGCTCGGAGGGCTTCGGGGTTCGCCCCGGCCTGGACCGCGATCGAGGCTGCGGTATGCCGGAGACCGTGGGCGTGGACGCCTTGGAGACTGGCGCGCTTCGCGGCCCGCCCAACTACGCCCGCGATGTTGTTCCGGATCATCAACTTGCCGGATTCCTGCGTGAAGATCGGGCCGTCGACGTCGTAGTCCCGGACGTACGCCTCGAGCTCGTCGGCGACCGAGCAGGGGATCGGTACGAGCCGGCGCGCGGCGTCGGTCTTCAGGTCCGTGATGTAAGTCTCCCCGGCCTCCCGGACCACGGCTCGGGATACCCGGAGCCGGCACCGCTGGCCGTTCCGGCGAATGTCGTCGATCCGGAGCCCGCCGACCTCGCTGGCGCGGAGGCCGCCGAACCCCATCACCAGCACGATGAGCCGGTCACGCCTCTGCGTCTGCTCGGTCCGGCCATCGCCCTTGGCGGCGGCATCGGCTAGCCGTTCGAGCTGGGCGACCGTAAGGGCGTTGTCCTTCTTTCGGACGCGGGGTCGCTTGATCTCCGGTACGCGCTTGACTGGTGAGACCTCGATGTCGCCGACGAATACCGCCCGGTTGAACACCCGGGCGATCATCTTGACGGCATTCCGCCGAACTCCGGGGCCGGCCGGCTCCCCGGTCTTCTTGTCATGCAGGTTCGCCCACCACTCGGCGACGTCCTCTGGCATGACGTGGCGAATATCCATCTGGCCGAGCGTGGTCCCGTCCAGGTGGTGACGGATGCGGCCCTCGTACTCGGTCCGGGTCGTCGACCGGAGGTCCCGATCCGCCTCGTTCATCCGGCGAGCGTACCCGGCAACGCTGTATGCATCGTCCGCGGCGGGAAGCGGTGGCGCGTCGCCCCACCCGGGGATGCCTGGAACGTCGCGGATGGCCTTCGGCAAGGGTTCAACGCTGCGCCGGAAGTCCTCTGCCTCAGCCTGGGTCTTGAACTGCCGGTAACGCTGCTTCCCCTTCTCGCGCCACCGGACGAGCCAGGCCCGATCGTGCTTCTTGCGGATGTCGGCCATCGTCTTCGCCTCCTTCCCGGCGACGGTCCCGGTGGTTACCGGGTGGTTACCGTCCCTGGTCAGAGGCCAGTATAGTCGGGACGGCGGGATTTGAACCCGCGACCTCAGCGTCCCGAACGCTGCGCGCTACCAAGCTGCGCTACGTCCCGATGGTGGCCGGCACCGCCGGCCGGACCCGATTCTACGGCAGGGACGGCCTCTCCATCCGGGGGGTCCGCTCGCCGTCCGGCTCATCGCTCGACGTACTCCGGGCGAGCTACTCCCCCCGGGCCCCCCAGCGACCGCCCAGCTCAGTCCACCGCGACCAGTCCGCGCATCCCGTAGTCCCAGTGCCCGGGCAAGTGGCAACCGAACAGCAGCATTCCCGGCTCCCCGAAGCGGTAGGTGGTGGCGGCGCTCTGGCCGGCCGCAACCGAGACCTCACCTGGGATCGTGCCATGGTGGGGCTCCGTGCCCGTCTCGTGGCGGTCCTGGACTTCCTGGTTTCCCAGGATGAACTCGTGGTCGATGGGATCGGTGTTCCGGATCACGAAGCGGACCATGGTCCCGGCCGGGAAGGACAGCTCGGATGGGTCGAACCGGGAGTGTCGGATGGTGATCTCCACGGTTCGCCGACCGGGCCCAGGCCCCAGCGAGCACGCCGCGGTGCTCGCCAGGGCCAGAACCACTGCCCCCGTGGTGAGGAGCTTCCTCACGCCAATCTGATCCGGCGGCGGGTCAGGGCCGCCGCCCCCGCCGCGACCATCACCGCGCCGGCGACCCACAGCGCCCACGTCCGCTGCGCCGAGCCCAAGTCGGGCAGGGTGAGGCCCGCATCCACGGGCGAGGGTGCCGCTCGGCCGGTGACGTCGATCGCCAGGTCGTACGTGAGGCTTCCGGCGAGCGTGTCGAGCTTCAGATAGGTCAGCCACATCTCCTCGGGCATCCAGCCCATCCCCTTGTCGGAGCTCAGGTCGGCCATGAGCCCGGCCGAGGTGGGCCCGCTCTGAGTGAGCACGAGGCCGGGGCGACCGGTCTCCAGGGCGTCGACCCAGGAGCCTCCTGCAAGCAGGGCCGGCCGGTCACTGGTGAGCAGGAAGACATCCGCCTCCACGGCCTCGGCCGGCTTCCGCCCCAGGGCCAGGATCCGAAGGGGGACCCACGGGTTGTCCGTGGGGATGGTCAGGTGGACGGGGATGCTCGTGCCCTGGTCGATCCCCTGACGGGCCGCCCGCTCGGCGTTGAACTTCGCGGCCATGAAGATTGGGCTGCGCTGGGCGTAGAAGTCGAGGACCTCGGGCGCATCGGGAGAGAGCGAGAACCCGTTCTCACGGGCCCAGTTCCCGACCTCCGTGCCCCCACCCTTCAGCACGGTGATGTCCAGGGAGTCCACCTGGGTCTCCAGGAGGACCTGAGCCGTGTCGAAGTTGGCCGCGCTGGCGAGGACCAGGCCCCTGGCCTCGGCCGCGGGCGGCTGCACCTCCAGCACCAGCCGCTGGAGCGTCCAGTCCCCGGCTCTGACGACCTTGGTGGGAACGTCGGGGAGGGGGACGATCGAGCCGAACTTTGCTCCGGCCCCCACGAAGTTGAACCCCGTGACGTAGTGCTCCACGCCGTTGTGGTACGCGGCCAGCGTCGTGGTGCGCACCAGGTTGATCGTGCCGTTGGGGGCCACCAGGCCGCCGCAGGCCCAGGCGGGCGCGGCGACCAGGAGGAACGCCATCGCCCCCCCGGCCACGAGCGACTTTCGAAACATCCGGACCACCTCCTTCCCGGGTTGGACGGGGGAGGGATCCGAAAGTGTTCCCGGTGGATCGGGAAAGCGGAGCTGCCCGGGCGGCGCTAGGCGCCGGAGGCCAGGGCCCGCTCCACACCCTCGGGCGTCTCGCCCTCCTCCGGCACCGGCTGCTCGTCGAGTCGGTGGTCGGGGACGTGCTCGTCACGCCACCGCCGCTTGAGATACGGCTTGAGCTGGACGGCCGCATCCACGGCCGCTTCCACGCGTTGTTCCGCCTCTTCGGGAGTGTCCTGCGCGGCCTGCTGGACGAAGGTGGCAGTGCGAGCGAAGTACAGGGGGATCAGGGAATCCAGGAGGCTGCCGGCATCGACCTGCCGGGTGTTGTAGGCGATGAGGGAGTCGTACACGATCTTGATCCACAGGTCGGCATCGAGGACCAACCCGTGCGCGCTCTCCGAGGCCTCCTCCACGGCGCGCTGGACCCCGGTCATCGATTCCTCCGACAGGATCAGCCCCCAGAGCTCGTGGTGCCGGACATAACCCTCGACGAACTTCCAGATGAGCCGGGGAACCGAGACCGCGATCGGCTCGGCCGAATACGCGGCTTGGAACCCGAACGTGGTGGGCGCGGCAGCGCCGCTCACATCCCACCACCGATCCCGGTACTTCCCGGACAGGGCGAACAGGCTCCCCACGACCTGCCGGAACATGGGTCCCAGGTCTTTCCCCGGATCCTTCACGTCGTGGATCTTCGCTCCCAGGATCGTCTGGCATACCCGGAACCCCTCCGACAGGGCCACCGTGGTCATCCAGATGTCGATACCGAAACGGGCCACGTCGGTGTCCCACACGTTCTTTTCCGCGTAGTGTCCGGCGAGCTTTCCGGAGAACCCGAACTCGCCGCCGATCGGCTGACGGAGCCGGGTCCCGTACAGGGCCGTGGTCAGCGGGTAGGCGATGCAGTTGGTGATGGTCCCGTCATACTTGTGCCGGCTGTAGACGGGGGCGACGAACTCGTAGTCGTAGTGGACGACGGGGGAGAGCAGCCGGTCCAACCAGTTCGGAGTGATGCTTCGCAGGTCCGAATCGACCACCGCGCATGCGCCCGCCGACAGTCGCCGTGCCACCTCGAAGATCGATCGGAACGCGCTCCCCTTCCCCGGCAACCCACGGTAGGCGAACGTTACTCGCTTCGGCACCGGGGTAGCCGCGGGCACCAGGAGCTGCTCGTGATCGTCGCCGACCCCGGCCCGCTGTGCCACGGCCAGCGTCCGGTCGGTCGAGCCTCCGTCGGAGATGCAGATCACGGCGGAATGGTCGGCGAAGTGCTTCCGCAGACCGGCCTCGACCGCCGCGATGACCGAGCCGATGGTGTTCTCGTTGTTGAAGCAGGGGATACCGACGAGGACGTCGGCTTCGCCGATCTTCTCGATCTGGAACAGAACGTCGTCGGCGAGAAGCTGGTCGCCTGAAGGCTCGCCGTCTGACGTCGCGGACACCTCCCGCTTCATGCTAGCACCACGTCTCTTAGGTCCTCGGAAACTGAGCGCCACGGCCTGAGCCCGCCGGGGGATCGGCCGCAAGTTGGTTAGGCTGGGACCATGCGCATCGCTCAGGTCGCTCCGCCCTGGCTAGCCGTCCCCCCGGCCGGCTACGGCGGGATCGAATGGGTCGTGGCGCTGCTTGCCGACGGGCTCGTCGAGCGGGGCCACGACGTGACGTTGTTCGCTACCGGAGACTCAAAGACCAAGGCCAAGCTGGAATACGTGTTCGAGACTGCCCCGGGCTCGAGGCTCATCAACGATCCATGGCTCGACACGATGCACTCGATGCTCGTGCACAGGGACCTGTCGCGCTTCGACGTGATCCACCAGCACAACGTGTGGTCCGGCCTGGTGGCGGCGATGCTGATCGACGTGCCCGTGGTGCACACGCTTCACGGGCCCTTCACCGACAACATGCGGCAGCTCTACGCGCAGATCGCCGACCGCGTGTGGTTCGTGGCGATCAGCGAGAACCAGCGATCGTTCATGCCCGAGCTGAAGTACGGAGGCGTCGTCTACAACGGGATCGACATGCCGCTGTACCCGTTCCGGGAGCAGAAGGAGGATTTCCTCCTGTTCCTGGGGCGTGCCGACCCGGTGAAGGGCGCCCTTCGCGCAGTCGAGACGGCTCGGGTCACGGGCCTGCCCCTGGTGATGGCGGTGAAGGTGGCGAGCCCCGTCGAAGAGCAGCATTGGAACGAGGAAGTCCTTCCTCAGATGCCGGTCGACGCCAAGGTGCTCGGAGAGATCACCCTCGAGGAGAAGGTGGATCTGTTGTCCCGGGCCAGGGCGGTCCTGTTCCCGATCGACTGGGAGGAGCCCTTCGGGCTGGTGATGACGGAATCGATGGCCTGCGGGACGCCGGTGATCGCTACTCCGCGGGGCTCGGTTCCCGAGGTCGTCGCGGACGGGGAGACCGGGTTCGTGGTTCCGGTGGAGGGCTACGCGGAGCACGCTGCGGACGCCATCAAGCGACTCGGCGACATCGATCCGAAGGCATGCCGGGAGCGCGTCGAGCGCCATTTCTCGAAAGAAGCGATGGTCGCAGGCTACGAGGCGGTCTTCGACCGCGCCGCCACGGAATCCTCCCGCTGAGGAGCCGGTCGCAGCTTCAGGAGCGCGGCCTCCGGGCGGCACAACAGCCGGAAGGGCGCGTACTTGCTCGTGCCGAGACCGGGGGAGACGTGCAGGAAGCCCTTCCCCATCCGAAAGAGGCCGGAAGCCATACGCGCCGGCAGCGAGCAGTTGGTGACCAGGGCGCCGACGAACGGAAGCCGCACCTGACCGCCGTGGGTGTGTCCGGCGACGACGAGGTCGTAGCCCAGCGCGAGGAGCTCGGGCGCCGGATCGGGAGAGTGGATCACGGCCACACCCAGGGCCTCAGGAGAGGCCCTCCTCGCGACGCGGGGATCGCTTAGGTGGATGTGGGAGTCGTCGAGCCCCACGACCTCGAGTCGGGTCCCGTCGAGGGCCCACTCCTCTCTCCGGTTCTTGAGGTGGAGCCAACCGTCGGCTTCGAGGAGCCTGACCAGGTCGGCCGCACGGCCCCGCCGGCCGAACCGGCGCTTCCTTCGACGCGCAGGGACGAAGTACCGGAAGTAGTTCGCGGGCCGCGGCGCGTAGAGGTCGTTCGAGCCCAGGACGAACAGAGACAGCCGGCGCCCCCGAACATCTCGGAGAGCCGCGACGACGTACTCGACCGAGCCCGGGTCGCCCACGATGTCCCCGGTTATGAGGGTGACGTCGGCCACGGGGAGGGATGCCAGGAACCGACGGAGCCGCCGGTCGCCCCGCAGCATGTGGAGGTCGGACAGATGCAGAACGTCGATCCCATCGGAGACGTCCGCCGGTAGGATGTCGAGCCGGTAGCGGACCAGCCGGTACCATCGCCTCTCGACGAACACGGCGTAAAGGGCGGTTACTGCGCCGACCACGCCGGCGACGATGGCTGCGAGCACGAGGTGATTGTAGTGGGTGAACTCAAGGGCCGGATCGCGGAAGAGATGAAAGATGCCCTCAAGGCAGGCGACAAGGTTCGGCTCGGGGCCCTTCGACTCCTGCACGCGTCGGTCAAGAACCGTGAGGTCGAGCTCCGTCGGGAGGTCGACGACGAGGAGTTCGTCGAGGTCGTCGTCCGCGAGGTGAAGCGTCGCAAGGAGGCAGCCGAGGCCTACGAGGGGGCCGGGAGGCAGGACCTGTTGGAGAGAGAGCTCCGTGAGGAGGAGGTCCTCAAGGCCTACCTGCCGCCGCAACTCTCGGACGAGGACGTCGCCTCGCTCGTCGACGAGGCCGTGCGGGCGACCGGTGCGTCGGGGCCCGGAGACCTCGGCAAGGTGATGGGCTACGTGATGGGGAAGGCCAAAGGCCGGGTAGACGGAGGAACGGTCAGTCGATTGGTCCGCCAGCGGATCGGCGCGGGCTAGCCACCGCCACCACCGCCACCACCGCCGCCATTGCCCCCGCCTGGCTCTTCGTACCTCCAGGCGGCGATCACGACTCGGGCCCCCTCCTTGACCCTAGTTCCCCCATTGGGGGACTGATCGAAGACGATCCCGTCCCGTGACTTCTCGCTCGTCGACTTGCGATCGATGACGACACTCAAGCCGACGGCCAGCAAGCGCTCCCTCGCCTTCTCCACCGAGAGCCCGATGACCCTGGGCACGCGGATCTTCGGCGGGATGCCGTTGCTCACTTCCAAGGTGACCAGGCTCCCGGCCTCCACCCGCGAACCGGCTCCGGGGGACTGCCCGACGACCGTACCGGCCGGCTCGGTGCTGTTCACCCGCTCGCCCTCGGCGGTGAAGTTGGCCTTCGCCAGAAGCTTCTCCGCGCGCTCCAGCTTCTTCCCCACCACGTTCGGCACCAACGCATAGGTAGGCGGGGGCGGAGGCGGGAAGCCGAGGGCCGGCAGTCCCCGCATGGCCGTCAGCATGAAGTCGTGCCAGATGCGGGCCGGGAAGGTCCCGCCGAACACGGTGATCCCGTGGACGTTCGTCATGGGGACCCTCCCCTTGAGGTGTCCCACCCAGGACCCGGAGCACCGCTGGCGGGTGCAGCCGACGAACCACGCGTCCCCGTAGTCGTTGGTCGTCCCCGTCTTGCCGAACACCGGCCACGTGCCGAGGTTGGCCGCGGTCCCGGTGCCGCAGCACACCACGCGCTGGAGCATGGCCACCACCAGGTTCGCCACCTTCGCCGGGATGACCTGGCGGCACTTCCCGTGCCTGTTGTGGAGGATGACCTCGCCATCTCGGTCCAGCACCTTTCGGATCCCGAACTCCTCGCAGTGGACGCCCTCGTTGGCGAGGGTCGAGAAGGCGGACGCCATCTCGAGGGGCGTGACCTCCTCGGTTCCGAGCGTGAGCGAGCAGACCGGCTCGAGCTCGCTGTCGATGCCCATCCGCTTGGCCACCTGGGCCACTCTCGCGTGTCCCACATCGGAGGCCAGTTGAACGAACACGGCATTGATCGAGTTCTCGGTGGCTGTCCACAGGTTCACGAAACCCCGACCGCCCCCGTCCGCGTTGAACACTCGGTACGGTGGGTAGCCCGTCCCGCAGTCCACCACCTGGCCGCTCGCCGAGTCGTACACCTTCCCCGCGGGCATGCCGTCGAGGAATGCGGCGGCCAGGGTGAAGGGCTTGAACGCCGACCCCGACTGGCGGCCGGAACCGCCCTGCCCCGAGGCCACGTTCACCTGCGACTCCTTGAAGCTGCGTCCCCCCACGAGGGCCCGGATGGCCCCCGTCTCGACGTCCACCGAGGCGACCGCTCCCTGTGGATCGCTCCGGTTCGGAAGGTGGTGCTTGATCGCGCGGACGCCGGCGTGCTGAAGCTTGGGGTCGAGGGTCGTGTAGATCTTCAGCCCACCCTGGAACAGGGCCCGCTTGCGCAGCCGGTAGGTATCACCGAACCGTTCGTCGGAGAGGATTTGACCCTTGACGTAGTCGACCCAGTACGGGACCCGGGTCTTGAGGATGACGGCGTTGCGCCTCAGCTTGAGAGGGGCCGCCTTTGTCTCCTCGGCCTCCGCGAGTGTGATCCAGCCAACATCGAGCATCCGGTCGAGCACTTCATTGCGACGCTCCAAGGCAGCCTGCTTGTCGTTCACGGGCGAATACCGCTCCGGGGCGGCGATCAGTCCTGCCAGGAGCGCGGCCTCGGGCAGCGTGAGGTCCTTGGCCTTCTTGCTGAAGTAGTACTCGGCGGCGGTTCCGATCCCGTAGACGCCACGGCCGAAGTAGATCTCGTTGAGGTACAGCTCGAGGATCTCGTCTTTCGTGTACTCCTGCTCGATCCGGACGGCCAGCCTTGCCTCGCGGACCTTGCGCTCCAGCGTTTGCTCGGTCCCCACCACTTTCTCGGGGAAGCGGTTGCGGACCAGCTGCTGGGTGATCGTCGATGCGCCTTGCGTGATGTCCCCCGCTCGGACGTTGGCCAGAAGGGCGCGAAGGATTCCCTGATAGTCCAGCCCCCGATGCTCGTAGAACTTGGTGTCCTCGATGGCCAGGACGGCGCGACGCGTTACGTCGTTCACTTGCTTCAGCCGGATGACCTTGCGGTTCTCCCGGAAGTACAGCGTGGCCAGGATGCTGCCGTCGGCCGCATAGATCGTGGACCGCTCGGGGAACTGCGGGAACACCAGGTCGTCGACCGCGCCGATGGCACTGAGATGGTCGCTGACTTGCTGGACTACCCGCCCCGCGCTTCCTACGGTGGGAAGCCATGCCAGAGCAAATAGGGCCCCGGCTACGACCACTACCACCCCCGCCAAGATCAGGCGGATTAGATGGTCGATGGGGGACCGACCAAGGCGAGGAAGCATCAAGGCCCGTCGGGCCCGGTACGAGCTCGTCATGTGCGTCGGCGAAAGGATATCGGTGCCGAGCGACCCTGGCCACCGTCGCGACTGTCGAAAGATCTGTGGATTTCGTGTGGACGACTCATAGGCCAAACAGCGGAGTCGGTGGAAACTCGAAATGGCTCAAGGAGACTATTGGACTGACAAGAAACGTGCGTAGGATGCCGCCCGATGTCGTGGGAAGAGGAAGCCCGCTGCGTCGAATACGACCCAGAGCTCTTCTTCGAAGGGCGAACGGACCGGAGAGCTAAGGCCATCTGCCGAGGGTGCCCGGTTCGGCTCGAATGCCTCGCCGCCGCGCTCAGCGACCGGATCGAGTATGGGGTCTGGGGTGGTCTGGACGAGCGCCAGCGGCGGCGTCTGCTTCGCCGCCTTCCGGGAGCCCGGGATTGGCGAGGCTGGCGAGAGGAGCTGGCCGTGGAGGGGATCCTAGAGCGGGTCTGAGCGGAATCGTCCCGACCGATACAATCGGGATGACGTGAAGAGATTCGCGCTGGGCCTCATCGCCGCAGCGCTCGCCATCTGGCCGGGGATCCCCGGGAACGCCCAGACTCAGCACATCGTCGACGTCGCCGACCTCGATGGGGTCATCGACCCGACCTCCTCCGAATACCTCTCGGACGTCATTGCCCGGGCGAACGGCGACGGGGCCGAGGTCGTCATCATCCAGCTCGACACTCCCGGCGGTCTGGACGTGTCGATGCGCGACATGGTGAAAGGCATCCTCCGATCGCCCGTGCCGGTCGTCGTGTGGGTCGGTCCGCAGGGAGCCCGGGCCGCGTCCGCAGGCGTGTTCCTCGTCTATGCCTCGCACGTGGCGGCGATGGCGCCCGGGACGAACATCGGAGCCGCGCATCCGGTGGATCTCGGCGGTGGCGACATCGAGGAGAAGGTGGTCAACGACGCCGCGGCGTATCTGCGAAGCTTGGCCGACCAGCGCGGCCGGGATCCGGAGTTCGCCGAGGAGGCGGTGACCGAGAGCGCCTCGATCACCGCTGCGGAGGCCAAAAACAGAAAGGTCGTTGAGCTCCTGGCGGCGTCTATCCCCGACCTCATGGTGCAGCTCGACGGGAGGACCGTCCTGACGGAGGCAGGTCGTCGCACCCTGGTGACGAAGTCGGGTGAAGGGAGAGAGGTCACGGTGCGGTTCCACGAGATGGGAATCCTCCGACGGATCCTCCATGCCGTCACCGACCCGAGCGTGGCGTACCTGCTGCTCGTGTTGGGGTTCTGGGCCATCGTGTTCGAGCTGTCACAGCCCGGCTTGGGGATCGCCGGAATCGCCGGCGCGGTGTCATTGATCCTGGCGTTCTACTCGCTCGCGGTGCTGCCGGTAAACATCGCCGCGCTCCTGCTCGTGATCCTGGGACTCGTCTTGTTCACCATCGACGTGTTCGTCGCCGGGCTCGGCGTGTTCACCATCGGCGGGGCCATCGCCCTTGCGGTCGGCTCGTTCCTGCTGTTCGCGGGCGTGTCGCCGGCCATCGACGTCTCTCCCTGGCTGATCGGGGCGGTCGTGCTGTCGAGCGTCCTGTTCTTCGGCTTCGCCATGACTGTGGCCATGCGGGCTCGGCGGCGCCAAACCATCACCGGCCAGGAGGCGCTCGTGGGACTGACCGCTGAGACGCGCGCCGACCTCGACCCCGAGGGGCACGTGTGGGTGAAGGGCGCGCTGTGGAAGGCTCGGGCCATGAACGGTCCGATCGTCAAGGGCCGCCGGGTTCGGGTCCGAAGGGTGGACGGCTTGCTGCTCTTGGTGCAGGAGGAGAAGGAGGAGAAATGACGAGCCTCATCGTGATCGTGGTGCTCGTGTTCCTAGCGCTGATCATATTGGCGGCGGCGATCCGGATCGTGCAGGAGTACGAGCGAGGGGTGATTTTCCGTCTGGGGCGCGTGTTGCCCGGAGCGCGCGGGCCCGGCCTGTTCTTCATCATCCCCGTCGTCGACCGGATGGTGAAGGTGAATCTCCAGACGGTGACGATGAACGTCCCTCCGCAGGACATCATCACTCGGGACAACGTGACCGTACGGGTCGATGCGGTCATCTACTTTCACGTCGTCGACTCCATCAAGGCGGTCGTGGAGATCCAGAACTACCTGCTGGGCACGTCGCAGATCGCCCAGACCACGCTGCGGTCCATCCTGGGGAAGGCGGAGCTGGACGAGTTGCTGGCTAAGCGGGAGGACCTGAACGAGACGCTCCAGACCGTGATCGACGAGCTCACCGAGCCCTGGGGGGTGAAGGTCACCCACGTCGAGATCAAGGACGTCGACCTCCCCGAGTCGATGCAGCGAGCCATGGCCCGCCAGGCCGAGGCCGAGCGGGTTCGCCGGGCCAAGGTGATCAACGCCGAGGGCGAGTTCCAGGCCTCTCAGAAGCTTGCGGACGCCGCCGAAGTGATCGCCCGTGAGCCCATCGCCTACCAGCTCCGGCTGCTCCAGACGATGACCGAGGTGGCCGCGGAGAAGAACTCCACGCTGGTGTTCCCGTTCCCCGTGGAGCTGCTCCGCTACTTCGACCAAACCGGGGGTGTTTCGGTCCCCGCGGCGTCAGGTGGGTCCGGCGGCACGGAGCCAGCGGGAGGGGCGGCGACTCTGCCGGCAGCACCGGGATCCCGGGCTTCGTCCGAGCGGTCAGTGGCACCGGGGCGGAAGATCACCGCCGCCGCGCGGAAGGTCGCCGGAGCGGCCCGGAAGAAAGCGGCCGCCACACGCAAGCGTGCGGCTCAGCGGGAGAGCGGCCAGGGCTAGCGGTCAAGCCTACAGGGCGATCTCGAGCCGGCATCCGGGAAGCCGCGCCACCTTGGCGTGGCCGTTGACCATGGCCTCCACGAGGCCTGCGAGGAGTCCCTCCTCCAGCGCACAGCATCGGCCGTCTCGCTCGGGAGAGAGGTCGTGGAACAGGCAGCGGCCGGTGGAGATTTTCGTGGCGCCGTTCTCGATCCGACTCAGCGGTTGCCAACCCCACTCCGCGAGGAGCCGGGCCAGGACCTCGGCCCGTCGTTTCCGGCTCCGGGGAACGGCACCATTGCCGGCCCGGCGCTCCATGGCCCAGGTCCGCCCCCAGGCCCGGCCGAGATCGCGGAGCCGTCTGGGTTCGGCGGGGAGGGCGGCGACCACGTGGGAGAGCACGCTCACGAGAGGTTTCAGCGTTCGCGGCGGATGACCGAGCTCGACGGGCTCCTGGCTCGGCTCGTACAGTCGGGGGGGCCGTCCGGCGCCGTTCGAACGGTCCAGGCGCGACACAACGAGCCCTGCCTGCTCCAGGCGGGCTAGGTGCTGGCGAATCGCGTTGGGGTGGAGCTCGAAGGACCGGGCCAGCTCGGTCACGGACTCCGCATGGCCCGACAGGCTAAGTCTCCGGTAGATGCGGAACCGGGTCTCTTCGCCCAGGGCCCGAGCTGTCTCGTAGAGCGTGTCGAAGCCGTCAGCCGCCATGCCCTACTCCCGCCCGATGATAGCCCCATCGAAGGCGAAGCGAGCGCATCGAGTCGTCTGCGTCTCCGCTGCTTGGGGCACTTCGGTCGACTCTTGTCAAATCGGGTGCCCGAGAGTAATTTTGTACTTGCGAGGTTATCACTGGGTAAATTGGAGAAATATGTGGGTCGCGGGGAGGAACCCCACCATCCGCTGAGGCGTCTTACTACGAAGAACAAGAGAGGACGGGGGTCCCGAGAGGAGGGCAAAGCGGCCACATGGCCGACGCCGTGATGTCCATCGACTGGGAGATGACCTGGCAGTACCGCGCGGCCTGCCGCGGCGAGGAGGCCGAGCTCTTCTTCGCGCCAAACTACTTCGAGCGCAAAGAGGAGAAGGAGGCCCGCGAGGCCCGGGCCAAGGGCGTGTGCGCTCGGTGCGAGGTCCGCGCCGAGTGCTTGGACTACGCGCTGCGCACCCGAGAGCCCCACGGCATCTGGGGCGGGCTGAACGAAGTCGAGCGCAAGGCGCTCCTCCGGGAGCGCGATCGCGAGGCCGGCTAGCCCGCGCACGCCGCATTCCCCCTTCCTTTCGGCACCCCTAGATTCATCTGCGAGAATCGGAACCCATGGGTGTAGAAGAGCGCCTTGCGGAGCTCGGGTTGGAGCTACCGCCGGCGCCCAAGCCGGTGGCCTCCTATGTGCCCGTGGCCTTGGGCGGGGATGTGGCCTACGTGGCCGGGCAGGTCCCCCTGGGGGAGGGAAAACCCATCGTCACCGGGCGGGTCGGTGAGGATGTGTCGGTAGAGGAGGCCCAGGCCCTGGCGCGCCGGTGCGCCCTCCAGGCGCTGGCCGCGCTGAAGGAAGAGCTCGGGTCGCTCGATCGGGTCCTGGGGGTGGCCAAGGTCACCGTGTTCGTGGCGTCGAGCGAGACCTTCACCGACCATTCAAAGGTGGCCAATGGGGCCAGCGACCTCCTCGTAGAGGTGTTTGGGGAGGCCGGAAAGCACGCCCGCGCCGCCGTCGGGGCGCCCTCGCTCCCGCTGGGAGCGCCGGTCGAGGTGGAGATGGTTGTCCGCCTCGGTTGAGAGGCTCTGGGGCGCATGTACCGGAGTCACGGAGAGAAACCAGCAGCGAAGGGGGATACCAGCGTGTGCAGATCGATCAAGACCCTGCGAGACGATCCCGGTCTCACCGAGGAGGATGTCGAAGCCGCCGCACTTCAATACGTGCGGAAGGTGAGCGGCTATCGTGCGCCGAGTCAGGTGAACAAGCCCGCGTTCGAAGCGGCTGTCGCAGAGATCACCCGGGCGACTCAGGGGTTGCTCGACAGACTCGTCAGCCGCCAGACGGCCTGATTCAGCCGGCGTGGCGCGCTGCTTCCCGGAGCTATTCGAACCTCCGAGCCTCGGACGAGAAGTTTGCCTCGGGGATCCAGGGCTCGAGCTCGACTCCCAGTCCGTCCGCGATCCGATTGACGTATGCGTAGTACGAGGCGACCTCCGCGATATGCAAGATGTCCTCGTCGGAGTGCCCCGCCCGCCGTAGAAGGTCCACGTCCTCGCGCTTCATCTTGCCGGGCGCCCGGGTGAGCTTGTCGACGTACCGGAGCATGGCGAGCCGGCGTTCGTCGAGTCCTGCCGTCTCGTAGTCTGTTTCGATCGCGTGGGCACGGACGTCGTCCCGAAGCAGTCGGCGCAGACCGCGCCGGTGATGAGTGATTCAGTAATGGCAGTCGTTGATGACGCTGACCACCAGGGCGATCATCTCCCGGTCGACCTTTCGGAGGGTCGGTGTCCCCGTCATCACCTCGCGGTACAGCTCCCAATGGGTCCGCATCCCCTCAGGGTGGAGGGAATGGATCTGCAAGATGTTGTCCACCCCTGAGTAGGCAGGATCCGCCATGGGCGCGTAGAGATCAGCGAGACGACCGCCGGCATTCCGTTCGTCGATGACTTCGATCCACGCCACAGTTAGCCTCCCGTTCGATCTCCCGACCCCGAACCGATCAGGCGTCGAACGTCGCCCTGGCGGCGGGTGAGCCCGGACCGGTCGAAGTGCTCGAGGAGGGGGACGGCGTACTTCCTGGTGGTCCCCAAGGCTTCCCGGAACCGGCTCACCGTGATCCCGGCAGGACCCCCGCCCTCCGTTCGCACCACCTCTTCGGCCCTGGCCAGGAACCCCGGTGTGACCATGAGATCGTCGGACACTCGGGCCAGACGCCCGGTCACTACACACGCCTGTACGAGCTCCCGGGGGAAGCCCTGCTCCTGAAGTTCCCTGACGGTGGGAGGCGTGGGCTCGGCGGAAGCAACCGCCTCCACCAGGCGACGGGCCTCCTCTTCCCGCTCGCCGAGCGAGACGCTGTGGACGGCCAGCCGGACGGCGGTTCCCTCCCGCACCAACTCCGTCTCCTCCTCCAGTCGCCCCAGTAACGCCGCCGCTAGTCCCTGCTCGAGGGCGGATACCAGGCTCCCTCCGCGTTCCACGATGGCTCGCCGCAGCTCTCCGGCGTCCATCCCCGGGCGGAGCGGATGGGCTCGGTGGTAGGCGCTCAGAATGTCGCGGGCCGCTTCGTTCAGGGCCACCAGCCGCTCCTCGGCCACCCACCAGGGGCCCACCCGAACCGCGCCCTCGAGCTCTGAGGGCGCGATCCCGGCTAGCACGGGCAGTTCAGAAGCGCGCACCGCTCCCCGTTCCGCCACCACCAAAGGCGCCAGCCGCTCCCGAGGAGCTCCGAGGCGGCGGCCCAGCCGCACAACCGGCTCCGGCCCGGGCCTTGCCGGCGGGTCGGCGTCCAGCACGATCCCACCGGCCACGGTCTCCTGGCGGCCGGCTTCCCTGAGCACGAAATGGTCCCCCACCTCCGCCACGACCGGACGCGACAGCGCGATCCGCGCGAAGGCCTCGCTCCCTGGCCTGAGCGCGGTGACCCCGTACAGGCGCAGCCGAGCATCCCGTTCCGCGGTTCCTATGTACAGCTTGTAGGCGCCTCTGGGAGTGAGGGGATGCTGGAGGCTGCGGACCGGGACCACCCTGCCCTCGATCATCGAGGTGGGGCGCCACTGCCCCGCACGGCCCAGGACGTCGCCCCTCTGGGCGTCGTGCTTGGGGACTCCAGCGAGGTTCGCGGCTACGCGAGAGACCGGCCGGGCAACCCGGACCGGCCGCTTGTGGGTCTGGAGCGATCGGACACGAGCGGTCGGACCGGAAGGATAGAGACGGACCTCGTCCCCCACCATCAGGGCGCCGCCGGTGAGCGTCCCCGTGACCACCGTCCCGGCCCCCCGGATGGTGAACGATCGGTCGATGTGGATCCGCGGGCGATCCCGGTCTTCCGGCGGCGGCGCCTCGGTGAGCATCTCGTCGAGGGACGCGCGAAGCTCATCGAGCCCCAAGCCGGTGGCGGAGGAGCAGACCACCACGGGGGCTCCGTCGAGGACCGTGCCCCTCAGTCGTCCCCGAACGTCTTCTGCGCGCCGTGCGGTCGTGTCTTCGTCCACGAGGTCCGCCTTCGTCAGGGCGACAACCCCGGCCGCCGCGCCCAGCACGTCCACGATGGCCAGGTGCTCCTCCGATTGGGGTTTCCAGCCCTCGTCGGCGGCGACCACGAAGAGCACCAGCCGTACCGGACCGACCCCGGCGAGCATGTTCCTGACGAACCGCTCGTGCCCGGGCACGTCGACGAACCCAATCTCCCTCCCGGAGGGAAGCGAGCACCACGCGAATCCAAGGTCGATGGTGAGGCCCCGACGCTTCTCCTCGTCCCATCGGTCCGGATCGATCCCGGTGAGTCGGACGATCAGGGAGGACTTCCCGTGGTCCACGTGGCCGGCCGTGGCCACCACCTGGAGAGGGAGGGCCGTGGGCTCCCCGGCCAGGCTCTCGGCCATGTCAGGTCTCCTGGGAAAGGGCGTATCTCAGGGCCCGCAACAGCTTGTCGTCCTCAGTAGGGTCAACCGTACGGAGATCGAATATGAGGGCGCCGTCCTCGACACGACAGAACACCGGAGGGTTGCTCGTGCGCAGGCGGGCGGCCAGTCGCTCGGGCCGCGGGACCGGAAGGCTCACCGCGTGCGACGGGATGCCGTAACCAGGCAACGAGCCCCCGCCCGCTACCGACTCCGTCCGCCGCACCGTGGCGCCGTCGAGGGCGCGGGCCAGCCCCTGAGCCCTCGCTCGAACGGCCGCGATGGGGGCCACCAACGAGCGCCAGGCCGGGAGCTCCTCCCGCCTCCCATCCGCGTGCATCCGCAGGACCACCTCGAGGGCGGCCACGGTCATCTTGTCCACCCGCACGGCCCGGGCGATCGGGTGCCGGCGCAGTCGTTCCACCAGGTCGCGCCGGCCGAGCAAGATGCCGGCCTGAGGACCTCCGAGCAGCTTGTCCCCGGAGAAGCACACCAGGTCGGCGCCCGTGTCCAGCGCATCCGAGGCGGCGGGCTCCTCCGCCGGCACCATCCGGGACGAACCGAGAAGGCCGCTCCCAATGTCGTGAAGGAGTGGGACCCCGGCTCGATCGGCAAGCCCGGAGAGGTCCGCCGCGCTGGGAGACTCTGCGAACCCCACCACCCGGTAGTTGCTGGGGTGAACCTTGAGGATCATCCCGGTCCGATCCGACATGGCCCGTCGGTAGTCGGCGAGCCGGGTCCGGTTGGTGGTCCCCACCTCCACCAACCGAGCTCCCGACGCCGACATGATCTCGGGAAGCCGAAACTCCCCGCCGATCTCGATCAACTCTCCCCGTGAAACCAGGACGTCCTTCCGGCGGGAGAGTGCGGCGAGTGCGAGGAGGAGCGCTGCGGCGTTGTTGTTGACGACCAGGGCGTCCTCCGCCCCGGTGATCGCGGTCAGAAGGAACTCGGCGCGGTTCGTTCGTCGCTCTCTCTTCCCGGTCTCCCGATCGACCTCCAGGTCCGAATAGGATCGGGCGACCCTGGATGCCGCTCTGGCAGCCTCCTCGGGGAGCGGCGCCCGCCCCAAGTTCGTGTGGAGGACCACGCCGGTGGCGTTGATCACCGGGGAAAGGCCCAGGGCCATCCGCGCGGCCAGGTTCACCGCTCGGGCCAAGATGATCTCCTCTTCAGGTGGCTCCCGGCCGCGCGCCGCGGCGGCCCGAACCTCCTCGACGACGGCACGGATGGCGCCCTTGACCACGTCCCGGCCGAACCGGTCCGCCGCCCTCCGGCCGGGCGCAGAGCGCAGGAGCGCATCGACGGGCGGCACACGCCGCCGCACGTCGGGCATGGTCGCAGCGTACCGCGCGGGGGGTTGCGGGGGGGTAGCTCGCCCCGGGTGTGAAGGCGTCAGACCGCGCGAGCGAGCGGACCCCCCGCCACCGGACGGGGGTTTCGGGGGGGTAGCTCGCCCCGGGTGTGAAGGCGTCAGACCGCACCAGCGAGCGGACCCCCCGCCACCGGACGGGGATTGCAGGAGGGTAGCTCGCCCCGGGTGTGAAGGCGTCAGACCGCGCCAGCGAGCGGACCCCCCGCCACCGGATCAGGCTTGGTGCCGGCGGCGGGGCTGTGGCATCGGCTCGGGCCAGGCCAGGTGGAAGCCCTGCCCGTACACGACGCCGAGCGCTCGGAGGGCCTCCACCTCGGCCCCGCTCTCGATGCCCTCGGCGATGATGGTCGCCCCGATCTCGGAGGCAAACGAGATGAGCGCGGAGGCCAATGCCCGGCGGGCCTGGTCGCCGTCGATGCCTCGGGTCAGGCTGATGTCCAGCTTGATGAAGTCGGGGGCCAACCGAAGGATGTGGCGGAGGCTGGCGAATCCGGCCCCCGCGTCGTCGATGGCCACTCGGATGCCCTCGGCCCGAAGCTGGGCCAGGGACCGGGCCAGTGACTCATAGTCCTCCACCGGAGCGTGTTCGGTCACCTCCAGCACGACCCGTTCGCTGGGAAGCTCGGGGAGCAGGCGGAGGAACCGAACGCTGCTCAGGGCCTCCGGCGAGACGTTGAGGGCGAGGAACGTTCCTTCGATGATTTCGGCGTTGGCCACCGCCACTCGGACCGCGGCGATCTCGAGCTCCACGCGCAGCCCGACGGCCGCGGCATCGGCGAACCACAGGTCAGGGGTCCGCGCCGGATGACCGGGGAATCGAGCCAGCGCCTCCCGGCCGACCACGTCGTCGTTGGTGAGATCGAAGATCGACTGGAACACCACGGCCGGGCCGCCATCCTGAAGGATCTCCCGGATGCGTTGCACCTGCCGACGCTGGGCCTCTGCCGCCTGCTCCTGCCGCTCGAGCTGACCGGCCAGCTCGTCGATGACTTCTCCGGTGATCTCGGCGGACAACGCGCCCTGGCCCGCCGCTGCTCGCTGGATGGCCACCAGGATCTCGTCCGCGGGGCTCCCCTTGACCAGGTAGGCGGAGGCCCCGGCCCGAAGCATTTCGAGGACGGTGCCTCGGTCCCCGTACGCGGAGAGCGCGATGACCTTGGTTCGGGGGGAGGCTCGGCGGATATCGCGCGTAGCCCGAGGTCCGCCACCCCCAGGCATCTTCACGTCGACGATGGCGACGTCAGGGCGGTGGGACACGGCGAGTTCCCCGGCCTGCCCCGCGTCCTCCGCCATCCCCACCAGCTCGAGCGAGGGCTCCGTGGCGATGAGGTCGGCGAGCGCCTCTCTGACCGAGGGCTCGTCGTCCGCGATCAGGATGCGGATCTTCCCTGTCATCCGGTCACCCCCGAGCCACGGGTCCACGCCGAGCCTCCTCCTCGCTTCGCTTGACCGGGAGAGCGTAGCGTGGGAACAGGGAAGAAAGAGCCATTTCGATCTCTCAGGAACCCGTCAGGGTAAGCATCGCGGGGATCCACAGATCGACCGTCGTGCCCGCTCCCGGAGCGCTCTCGACGTGGCACCAGCCCCCGAACACCTCGGCCCGCTCCCGCATGGCTACCAGGCCGAGATGCCCTGGACGGGCCGGTTGGCGGTCCGGCGAGAACCCCGTTCCATTGTCGACGACCCGAAGGGCGATCCCGTCTCCGCGTTCTTCGAGCCGTACCTCGACCCTGTCGGCGCGGGCATGCTTCCGGACGTTCGTCAGCGCCTCCTGGGCGAGGCGGTAGAGGAGGGCCCTCGTCTCCGGCGGCGGCTCGGCGCTCATCCGGGTCTCCAGTGAGGTGGAGATCCCTTCACGCTCCAACATCTCGAGGTACTGCCGCACGGCAGCTGCCAGACCCTCGCGGTCCAGGGTGACCGGGCGAAGCTCGAACAGCAGAGATCGGAGGCGCCCGATCGCCTGACCGACCACTTCCTCGAGCTCCTCCAGGTGGCCCGCGAGGTCTGGGTCCTGGGCCACCCTCCTGCGGAACGCCTTGAGGCGGAGCGCCACCGCCGTCATCACCTGGATCGAGTCGTCGTGGAGATCCCACGCGATGCGTTTGCGTTCGTGCTCCTGAGCATTGACCAAGAGCGCTTCGAGGTGGCGTCGCCGGTCCATGCTCTCCTGAAGGGCTCGCTCCCGACGCTTTCGGTTGACGATGTCACGGATGTAGGCGGTGAACGAGGGAGGACCGGGGAGGTCGATTCGGGCGATGGCCAGCTCTACAGGGAATTCCGTACCGTCGGCACGCATCGCGGTGATCTCGATGGGTCGCCCCAGGATGGTGCTCTCCTGTGTTTCCAGGTAGCGAGCGAATGCGCGGCGGTGCCGATCTCGCAACGACGGTGGAACGATGAGGTCGACCATCGGTCGCCCGATGACCTCCGAGCGCGAGTAGCCGAAGACTTGCTCCGCGGTGGGATTGAACTCAGTGATCACCCCACGGTCGTCGATGGCCACCACGGCGTCGATGGCGGATTCGAGCATGGCGGCCTTGCGAGCTTCGATCTCGCGGACCTCGGACTCGTCGACGAGCCGGCGGGGCGTCTCGCCCGCCAGGTCGATGTACGAGGGTCGCCGGCCACCCCGGCGCTCGGGTTCCTCGCCCCCCGGTGATCCCCGGTTCACCCTCGGACTTCCTCCTCTTAGGGATGATTCGGAACTGGGCGGATGCCGGTTGAGTCTGCCTCCGCTGCTTTCATTCGCCGCTGGAGCCCAGAATTCCTTGGTTTGGGTTGGGAGAGATCCCCCGGTGGGAGGCCGTTTTCGGGCGAAGCAAGCTGTCCTCCGAATGGGGGACGGCCGGAAGGCCCCTCGCCCGATGTCCGTTCATCCCGTCGCTGCGGCTTCGGCATTCGAGGAGGCACTCAGGGTGTGGATGAAGGGGCTGCTCAGGGGGACCGGTCCGGGCCGGGCCAGCAGATAGCCCTGCCCGTGAAAGATGCCCAGGTGGCGCAGGGCGTTGAGCTCGTCCGCAGTCTCGATTCCTTCAGCCACGATGGTGGCGTGCGTCTTCGATGCGAACGTTGCCAGGGCACCGGCCATGGCCTGGGAGGCCTCGTCGACGTCGATGCCTCGGGTCAGTGTCACGTCCAGCTTGATGATGTCGGGGGCGAGCCGGAGGATGTGCCGGAGGCTTGCGAACCCGGCTCCTGCATCGTCGACGGCGAGGCGGCCTCCCCTTTCCCGGAACTCGCCGAGTGCGTTCGCCAACACGGCGTAGTCCTCGACGGGAGCGTGCTCGGTGATCTCCACGACCACCCTCTCGACGGGAGTGCTGGAAAAGATGTCGTAGAACCTCGAGGAGGTCACACTCTCTGGGGAGAGGTTTAGCGAGACGTAGGCGCCCTCCGGGAAGTGATCGAAGTGCTCCAGCGCCTCCCGGGCTGCGGCCAGCTCCAGATCGATGGCCAGGCCCACCTCGGCGGCGTCGGCGAACCACCGGTCCGGGCCCTGCTCGGGTTCCAGTTTGAAGCGAGCAAGCGCTTCCATGCCGGTGATGCGGCCATCCGTCAGGCTGGCGATGGGCTGGAACACCATCGTCAGTCCCTCTCCGGCCAGGACTCGGCGGATCCGCGCTGCCCGCTCGGCCTGCCGCTCGGCCTCTTTCGACTCTCTGACGAGCTGGCTCGCCAGCTCGTCTACGACGTCCGTGGTGATCTCCGCGGAGAGCGTGCTCTGTCCCAGGAAGGAGCGGTTGATCGCCTCGACGATCTCACGGGGACTGGTCCCCTTGACCACATAGCCGACGGCGCCTGCCCTCAGCATCTCGAGCACGGTCGTTCGGTCCTCATAGGCCGAAAGGGCGACGATCCGGGTCGAGGGAGAGATCTGGCGGATCCCCCGAGCGGCCGCGGCCCCTCCCCCCTCGGGCATCCGCACGTCGATGACCGCAACGTCGGGAGTCAATGTGCCTGCGAGCTCGACGACCTGGAGGGCGTCCGTTGCCACCCCGACAAGCTCCATAGATCCCTCGGCCTGGATGAGCGCGGCCATGGCGTCCCGCAGCACGGGGTCGTCGTCCGCGATGAGCACCCGGATCCGGCTCAGGAAGCCACCTCCTCCTGCTGGGCCGATGCAGGCACCCAGACCTCGACGGTGGTCCCGGCGCCCGGTGCGCTTTGGATGTGGCACCAGCCCCCGGCCATCTCGGCCCGCTCCTTGAGCGAGACCAGCCCGAGGTGGCCGGGGCGATACCGGTCGCCTTCCTCGAGGGAGAAACCGACGCCGTCATCCGTGACCCGGGTCAGGAACCCACCGTCCCGGTTGTCCAGGACTACGTTCACCCTCGAGGCCCGGGCGTGCTTCCGAACGTTGCTCAGGGTCTCGTGAGCGATCCGGTACAAGATCACCCGTGTCTCGGTCGGAGGCTCCTGAGCGAGCCGGTTCTGCAGGGTGTACTCGGGGCCCTGCTTGTCTTGGTACTGCTCCAGAAGCGTGCGAAGGGCCGCGGCGAGCCCTTCGCGGTCGAGGGCGGGAGGCCGGAGCTCGAACAGGAGGTTCCGCAGCCGCGCCACCGTAAGGGTGACCGTCTCGTCCAGCTGGTCCACGAGCGCCAGCTGCTTGGGGTCCTCGGTCGCTCGTCGGAGCAGGTCCAACCGGATGCCCACCGCGGTCATCACCTGGATGGTGTCGTCGTGGATGTCGCCGGCGATCCGGCTCCGTTCCTCTTCCTGCGCGTTCACCAGGCGGGAGAGGAGCTGCTGCCGCTGCTCGTCGCTCCGGCGGAGCGTCTCGACCGCCTGCCTCAGTTCTTGGTCGGCTCGCTTGCGTTGGGTGATGTCGCGGAGGTAGCCCGTGAAGAGGGGAGGGCCGGGCACATCCACACGGGTGATAGCGAGCTCCACGGGGAACTCTGTCCCGTCCGCGCGCATCCCTGTGAGCTCCAGGCGCTTCCCGAGGACCGGGCCCTCTCCGGTCTCGAGATAGCGAGCCATCCCTTCCCGGTGCGCCTGGCGCAGGGACGGCGGGATGATGAGGTCGGCCAACGATTTGCCGACGGCGTCATCGCGTAAGTACCCGAATGTTTCCTCGGCCGCCGGGTTGAACTCCACGACGATCCCCTCGTGATCCATGGTGATCACGCAGTCCATGGCCGACTCGAGGATGGCGCTCTTGCGAGCCTCACTCCTCGCGATCTCTTCTTCGGCCCGCTTGCGCTCGGCGAGTTCCTCTTCCAACTG
>DASYVD010000137.1:0-2118 GCA_036000545.1 Actinomycetota bacterium | reverse complement strand
CTGGCGGTCCGCTGGTACCTGCGGTTCGGCCTTTCCTACCGAGACCTCGAGGAGCTGCTGGCGGAACGCGGCATCGAGGTCGACCATGTGAGCATCTACCGGTGGGTCCAGCGGTTCGCGCCGGAGTTCACGGAAGCGGCTCGGGCTCGACAGCACGTAATCGGGGATCGCTGGCACGTCGATGACACTTACCTGAAGGTCGGAGGGACGTGGCGCTACCTGTTCCGAGCCATCGACCAGTTCGGCCAGGACATCGACGTCCTTCTCTCACCTCGCCGGGACGTCCCGCAGCCCGCCGCTTCTTCGACCGAGCGAACGGCCGGACCCGGATCGCGCCTGCGGAGGTCACCACCGACCGGTACCGGGTCTATCCCCGTGTGCTCGAAAGCTGCTGCCGGCGGCCTTCCACGCTACGGAGGTTCATGCGAACAACGCGCTTGAGACCGACCGCGGACGCCTGAAGGCGCGACTTCGACCGATGCGCGGACTGAAGCGAGACCGTACCGAGAGAGTCATCGTGGCCGGCCATGCCTTCGTCCAGACCTCCGCCGCGGCTTCTACGATCTCGGCACGGAGGCACCGCCGGCCGGTCGAGTTGCCGACGCCTTCTCCGAGCTGTCCCTGGTGATCTGATACACGCCGGTCCTGGATCGCTCCCTCACGCCCGGACTTCAGACAATGCAACAGTGCCAAAGTGCGTCTAGCGGCAGCGGTACGAGGGTGCGTCGGTCCGGTTTGACGGGGGTGAGGTTCAGGCAGACAGTCAACCCCAGAGACAACCGAACAGCGCGAAGGAGGTCAGCATGCCGATTCCGACTGAACCGATCGGGAGCATCCCGCGGCCCACCGAGCTGATCGAGGCCACCCGGGCCTACGCGGCCGGCGAGGTCTCCGACGCCGAACTGGGCAGTCTCCAGGACGAGGCCCTGCGCGACACGATCCGCCGGTTCGAGGAGACCGGCTCGCCAGTTATCACCGACGGCGAGCAGACCAAGCCCTCGTTCGCCACCTATCCCATCCACGGATTGGAGAACCTTGCCCCCGACGGCGTGGTGATCCCCTTCGCCGACGGGCACACCCGTCAGCTGCCCCGGCTCACCGCCGGTCCGTTTCGCTACTCGATACACGCCGACACCTACCTCCGCGCGGCCAAGCGCTACGCCACCAGGCCGGTAAAGCAGGCCGTCATCGCCGCCTCGGCCATCTCGCTGCTCTACCCGCAGGAGGGGATCGAGGGCTACCCTCGCGAGCAGTTCCTGGAGGACCTGGTCGCGGAGGCCCGGGCGGACATCCGGGGCGCGCTCGACGCCGAGGGCCACGATGTGCAGATCGATTTCACCGAGGGGCGGCTCTCGGTCAAGCTCGACCCATCCAAGGGGCTCCTCCGCTCGTTCGTGGACCTCAACAACCGTGTGCTCGAGGCCTTCAGCGAGGCCGCGCGAGCCAAGATCGGGATCCACACCTGCCCTGGTGGGGATCTGGATTCCACCCACTCCGCAGACGTCGACTACGCGGAACTGCTTCCCGACCTGTTCCGCCTGAACGTGGGCAACGTCTACATCCAGCTCGCCAGCGAGAAAGACCGGCGCAGCGTGCTGCGGGTCATCAGGGATTCGGTCCGGCCGGGGCAGCGGGTGTTCGTCGGGGTGATCGACCCCATCGACCCCCAGGTGGAGAGCCCCGAGGAGGTCGCCGACCGGGTCCTGGAGGCCGCCGAACTCGTCCCCCCCGAGCGGCTCGGTACCTGCGACGACTGTGGGTTCTCCCCGTTCGGCGACGACACCTCGACCTCCCGGGACACAGCCTTCGAGAAGATCCGGGTCCGGGTGGAGGGAACGCGGATGGCGGCGGAGAAGCTGGGGCTGTAGGGGAGGATTCACGTCGTCGCGCGTGAGCTTCTTGCGGATGGCGCTGAAGGGTGCACTTATTCCGATCGTGGCCCTGACCAGGGGTTTCCCTCTGGCTCCGTTCGGCTGCTCCGGAACCCGGGGACCGTTCCCATGATGGCTGATGGATCCCTCCTGCGATCCGGAGGTGAGACATGGGGGCCGGTGTCGCCGGACAATGTTCACGAAACAGGTGTCTCGCCAGGTGGACAGCTCCCGATCATGGTCGCGG
>DASYVD010000136.1:0-8447 GCA_036000545.1 Actinomycetota bacterium | reverse complement strand
GTTCTGGCTCGGCCTGGCCTTCCTGGCGGTGGCCGGGGCGGCCGACGTCATCAGCGCCATCTTCCGCTCGACGATCCTCCAGGGGACCGTGCCCGACTCGCTGCGCGGCCGGCTCTCGGCGATCCACATCATGGTGGTAACGGGCGGACCGAGGCTGGGAGACCTCGAGGCCGGAGCGGTCGCTCAGCTGGTGACCCCGGTGTTCAGCGTGATCTCCGGAGGCGCCGCCACGGTGATCGGGGTGGTGTTGCTGGGCCTGGCGGTGCCGGAGTTCTGGCGCTACCACGCCGGCGACCCAGCGTAGGAGTCGTTAGAGATTAAGGCTCCACCCATCCGAGACGATATGCGGTCTAATAGCTTGACAGCAAGCTATCGCTCTGTCAGACTGCTATCGGAAGGGGGCGAATAGATGGCCGGTAGGGTGGATCCCCGTGCGCCCAGCGGCTCGCGGAGAGAGGATTCAAACGCTCGCGACCAACAGACGCTCACGATCCGAGTCCCCAAGGAGATTCACGAGGCCCTTCGGACTCTGGCGTTCGCCACTGGCACCAGCATCAACGACATCGTCCTCAAGGGCATCTCCGACTACCTCAGTTCTCAGGGGCACCGAGACGCTGTCGAGGGCTTTCTCCGGCGAGCCCAAGAGCAGTATCGGGTGGCACTGGATAAGCTCGCTGATCTCTAGACGGACGCTCCCGTGATTTACCTGACGGTGAGCGATGTCGTCGGGTTGAGCGAGGCAGAGGTGGGACCAGACATATTGGTCGACTTGGGCCTACTCGAGTCGGCCGTCCTGCGACCGCAACAAACGGTAGCCGGCCAGGATGCCTACCCGGACATCCACACAAAGGCTGCTGCTCTGATGCACTCACTCATCCGCAACCAGGGAGCCATCGTTGCGCTTGCGGTCGACGTCGCGGAGGGCGTCTTAGACGTGGCCGCGATCAGCAAGACGCTGAAGGGCTGGGCCAGACAACTGGAACTTCCTGACGAATAAGCCGGCCTCAGCGGCCGCAAGCTTGTTCCCCTACGGCTGGTTCTCGCCCCGGAAGATCTCGGAGACCGACTCATCCTCGAACACCGCCAGGAGGGCGGCGGCCACGATCGGAGCGATGGAGAGAACGGTGAGCTTGGGGATCCTCTTCTCCTCCGGCACCGGGAGGGTGTTGGTGACCACGACCTCCTTGATCGGCGACTCCTCGAGGCGCTGCACGGCCTTCCCCGAAAGCACGGGATGAGTGGCGGCAGCGTAGATCTCCGCTGCCCCACGTTCGGAAAGGGCCTTGGCCCCTACGGTCACCGTTCCCCCGGTGTCGATCATGTCGTCGATGAGAACGCACGTCTGGCCCTTGATCTCGCCCTCGACCACCATCTCCTCGATCTTGTGGGGCTCCAGTCGTGACCGGCGCTTGGAGATGTAGGCGATCTCGGAGTCGAGGCGGTCCCGGAGCCGCTCCGCCACCTTGACCCGCCCCGCGTCCGGAGCCACCACGGTGATCTCACGGCCGTCCTCCAGCCCAAGATGGTCCCGCAGGAAGTCCGCGAGGAGGGGCATGGCCGTCAGGTGGTCGAAAGGGACGTCGAAGAAGCCCTGGATCTGCCCGCTGTGCAGGTCCACGGACACGACTCGGTCGGCCCCGGCCGCGGAGAGGAGGTCTGCAACCAACTTGGCGGAGATCGGCTCCCTGGCCAGGGCCTTCTTGTCCTGGCGGGAGTAGCCGTAGTACGGGACGACCGCGGTGATGCGCCTGGCGGAGGCTCGCTTGAGCGCGTCGATCATGACCAGCTGTTCCATGATCGCCTCGTTCACGGGGTCGGCATGGGACTGGATCACGAAGACGTCGCACCCACGCGCGCTGATCTCCGGTCGAAAGTAGAACTCCCCGCTCGCGAATCGAGACAGCTGAGCGGGGGCAAGCGCCACCCCGAGGTGCTCAGAGATCTCTTCCGCCAGGGACAGATGCGCCGTTCCCGAGAACAGCATCATCCGCTTCTTGGTGACGATCTCTCGAACCGAGCCCACGACCTCCCCCTGTTCTTCCTGCTCGTTTCGCTCTTCCGGCTCTTCTCAGTGCCCCTTGGTTCGCTTATCCCTCGCGCGCTTCCTCCGTCGCTTGGCGTAGCCCTCGACGATCTTCTGCTCGCTCCGTTCGATCGCGAGCGCGCCGGGCGGCACATCCTTGGTGATGGCCGACCCCGCTCCGGTGACCGCTTCCTTCCCGATCTTCACCGGTGCAACCAACATCGTATCGGAACCGATGAACGCTCCGTCCCCGATCACCGTTCTGTGTTTCTCAAAACCGTCGTAGTTGCAGGTGATGGTCCCGGCGCCGATGTTCGCGTCCTTCCCGATCTCCGCGTCACCCACGTAGGCGAGGTGAGGCACCTTGCTTCCCCGGCCCACGGTGGACTTCTTGATCTCGACGAACGTCCCCGCCTTGGCCCCCTCGCCCATCTCCGTTCCTGGGCGCAGGTGCGCATACGGGCCCACGGTGACCCTGGACCCGATGGTCGACTCCCGGACCACGGAGAACTGGATCTCGACCGCGTCCCCGATGGTCGAGTCCACGATCCGAGTCGACGGGCCGATCACGCAGTCACGGCCGATGGTGGTGTCGCCCTCCAGGAACGTGAGCGGGTGGATGACCGTGTCCGGGCCCACGGTGACCGACGCGTCGACGTAGGTTCGATCCGGATCGACCAGGGTGACACCGCGGTCCATCAGCTCCTCATTGACCCGTCGGCGCATCACCGCGGCCGCCGCGGCCAGCTCGGCCCGTGAGTTCGTCCCCACCGAGCCTCCGTTGTCGACCTGCTGGACCACGATCCGCTCGCCCTTCTCTCGGAGGATGCCAAGCGCGTCCACAAGGTAGTACTCGTGCTGCCGGTTGTCCCGAGACAGCAGCGGAAGGGCCTTGAACAGGTCATCCCGTCGGAACACATACATGCCCGTGGCCACCTCGGGGATGGCCGCGGCGTGCTCGGTGGCCCGGGGGGCCTCGGCGATCTTCTCGAAGGCGTCTCCGTCACGCACCACGTGACCCAGTCCCCTGACGCCCGGGGCCAGGGTCGTCTGCACGGTCGCCGAGGCCTTGTTCCGCCGGTGGATGGCCACGAGGTCACGGAGCTGCTCCCCGGTGACCAGGGGCTCGTCTGCGCTCACCACCAGGACGTCCTCGATGCGGCCCACGGCGCTCTCGGCGACCATCACGGCGTGGCCGGTCCCGAGCGGGTCTCCCTGGTCGACGAAGCGGACGGGAAGCTCGAGGCCCCAGGCGCGGACGGCCTCGTGGACCTGGTCGGACTCGTGCGCCACCACCAGGATCACTCGTTCCGGGCGCACCGCCGTGACGGCTCGGAGGACGTGCCACAGGGTGGGGCGGCCGCAGACCGGGTGGAGGACCTTGGGCAGCCGTGACTTCAGTCGTTTGCCCTTGCCGGCGGCCATGACGACCGCGGCCAGACCTCGGGAAGGTTTCCGTGCCAAGATCGATCCTCGATACAGCGGGCGCCCACTTTGTACCCGTCGGGGAGTACGGGCGCAAGGGTCACCTGTGAACCGCGTGAGGCGGCGAAGCGTCCGAATTTCGATGAAGAGGTTCGCCACGGTCATTGCGCTGGTCCTGGTGAGCGTGGCGTGTACGGAATCGCGGGCTCCGCGGCCGACCGTCAGTCGGGCGGCGACCCCTGATACCTCTCCACCTTCGCCTCCGGCGGAGGCGGAAACTCCTGCTCCGGGACGACCTAAACGCCACATCGTGTGGGTCTCCTTGGAAGATGAGCAGCGCGTGGTGGCCGTCGACATCCGCGCCGGGACGGTGATCAGGCGCTTCCGGGTTTCAGGTAGCCCCCACAACATCACGGTGGCCCACGATGGGACTGTCGCTGCAGCACTCCCCGATGTCCGGCGCGTCGCCCTCATCCGGAAGGGCCGGGTCCGAGAGGTCGAGCTGGGGGGGAGGCCTCACGACGTCAAGCCGTGGGGGGCTTTCGTGGTCGTGGCAAACGAGGGGGCTTCCGCGATCCAAGTCGTTTCCACCAAGGGGCGTATCGCTCGGACCATCCGCCTGCTGGCCGAACCCCACGACCTCGCACCATCGAACCGCACCACCACCGTGTGGGCCTCGCTGAATGAGAACGACGAACTGGCGGCGGTAGAGCCCGGCGGGGGTAGGGAACCCCGGTACATCCCAACCGGAGAGAGTCCCCACGACTTGCTGTTCGGCCCCTGGAGAGGACGCCTCTGGGTTACGGGTTGGGATGGCGAGGTGCACGTCTTCTCGGCACGAGGAAGGCTGCTGCGAACGCTGCGGCTTGGCCTCGAAGCCCATCACTTAGCGTTTCGGCCAGACGGTTCGCAGGTCTGGATCACCGATCATGAAGCTCGGCGTCTCTTCGTCGTCGACACCAAGAACTTCGAGTTGCTGGCCTCATTCGCCCTGAAGGGAGCGCCCCACCACGTCGCCATGACCTTAGGAGGGACGCGGGCGGTCGTCGCGGACCACAATCGCGGAGCGCTCCTGATCTTCGACACGGTGCGCCTGCGACGGGTCGGGCGTATCCCGGTCGGCGAGGGCCCCCACGGCGTGTGGGCCGGGCCGACTCAGTGAACCGGGGGCCTTCTGGCAGCGTCTGATCGCACGGATCCGATGGAAGGACCCTTGGTGTTGGCACGCCTCGTTGCTCATATCCGCCGGTGGCGGGGCTAGAGTTGTCCCGGCAGGCCACTGGACCCGGGAGGAGAGCCGCCGGTGCGAGAGCCCGAGCCGGAGACCATCCGCCGGGCTCGCGGCGGCGACGCCGCGGCGTTCGAAGAGCTCGTCCGGGCCCACCAGGCCGACGTATACCGGCTGGCGCTCCACCTCGTCCGCGACCGGCAAACCGCCGAGGACGTCACCCAGGAGGCGTTCCTGCACGCATACAAGAGCCTGGGACGATTCCGGGGCCAGTCCCGGTTCTCGACGTGGCTCTACCGCATCGCCAGGAACTGCGCGGTCGACGCCATCCGCCGCCGGGAGCGGCAGCGGCGGCTCGCCGAGCGTGTCGCCGAAGAACGGGAGCAGGCGGACCCATCGCTTCGGGCGGCGCTGACCTCCGCCCTGGACGGCCTTCCCCAGGAGCTCCGGGAAGGCTTCGTGCTCATCGAGGTGTTCGGACTGTCCTACCGAGAGGCCGCGGAGGTGCTCGGCGTGTTCCAGGGCACTCTCAAGAGCCGGATGCATCGCACCCGGCGCCTGTTGATCCAATCGCTCGAGGGCAGGGAGGACGCCGATGAGGTGTGAGGTCGCCGAGCGGGAGCTCTCCGCGACCCTGGACGGCCAGGCGGACCGCCGCGTCGAGCGGTCCCTCGCCGAGCATCTCGAAGGATGCTCCCGGTGCCGGGCGTTCCAGGCGCAGATCCTCAGGATCCACGAGCTGGCCCGGGTGCAGCCCGCTGGGCCGGTCCCCGACCTGGTCCCCGCCATCATGGCCCAGGTCCGTCGGCAGCGAGCCCCCCGCCGCGGGGCGGTCATCACCCTGCCGAGGCCGAGCCCGGCCTGGGGCCGGTATGCGGTGGCGTTCGTGGCCGGGGCCGTGGTCGCCGCGCTCCTCCTGGGGGGGCTCCCACTCCTCCGGCGGGGGCCCTCTCCCGCCCTGGCCTCCGAGATCCCCGGGCGGGTGGCCCAAGCGTCGCGGGAGGTCACCGCGTACCGGGCCACCTTCCGGATCGAGGAGCGGAACTTCCATTCGGTGGTGTCCTTTCGACGCTTCACCGCCTCGGTGACGTTCAGGGCTCCGGAGGAGTTCCGAGCCGAGGTCCGGGACGAGACCCTCTACCCGGCGGGCCCGTGGCCGCGAAACGACATCCTCCTGGCGATGGACCGCGAGCGGTGGCTCGTCGAGGGGCCCGTGACATGCCCGAGGGAGGCGCTCCCCGCCTGTCCCTTGGAAGGACGAGAGCGGCGCTCGGTGAGCGGGCGGGAGCCGTTCGACAACGACACGCCTCTTCCGACCGACGTGGTGGTCCCGGTCCGGACGCTCGCCGGTAGTGACCGCGTCCGCGTGGCGGGCGAAGGGGAGATCCTGGGACAAGCCGTCGTGGTGATCGAGCTCCCGTACCGCGACGCCACGCCGCTGTTCGCCTACCTGCAGGCGACCGGGTCGTGGCGGCCCTTCTACCCGCTCGACCTGGTTCGGGTCTCTCTCGACGCCGAGACGTGGTTCCCCCTCGCGTACGAGGTGTGGCCGTCGAGCGCACCGGAGCGCCGCCTGTGGGCCATTCGAAACGGACTTCCGCCCGAGCGGCGGGGTGCTCCCGTGTTCACGGCCGAGGCCCTGAGCTTCGAGGAGTCCATCCCCACGGGCTGGACCCCCCGCGCCGAAACGAAGGCGAGCGCCATCGATCAGGGATTCCGGGACGTGCCGTACGCTCCCCTGACCCGGACCGCCCTCGCGCTTCCCACCGACCTCTCCGGGCTCCGTCCGTACCGCGCGGGGACCTTTGCCCTTGGCGGCCGTCCCCGAGACGAGGTCCTCGTGTCCTACACGAAGGGGCTCACGTGGCTGAAGATCCTTCAGACGCGGGAGTGGCGGCGGTCGCAACTCTTCGGGAACATCGGCCCGCTCGCCGCCCCGGTGCGCCTGCCCGGCAAGGGTGTCGCCTACTACGAGCCGGCCACCTCCTCGCTCGGCCGGCGGATCTCGATCCATGCAGTGGGGCTCGACATGTACCTGGAATCGAACCTCCCCCAGGACGAGCTCCTTCGCGTGGCCGGCTCCCTTCCCGTGCGGGGCGAGCCGGTGCCGCGTGCCTGGCTGGTGAGGAGATGGCCCGGCGGCGTGATCAGGGAGCAGGTTTCTCTGGGGCAGGCCGCCCTCGAAGCGCCCTACCTCCTCCTGCCTCGGAGGCTTCCGGCGGGCTTCCGGCCGTGGGTTGCCCAGCTCTCCCGAGAGGGCGGGCGCACGTCGGTCACCGTGTACTTCCGACGGCCGGGAACGGAGCTCGATGGGATGGGGATCCGGCTCCACCAGGCCCCGAGAACCCCGCTGCCCCCTCCCATGGACCCCGACGTGCTGGCGGTGGAGGTGCGGGGAACCATCGGCCGGTACTCCCCGGTGCGGGGCGAGCTCGAATGGGTCGAGCGCGGCATCTACTACTCGCTAGGCGGGACGGCGCTGGATCTCGCCGGGCTCCTGCAGGTGGCCGCATCCCTGGAGCCGGCGGGATGAGACGAACGGGCGCAACGATCGCCGCGGCAGTCGCCGGGGCTGTCACCGGCGCTGCCCTCATGCTGGCGATCCCGCTTCCGGGTGTCCCGATCGATCCGGTCCCTCGAACGACCTCGCCGCCGCCGAGGGTGGTGGGCGACGCCCCGATACGGACGCTGCTCGCGTGGAGCCCCAGCGGGCTACCCCCGGGCTACGCCGCCAAGGTTCGGGCCCTTCCCTCGGTGCGCCGGGCCGTCGAGGTGTACAGCGGCTTCGCGTGGCTCACCGGATGGCGAGGGGCAACCCGCCCAGAGAGGGAACCGTCACCGGGACTGGCCGTGCCCGTGGAGGTCGCCGCAGTAGACGTGGCCGAGTACCGGGCCTTCCTGCCTCCGGCCGATCGTTCCGCCCTGGCCGGACTGGCCGATGGGGGCGCCCTCCTCGGACGGACCGGGGCCGAGCTCCGCGGGGGGGGCCCGGGGGGGACACTGACGTTCGGCGGGACAACGCTTCGAGTGAAGGGGATCCTGGAGGACGAGCTCATCGGGGCTCACGAGGTCCTGGTATCCCGGTCGATGGGTACACGTCTGGGGATCGTCCGCCCCCGGTATCTCCTGGTCGCGCCGCGGACGTCCGTTTCACGTCGACGAGTGGAGGCCGGACTGCGCAAGGCCCTTCCGCCTGGAGTTCGCTTGAGGGTACGGGCTCCCGGGGAGACCCCGGTCTTCCGTCATGGAGACGCCGTGCTTCCGCCCGTGGCCCTCAAGGAGCTCTTCGGGGAGTTCGCGGCGGAGCCGATCGCCGGAGGCTTCCTACGGGTCGATGGGCGGTGGGTGGCTCAGAATATCCGGACGGCTCGCGTGCCCAGGCTGGGGACCGTTCGGTGTCACCGGCGAATCATCCCCATGCTGCGGCAGGCGCTCCAGGAGCTGGTCGACCGGAGCCTGGCGGGGTTGGTCGATCCGGCGCAGTACGGGGGGTGCTACTCGCCGCGGTTCCTCAACCGAAGCCCGGCGGCGGGAATCTCGCACCACGCCTGGGGGGTCGCTCTGGACCTCAACGTGGCCCAGAACCCCTACGGCGCGGAGCCGCGGATGGATCGGCGGGTGGTCGAGGTGTTCGAGCGCTGGGGGTTCACCTGGGGCGGGCGGTGGCTGGTGCCGGACGCCATGCACTTCGAGTTCATGCGGTTCCCCGCGAAGGCCTGATCTTCGGGCTGCCGCGACCGTCGCTCCGGGGGGAGGAGTCGAACCTCCACT
>DASYVD010000135.1:0-6569 GCA_036000545.1 Actinomycetota bacterium | reverse complement strand
GGCGGGGGAACGTGATCGTAGAAGCCGCCGTAGTCGTCCCAGGTGACGAAGATGGCCGTGTTCTTCCACATCGGGCTGCGCATGATCGCATCGATCACCTGGGTCGACCAGTTCTCCCCTAAACAGAAGTTGTACTGCGGGTGCTCGGACACTTCGTACCGTGGGGTGATCCACGTGAGGGGCGGTAGCCGATCGGCCCGGATGTCGCCGATGAGGTCGTCCACCGGAAGCACATGACGGCGCCATTGCTTCGTCTCCCGTACATGGCGGATGGCCGAGTACGCAGACCAGATGTAGCCGAGCTGGCGCGGTTCGGCGGCGTAGTAGGCCCAGTCGATCCCCACTCTCGTGAGGAGGTCCCCTTCGGTCAGGAAATCGAAGCACGGCTGCACCTGCTTCTCGTGACCTTCCGAGTCAACGATCGTGACCGTTTGCCCCTCCGGCGCGTCACAGCCGAACGTGTTGCTCGACCGGAACGGCCCGGTGCGCCTGGGGTTGTCGTGGGCGCCGCCGGACTGAGCTGCGATCGTGTACAGATGGTTCGGGAACGAGGGGCCTTGGGCCGAGGAGAAGAAGTTGTCAGCGAGCACGAACTCGCGGGCCCAATGCCAGTAGTTGGGAAGCTGCGATCGGTGGAGTTGTGTGTAGGACCATCGGTCCGAGACCGCCCCCTGGTTGAACCCGTCCATCCTTCCGTGATCCCACGCCTCGCGCGAGCACGTGTAGCAATGCGGGATGTCCTCGGAGCCGATGCTGCCGTCGGTGCCCCGAGTGAGCGGGCGCCGCACGCCTCGGTCGTAGCCAAACGAAACGCCATCGGCGCCCGGGAGCGTTCCGAAGAGGTTGTCGAACGTGCGGTTCTCCTTGATCAGGAAGACGACGTGCTTGATCGGCCACCGCGTCGTGGCGCTCGCGTCGGATCGGTCGGGCGGAACCGGGGACACCCCAGGCGAGGCGCCGCTCATCGATGCGCGAGGACCCGAAGGCGAACCGTGCCGCGTTACCGAGGGCCCCGAGGCACAGGCTGTGGCGATCAGCGCGAGCACGATCCCTCCCGCGAGCAGGCGCCGCCGCCGCCTCCCCATCGCCAATGACCTGGAGCGCGCACACACCATCTCCTTCCAGACTCGGTCACTCCCGGCGACGTTCCCTGAGGTGCCTCCGATCGGCGCGGGGGAGCCTGAGGGGGGCGGGGTCGGCAGGCCCTACCCCTCGGCTCGGGCAGCCACCGTGCGAGCAATGGCCAGCAGGTCTTCGGTCTTTATCTTCGCTCCGCTGCCCGGAACGAGGAACATCGCATTGCCCACCCGGAAGAAGTAGATCGCGCCCGGCTTCCCGAGCGGCCCCGAGTCGAAGGTGAACGCGAATGCCTCATCGCCGAGATCGGAGACGGACAGGGGCTTGGAGCCAGTGGTGGCGTTGGGAATGACCACGGATCTTTGGACATCCATCGCCTCCGTAGCGCCGTCGGCATCCTTGAACACAAGGGCGCCGCTTCCGATGGTGATGGACTGGTCGAAGGACGAGAACACCACCGCGTAACCGCCCTGAAACCGCAGCTCCGCGAACTTCTCCTTCGCCTCAGCGACGCCCTCGGAGAACACGTCGAGGTCCGCTGGCCCGGAGGCCTGCCCAACATACACCGTTCCAGAGGGAGCCTCCGAAGGCTGTAGGACGAGCGCCGACAGATCGTCTGTGGTGAAGGTCTTCCCCCTTCCTTCGCACGAGGAGAGAAGGAGACCGAACACGACGACGGTGAGGAACCAGCGACTCGCTCTCATCTCGTCAGTTCCTCGCCACCCATCAAGCCGGCCTCCCAGGCGAGCCCGACATCTTCGACAGCGTCGGCGTCGCGACAAGCAGATCGTGCTCTACCCCGGGGGCGCGCACGGAACGAATTTGGTCGAACTCCCACCCTACGGCGACCGGACTCGCGCGCTGATCCTGGAGTGGATCGAGTCGCGAACCTGACGGGGCCGCCGCCGATGGTCATTGGGACGCGTCCCCACCCTACGTGCCTCACGTGCCCGATCACTCGGCGTTCTCACCTGGTTTGCTTCGATCCCTTCCGGTGAGCTTGTTCTTGGCCTGTTGAGCCTTCTGTTTCGCCAGGTTCAGCATGCGCTCGGCCCAGACGTACTCGGTCGCGAGGACGGCCAGGCCGGCGATGATCAGGAGGATCCCAGGGCCGGGGGTCACCATCATGACCACCCCAACCAGGAGCAGGACGAACCCGATCACGGTCACGGCGATCCGCTTGCCGCTCCTGGCGATGAACCGCACGACCACGCCAAACGGAAACCACACCCATCGCATGACACGACCGAACCGAGGACTCATGCGTGGCTCACCACGCCAAAGTCTAAGGCGGGAGGGTCGCCACGCGGACCGGTCCGGCGCGGGTCTCTCCCTTGAAACGATGGCGAAGTTCCAACGTGGCGTGTTCTCGAATGCATGAAGCGGCTTCTCCTCGGCGCGGAAGCTCCAAGAGGATCTGGGCTACGCTCCCAGGATGGGAGGGCACAGCCTCGAGCGAGGGTCGGATGAGTGTGACCTGCTGGGGCTCGCGGCCGACGGGCTCACGCTCGGGCGGATGGTCGTCGCCGTGGCGCTGATCCCCGTCCTCGGAGTACGACGGGTGGCTTTGGGCGCCGCCCTCCTCGGCTCTGCGTGGCTGTCGGATTACTTCGACGGTCGGGCGGCGCGGGCGTCCACGGGGCGCACGAGGCTCGGGGACTTCGACCTGTGGGCCGACACGTTCGTCGGCGCCGGAGCCGTGCTCGGGTTCACGGTGTGGGGCTGGGTGCCTCCGGTCGTTGGGCTGGGTCTGGCGGCGCTCCTGCTCACGGCCTTCGCCCTCACGAAGAACGAGGCGATGTCGATGCTCCTGCAAGCGACCGGCTATGCCCTCGTGCTCTGGCGGACGTGGCGAGATGGATACACCGTCTCGCTTTGGTGGTTGCTGACCATCATCGCTGTGATCGCCGTGGTGAACCGGCGGATCTTCTGGGAACGGTCATTGCCGACCTTCCTGAGCGGCATCGCGGCGGCGGTCCGCCGCCGACCCACTGCTTGAAGAGCGGATCTCGCTCAGGACGATCGCCGCTCCCCGTCCGTCGCTCCCGTCCGAGCTGCCGGCATGGCCATGGCCTCTCCGTCGGGCTGCCTCTCCTATACTCCGCGAAGCGCCGCTCGTTCCTTCCCCGGAAGGACGTCTCGCGTGGCAGACCGGTCTCTCGCCGTCATCGATGTAGGTTCGAACTCAGGTCGGGTCGTAGTGATCCGGATCGGCGGCCCAGGCCACCTGGAGATCCTCGCCAATGGCCGGGCCCCCCTCCGCTTGGCACGAGATCTGCGGCAGGGGAACCGCATCGCTCCCGAAACCATCGAGCGCACCGCCGCCGCGCTCCGGGACTTCCGGGCCATCGCCGAGAGCGCGGGAGCCGAAACTCCGATCGCCGTCGCCACCTCCGCGGTCAGGGAGTCGAAGAACGGCGAGGAGTTCCGGGCGAGGGTCGAGGCGGAGAGCGGTGTCTCCGTGCGCGTGATCAGCGGCGACGAGGAGGCGCTCTACACGTTCCTCGGAGCCGTCCACGGCCTTCCCATCGACCGGGGCGCGGTGGCCGACCTGGGAGGGGGAAGCCTGGAGCTCACCGAATTCGACGAGCGCCGAGCCCTTCGGTCTTGGACGCTACCGCTTGGTTCGCTTCGTCTCTCAGACCGGTTCCTGAAAACCGACCCGCCGGCAAAGGGGGAGATCGAGGAGCTGACGGGATATGTCCGGACCACGCTCGAGGGCGCCGAGGTCGGCGAGCTCGAGCCCGGCGAGCGAGTGGTCGGTACGGGGGGGACCATCCGCAACCTCGCCAAGATGGATCAGGCGTCGAGGAGGTACCCGATCCCTCGGCTCCACGGGTACGTCCTCACCCGCAAGCGCATGCAGGAGCTGGCCGATCTCTTGGCGTCACGTCGGTTGTCGCGCCGCCGGCTCATGTCCGGCCTTTCCCGGGAGCGAGCGGATTCCATCGTTGGCGGAAGCCTGGCCTTGCTCACCCTCATGGAGCATCTGGGGGCCGCTGAGCTCACGGTGTCGAGCCAGGGCCTCCGCGAGGGGCTTGCCTTCGATGCCGTGGGGGGTCGCGAGACACCGGTCGAGGAGGTCCGCAGGGCCTCGATCCTCGCCTTTGCCGCTCGGTTCTCGACCTGGGATCCCGATCGGGCCGAACGCCGTGCCGCCGTGGCGAGCAGCATCCTTCGGTCCGTCGAGCCCGAGGCTGGAGCGGGCCTACACGAGCGGCTCACTCAAGCGACGAACCTGCTCGATGTCGGGCGCAGCGTCGACTACTACCGGCGGTACCAGCACACCGCCGACATGATCACCGAGGCGGACCTCGACGGCTTCTCTCATCGGAAGCTTGCACTGCTGTCGGCCGTGGTCCGCCAAGCGGGCGACGAGGGGATGAGCGTCTCCCGGTATCGGCCCCTGCTCGGCCCCGACGATCGGGTCCAGCTCGCCCGGTCGGCAACGGTGCTGGCCCTGGCCGATGAGATCGAGCACCGTCTGCCCCCGGGTCACAGGGGCGAGGTTCACTGCGTCGTCCAGGGCAAGCGGGTGGTGCTGGAGGCCCCGGTGTACGACCCGTGGCGGAGGGAGGCCCTTGCCGGACGGTTCCGGGTCGCGTTCGGAAAGAGGCTGCTGCTACAGTCGGGTGGCGATGCGTGATGACCTCGGGCTCTCCGGCCGCCTGTTCATCGTCGAGGGAATCGATGGCTCGGGCAAGAGCACCCAGCTGAACCTGCTCCACAAGTGGCTGATAAGCCAGGGCTACCTGGTGGTGTTCAGCGAATGGAACTCCTCTCCGATCGTGAAGGAAACGACGCGACGCGGAAAGAAGCGCCGGCTGCTCTCACCGATGTCGTTCAGCCTGATCCACGCCGCGGATTTCGCCAGCCGCGTCCATTCGCAGATCCTCCCGGCACTGCAAGCCGGCACCGTCGTGCTGGCCGACCGCTATGTCTACACGGCTTTCGCTCGCGATGCCGTCCGGGGAGTGAGCCGGGATTGGTTGAACAGGCTCTACTCGTTCGCGGTGAAGCCGAGTCTGTCGTTCTACTTCGACACGCCGCTCGCGGAGTCGATCCGCCGGATCATGGACGGCCGGCCCAAGCTGAAGTATTACGAGGCCGGGATGGACATGGAGCTCTCCTCCGACCCGGAGGAGTCGTTCCGCATCTACCAGGGTCTGATCAAGCACGAGTACGAGCGGCTGGTCGACGAGTTTCAACTGGTTCGCATGGACGCCACGGAGACCCTCATCCGCCAGCAACAACGGATGCGCGATCTGGTGCGGCCTCATCTTTCGGGCGTCATGCGGTTCGACGGCGGCGAGATCCACCAAGCCCTCCGCGACGCCAACCTCCTGGGCCGGTACCTGAACGATGCGGGGAGGCTGCCACCTCCATGACCGAGCTCTCGTTCTACGGGTTCCGACCGCCCGGCATCGAGGGGGAGTCACTTCCCGGCCGGCTGATCGTGCTCGAGGCCACCGATGGCGCCGGCCGGTCCACCCACGTCGCCTTGCTGAAGGAGTGGCTGGAGGACGAGGGCTACGCGGTGCTCGATACGGGCCTGCGTCGATCCGACCTGGCCGGGCCCGGCATCCAACGGGCGAAGGGGGGCCACACCCTCGACCCCATCACGCTGAACCTGTTCTATGCCGCGGACTTCTGGGACCGGCTCGAGCGGCAGATCATCCCGGCCCTTCGGGCCGGCATGGTCGTGCTCGCCGATCGGTACGTGTTCTCCCTGATCGCGCGAGCGAGCGTCCGGGGCGTCTCTCTGGAGTGGATGGAAGAGCTATACACCTTTGCCCTCGTGCCGGACCTCGTGATCTACCTCGACATCGACGTCGAGCAACTGCTGCCGAGGGTCCTGTCCAGCACCGGATTCGACTACTGGGAGTCTGGCCAGGATTTCCTCAGGGGCTCGAACGTTTACTCGAATGTCTTCGAGAGCTTCGTTCAGTACCAGCAGATGCTGCTGGCGGAGTTCCGGCGCCTGGCCAAGCGCCATGGGTTCACCGTGGTCGACGCGCGCAGGACCGTGAGCCAGATCCACCAGACCCTCCGCTCCGTCGTCGATGACGTGGTACGGGGGATGGAGGAGTGGCCCGCCGGGAGCACGGGCACGGAGCAGCTGCATGTGGCCCATCCGGACGGAGATGCTCACGACGGCCACGATGGCGTCGACGTCACCCGCTCAGAGCGCGCAGCACCTTCGGGGTGACGAGCCACCGAAGCGACGCCGTCCCGCGACGGAGTCCGTCGTCGAGCCAGAGGTGTGCCACGCCCCCCTTCTTCATCTCCATCGATAGGGACGTGGGCCGGCCGATGAGCAGGATCGAGGCGAGCTCGGAGAGGTTGGGCTCGTGTCCGACCAGGGCAAGGGAGGCGAGGTCGAGGTGGGGCTCGATCACCTCGATGCCTTCGGCGGGGGAGCGGCCGGCTTCCAGAGCAGGCTCCGGTTTGGGGGCCGGCCATCCCGCCTCCTCCTCCAGCAGCTCGGCCGT
>DASYVD010000134.1:0-13922 GCA_036000545.1 Actinomycetota bacterium | reverse complement strand
GTTCATCACGATGCCAACCACGACCGCCAGATCCTCGCGAACGTACAGGCGGCAGTTTGGCCGCACATGGGCAACGCCCGGCGGTTCTCACAACCGTGAAGGGTGCATTTATTCCGATCGGTGGCCTCACCAGCGGGTTCCTCGTTCACGGCCCGTTGGGGAAGACGGGCCATGGGTCCGGTGTGACCGGCCAATGTTCACGAAACAGGTGTCTCGCCCGGTGAACAGTCTGGATCCCCCCATCGTGGCCGCTAGGCGGAGCAGGTCGAGCGAACTCGCAGAAAGACCTGGTCACGCGCCCGATCCGAGGTTTTTGTGCCCTACAAGGTCGAACGGCCCGTCACCCACAACCTGATAAGCGATGTGAGCACCGTCAGAGGTCTTTGCGAAGTGGGTTTCAAGAGCCATGGGCAGCAGTCTGAGCCTGGACCGTTCTCTGGCACATGCGGCTACAGCCTCTCCTCCCCCCCGCACATCATCTGGCGGAGAATCGGTGGGCACGCCATCTTCAGCGACCGCTAGCGCGCCACGGCGAACCCCACCACTCCCGCCTAGCCCACACCCGGATGGTGGCGGCCTTCCACAGCCCGACGCGGCCCCGTCTGATGGCCGAGTAGTCGCCCATGGTCCGGGCGAGCCGGTAGAGCCAGTTCCTCACAATCATCCCCTGTCGACTTTCTTGGAGAAGCTGAGAGCGAGGATTATTGCGCCGAGAGTGAGCCCCACGGTCACCACTAGAACGCGTGCCTCGATGTGGCTGTCGACAACGATCACCGCCCCGCCGCTAATGAATGCGTTGCACCGGGCGATGCACGTGCTGGTCTCCGGCCAGAGGACGGCGGCCAAGATCGCGCCAACGGCGATGATCGCAGCCGCTGCACGAACCATCAAAGCCCTCACATCGATTACCGTTATTGACCTTCCTGTCTTCGGAATCAAGATGGCGAAGGGGGCGGCGTCCCCGCTACCGTGAAGGGTGCATTTATTCCGATCGGGGCCTGACCAGCGAGTTTCCTGCAAGGCAGGTTCAGCCTGGCACGGACCCGAGTACGAACTCGAAAGACCTCCCGACTCCCGTCGGGTTTCCGGATACTGCACCCCAACCGGGCAATTGCTGACAGTTCGGGGTTGCCGCGCGGACCCGGTGGGCGGTTCAGCTCAGGTCAGGAACCGAACTGGCGGCGATGCCCTCCCTTCCGGGACTTGTTGCGGACCCGCCTAAGAGCTTCGATCTCGGAGATCCCCTCCCCCGCCGCGAGCCGAGTGGCCGAGGCCTTCTCGTCCCGGGCGATCGCCGCCCGGACCGCGGCGGCGAAGCCGACGACTGGTGCCGGCGAGGAGTGCAGATGCCCTCCGCACTGGTCGCAGTACCGCGCCGCATGATCGTTCGCCGCGCCGCACCGCGGGCAGCGACGGGGCCCCCTCGTCTCCCCCCCGGTTGAAGGACCGACCCTTCGAGCGGCTTGGTTCACCAGGGCCTTGAGCCTCGCCGCTTCGAACTCTCGGCGGGTAAGGGGCACAGGCGAAGCCGCTCCAAGTCTCAGGCTCTGCCGGGGGCGGAGGACCCCTGGTGAGGACGAAGCGCCGGATCGGCTCGTCCTCCCGTCGATTGGAAACCGTGACCCCTCCGGCGGTAGCTCGGATCTCGCCTCAGCCATCGACCTATCCGTCTGACTCCCGATCCGAAGGATGCTACACGCCGACCCGCCCGGTGTCGAACATTTGTTCGATTGAATTGGGCGTGGGGTGCATTTGTTCGGTTCATGCCCGTGAGCAGGGCACTCGACCCTGGCTCAGAGGCAGGGCTCGGCTTGCCCGTCGAAGCTGTCGGGATTTCCCGGACCGCACCACTGGGACGCTCGCCCTCCGAAGTGGAGCGGAGGGCGTTCAGGGTTAGACCTCCGAGTCCTCAAACGGGCCGGGGTGGGAAGGCCCTCCCCCGTTGGAGATCAGCCTCCTGGAAGACAGCAGGTCAGCGACCGGATCGCAATAAGTGCACCCTTCAGAGGCTGTTGCATAAACCTGAAGTGACGCTACATGTCGTGGGACGGCAAGACGTCATCCACAGCATCATGTGGGTGCGAGCGTCTGACGATGGTTTCTGCAACAGGCTCTTCACGTGAGGGGATTCGGGTACGCCAGCCGAAGCTTGCGGATATTGCTTGCCTGGCATCACCTCACCTGACTGGCGCCACTCGATGAAAAGTCGTATATGGCGCCCGCCGCGTCCACGTGATGCGCGTTCGTCGCCTCGACGAGCGAGAGGTTCATCGTGAACTTCCTCCATGTCTCGTCATCGCCATCGCGCTCGCGGATCCGCGGCTATCCGATGCTTCTTGCCGCCTCTTTTGAGCACCCCCGTGCTCACGGCGTACCCCGCACCCTGAGCTCGCCCCAGTGGGCAAGGTTGTTCACACCATCACCCGAAGTGGGGGTCCCAAAGGTCAGTTGCGTCTGGTCCGTGCCGTCGACGTTCATGATAAACAGCTGCTGATTGCCGCTACGCAGCATCGTCCCCACCCGCGCGTGGAACAGGATCTGCTGGCCGTCGGGGGAAAACGTGGGACTCCCGTGAAACGTGGAATTGTCGGTGAGTTGCATCAGGCCGGTGCCGTCGGCGTTCATCACACAGATCTGGAACAGGTTCGTACCGCCCCCGATCCTGCACATGAACACGATCCGGCTGCCATCCGGGGCCCAGGCAGGACCGCGCTCCTCTTCGTTGTTGGAGGTCAGCGGCAGCAGGCCGGTGCGGTCGGGGTTCATCAGGTAGAGCTCGGTCTGATTGGAGAAGCCTGGGTCGTCCGTGACGGGATGGCTCGTGAACACGATCTTCTGCCCGTCCGGTGACCAGTCCGCGTCGTCGTCGATCATGCCCGGGCTGTTGGTGATGTTTGTAGGCTGCTCGACGCCCGCGAGCAGATCGTCGACGTTCGCCACGAAGATGTCGCTGTCGGTGGTCGACGAGCCCACGTCGGTCCGGATCGGATCTCCGGTGACCAACCCGCCCGATGCGTAGTAGGAGGCCGAGGCGTGGAAGGCGATGTTCTTGCTGTCCGGCGACCAGGTAGCCGAGCTGCCGCGGGTCAAGAGCGTCTGCTCGGTGCCGTCGGTGTTCATCAAGAACAGGTCGGATGAGTTGATTTCCCCTGTCAAGCGGGTGCTGTCGAACACGATCTTCTTCCCGTCCGGCGACAAGTTCGCGAAGCCGTCAAAGGACGCATCTAAGCCCGTCAAGCGCCGCGGGCTCGTCAGGGCCCACGTCGTCGTCCCCTCTGGGTTCATCACCATCACTGGCTTCATCAGGTAGACCTCGGCACCAAGCAACGGCCGGGTCAAGCCCTCGCTCACGTGGTCGCGCGTGCTGCTGAACGCGATCGTCGATTCAGGTTGAAACTGGCCCGCTGCCGCCACAGACGGAGCTGAACTCGATGCCGCTGCGAGCAGGATGAGAGTTCCTGCAAGGGTTACGATTCTCTTGTTCATGGCTGTCCCTCCAGGATTGTGCGTCGTCGAGGGCCTTCGGCCGCCGAGGGAGCGGAAACGTCCCCGCGCTTTCCAGTGACCTCCTTTGAACTGATCATCAGAAGCTGACCGTCGCATCGTTGGAGCAGGTCGTGCTTCCGACCTCGCACACCCTGTACGTGTACGTCGCCGAGCCCCTCGTGTTGATGTTGTCGGTGTAGGCGGTCGTCTGGACGGTCGCGATCTTGGTGCCGCTCCGGTAGAGGTCGAAGCTCGCTCCGCTCGGCCCACTCCAGGAGAGGTCGGCCTTTTCGAGCCCCTTCACCTTGTACCCGCGGGCGGTGAGGCTGATCGTCGGCGGCGGCACGGTTACCGTGAACGAGTCGTTGCTGGTGCCGGTGCCGCTCGGCGTCGTGACGCTGATGGGACCGCTTGTTGCCCCGCTGGGCACGGTGGCGTGGATCTCGGAGTCCGAGTCGATCGTGTAGGCGGCGTTGGTACCGTTGAACTTGACACTCGTCGCATCGGTGAAGTTGGCGCCGAGGAGGGCGACGCTTGTGCCCACCGGCCCGCTGGTCGGCGTGAACGAGCTGATTGCCGGCGCTACCCCGGTGACCGTGAACGAGGAGGAGCTCAAGGCACTGCCGCCCGGCGTCGCCACCGAGATCCATCCGGTCGTAGCCCCGGTGGGCACGGTGGCGCGGATTTCCGAGTCCGACTCGACCGTGAAGTCAGCCTTCGTGCTGTGAAACGTGACGATGGTCGCCCCGGTGAAGTTCGTGCCGAGAATGTCGACACTGGTGCCGATTGGCCCGCTGGTCGGTGTGAACGAGCTGATCGTCGGAGTGGGAACCGTGAACGAGGACGAGCTCCAGCCCGTGCCGCTCACGGTTGTCACCGAGATTGGGCCGGTCGTCGCTCCGTCTGGCACGGTCGCGTGGATCTCCGCGTCCGAGTTGACGGTGAAGCTGTCGGCGTAGTGCTGGTTGAACTGCACCCAGATCGCCCCGGTGAAGTTCGCGCCGCGGATGTCGACGACGGTTCCGAACGGCCCGCCTGTTGGAGTGAATGAGCTGATCGTCGGCGGCGGCACGAGCGTGAAGGAGGACGAGCTCCAGCCGGTGCCGTTCGCTGTCGTCACCGAGATGCGCCCGGTAGTCGCCCCTCTTGGCACGTAGGCATCGATGAACTGGTCCGACCCGACGGTGAATTGCGCCGGGATGCCGTTGAACGTGACCGAGGTCGCCCCGAGAAAGTCGAAGCCGTAGATCCAGGCCCTCGTGCCGAACCACCCGCTCGTCGGCGAGAAGGAGGCGATGGTCGGAGTCGTGTCCCCCGCGTCGTCGACGTCGATGTCGTCGAAGTTCGCAGAGAGCGAACACGAAGCGTCGCACCCGCCAATGCTGATAACGAAGAGCGCCGATTGCGTGTAAGTCGGCCCGTGCAGGGATCCGGTTACTTGCTGCCAACCCACGGCGCTCGGCGACGGTTGGTCGAGCGAGTCCTGCCCCAGCTCCCAGGTGCTGCAGTCAGTCCCGGCATAGAAGGTTGCGGCCAACGACACCTGAGCACCGACAGCGTCCCGGTACCAGAACGATGCCGCGTGTGTACCTGGGCCGATCGCCACGCAGACGGCGGCATCGGCCGCGGCGGACCCCCATCCGGAGTCGGGGTCGTAGTAGCAACCTCCGGCTCCGCACTCCAAATGCATGCTGGCGCTGCCCGAGTGCGGGTTGCTCGTGTCCTGCGACATCGAACTGCCGCTCCTCCAGCCGCAGAGGACGGGCGTGTTGTCGCTGCAGCCGCCCTGTTCGAAGCCGGGGTTGAAGACGACGTTAGTCGAGGCTTGCGCCGCCGTGGGAAGGAGGAGCGAGATCGCCGCGACTGCCAGGCCGAGCCAGAACCAGATCTTGAAGTTCCTGCGCCTCATCGTTCGACCTCCTTGTCGCCGTAAGTAATGCCAGCCGGTGCCGAGGTGCCCGGGCTCGAGGTGACTTCACCGGATTCGGTTCCCTCCTTCCACACGGTCAGGATCTGGTTAGAGGGGGGCGGCGCGTCGGTGGCCGGGAGCAGATCCGGGATCGGCGGCCGCCCGGCTGGGGGGTCCGATGGGATCGGCCACGTGGGAGCGGAATCGAGGATGACTGCCAGGGCCTGAGAAGCGCCCACGGCGAGCACGAGCGAGGCTGTGGCGCCGAGCAGGAGAAATCGGCTTCGAACCCTAGGCAGCCTCATCGTGACCGCCTCCTCCCGAGACAGCGGGCCTTCCCCTCGTCGAACCCGATGCTTCCATCGCTCCGAGGGCGAGTCGGTGGCGGGCATCGCAAACGGGCTGTGCCGTTCGGCACACCTCCTTTTGTGGCATGAGGTCAACACGTCCTCCAATCCCGGAAGGAGCCGGCATGGCCCCGGTCCCGAGGGAGTCACCGAGAGCCACGTGACCTCATCCATGAGTACGAACTGGTCGCGTGATGCCGAATCAAGGCTTTCCGTGCCCTTCACCCTTTCAGCGCCTTGAGTTTCCATTCGCGCCCCAACATTCATCACCCACCTCCCTAACTTCGCGCATTCAGATCCGACCAAGCGGCCAGGACGGCCTTGGCCATCCTGGGGTCCTGCGCCTCGGGGCGGGCGGTGACGTCGGATGGAAGGATCAGGCCGGCAGCCAGCCCATCGACCCACCTCATCGCCTCGTGGAGCCGGACCGAGCCGCCGGACGAGTTCAGATCCGACCAAGCGGCCGTGACGGCCTTGGCCATCCTGGGATCCTGTGCCTCAAGGCGGGCGGTGACGTCGGATGGAAGGATTAGGCCGGCAGCCAGCCCGTCGACCCATCCCAGCGCCTCGTGGACCCGAACTGAGCCGGTGGCGTCGGCGTTCGACACACCAGCCTGTGATGCCGCAGGGTGGTTCGTGCGAAGGGTCGGTTCCCCCCGCGACCAGAAGGTGACCGCAAGGATCAGGAGCGCCGCGCAACCGGCCACTGCCGTGATCACGAGCGAGGCTGTCCGCCGGCGGCCGGGTGCCACGGATGTCATGCCGGGTTCGATCGCCGATGAGGCCGGCGTTCCCCCAGTCTGTTGCTTAGTCCGAAGCTGCATGCCTACCTCCCTTCGAGCGAGCCTGCTCTCGCAGCCTGTTCGATCACGAGGGCGTGGAAAGGCATGGCACGCCCGTGGAGTCCCACGGCACACTTGGATGGGCCGGTGGTCAGAGCTTCCAGGTGGCAGGGAGGCGAGGGTCGGGGACGTATGAGCAGAAGGTCCCCGTTCGGATCGTGCTGGCGAGGTGGCGCGCGAGCGCCGGACTGTGCTCGCCGATCCTTGCCAAGGCGGCCTTGATCGCCTTCGTGACGTTCACCCTGGCGCGCTCCACCTCGGAGGGAGCTCGTCGGTCCCTCCCCGCAAGGCCGACAGCTCCGGCAAGCTCATGAGCGAGGAAGTCCATCTCATCGCGCGCTCGAGCAGCGCGCTCGGAATCGGCCTCCTCCAGCTCATCCTGAAGCTCCTCAAGCCGGCGTCGGTACGCAGCCTTGGCTTGAGGATCGAGGATCTCCCCGGTCTCACCCGAAGAGAGGCGGAGCCCGGACTCTCGCCGGTCCCGATCGACCCATACAGCGTCTCGTCTGGTGCCGGACCCGAGCCCGGCCGTCACGAGCTCGAGCGCGAGGAACTCCCGACTCGGGCTTCCGAGCAGCTGGGCCAGGTACCGAAGGCCCTTGGAGTCCTTCAGGCGGAAGGCATCCCGCCCGAACCTGATCGACCAGAACTCACCCTCGCGGCGAAAGACGTGGGCTCCGTGCGTGGGCTCGGGGGAGGGCGTTGTGACCCGGGCGCGGACCGCGGTCGAGACCCCTTCCTCCTCCAGCAGGGTTGCCACCTTGCGGCCGAGGGCCAGCATGCCGAGCTGCCCGCAGGTCTCGGCCGCTCCCACGAGTAGCTCCGCGGCCCGCTCCCGATCGCCAACCCCATCGCGGCCGATCAGCATTCGCGCGTAGTCGTATTGGGTGTGCGCCACCCAGGGACGTGCACCCATTGCAGTGTTCGACTCGAGTGCCTCCTCGAAGTGCAGGGCCGCTTCGTCCCACCGTCGAAGCATCGACCCAAGGATGCCAAGGCATCGCGAGACAGATCCTGTGCTTACCTCTCCTCCTGTAGGAGCGTGTCGCCCCGTGTAGGGCGACAGCAGGTCGCACAGGATCCCCGCGCGGCCGACGTCGTCGAGGAAGTCGGCGACCTCGGGGAGGAGGCTCATCTCGAACAGCCAGTCGTTGTCCCGACGCAGATCGGCGAAGTCGTTGACGGCGAGCTTCTCGAACGCCTCCCTGCACTCCAGCGGGCGCTCCAACTCGCAGTACAGGTGGGCCAGCAGGGATCGGAACACGAACCGCGTGGGGTACTCGACGACGGAGCGTTTGATGATGCGTTCCATCTCCTCCAGACGTCCCTCCTCGCGGCGGAGGAGGTAGGTCTGGATCCTGAACGTGAAGACCGCATCCCAACGCTGCGCAGCTTGGCCGGTGTTCAGGGCTTCCGGGATCAGCCGCGCGGCCTCATCGAACCTCCCGTCGAAGAGGGCGCGCATCGCGCGTGAGTGCAGCAGGACCCACCGTTGAGCGGGCTGACGCAGCTCTTCCACGAGGTCGGACATGGCCTCAAGCTCCGCGTCCGCCGCCGGGATGTCCCCGAGCTCCATGAGAGCAATCACCCGCCAGTCGAGGCCCTGAGCGATCCGCTCCCCGTCGTCGGCCTCCCTCGCGAGTTGGAGGATCTCCGTCGCGATAGCGAGCCGCTCTTCGGCATTGTCCGGCCACGACGTTGCGGCGAACCTGCCATCCAGGGCGTAGGAGAGCGTTGCCGGATCGCCCATCCGCCGAGCCATCTCGACCGCCTCCCGGCTGAGTCGATCCTGCTGATCCGGCGAGCGGTGGTCCCGAAGCGCCCCGGCCAGGCGGGCCATCAGCCGGGCCCGGACCAGGGTGTCTCCTTCCGGCAGGGATATCAGCGCTTCTTGCAAGAGGGGCACGAGATGCCGGTCGCCTCCGCCGCGACCCCACACGAACCTCCCCCCATACCCCAAGGCTGCGGCGGCCAGACGCTCGGGCATGTTGCGGTTCCTGGCGAGGCTCGCTGCCCGGAGGAACGTCTCCTTGGCTCCGGCGAGATTTCCCTCCCGAGCCTGGGAGTCGCCGAGAGCGAGAAGCAGGCGGCAGTGGGCTTCCCCCCCAGCCGGACCTTTCGTCTCCAGGACCTCGATGGCGAGGCGGAAGAGACGAACGCCCTCCTCATACGCGAAGAGGGCCGCCGCTCGCTCACCCGCGCGTCGCGCATAGTCGACGGCCTTGTCCACGTCGCCTCCGGGGACCGCCTCGCAGAAGTGGTGGGCTAGCTCCGCCATGTGCGGCTCCGGGTCGTCGGCATACAGGTCTTCCAGCATCTCTCCGATCTCTCGGTGTAGCTGCACTCGGCGCCGAGGGGCGGGTGAGTCGTAGAGAGCGTCCCGGACCAGGGCATGCGAGAACCGCATCCGGCCGATCGTGCCTGGCACCTCGATCACGACACGCGCGGCAACAGCTTCATCGATGACCTCGAGGAGGGCGTCAGCGGAGAGACCGCTCACCCGGGTGAGCGCATCGAGGCGGAACTCCGGACCGAGGACCGATGCCAGGGTGAGAACCCGATGGCATTGCTCGGACAGGAGGCCGAGACGAGGGCCGATCACCTCCCGCACCCGAGGCGGGATCGTGATCCGAAGCGGCATAGGCACCCCAGTGACTTCGAGCTGCCCTTCCGCGGCCAACAGCCGGATCACCTCACCCACGAACAGCGGATTCCCCTCGGTCTGCGTGTGCACGGCGGCGACCAAGCTCTCCGGGGCGGGGCCAGCGACGGTCCACTCGATGAACCGGGCCACCTCGGACTCGTCCAGCCCAACGAGCTGGATGTGCCGAGTGATCTGTTGGCGGCCCAACTCGGCCAGGGTCGAGGCGAGCTGATGGGGATGGTCGGGTCCCTCGTCGCGGTAGGCGCCGACGATGAGGATGTGGGCATCGGCCAGGTCACCGGCAACGAATTGCAGGAGGAAGAGGGAGGGAGCATCGGCCGCATGGAGGTCGTCAAGGACGAGCACAAGCGGCTGGGCCCTAGCGGCGGCCCGAAGGAAAGTCGTGGTGGAGTCGAACAGACGGAAGCGGGCTCCCTCGGGGTCCGAGGATGCAGGCGCCCGCAATTCGGGGAACAGGTCATGGAGCTCGGGGATCATCTGAGCGATGTCCGCCGCTCCAGTGCCGAGCTGGAAAAGGAGCGCTTGCGGGTCCTGATCGCGGACGTAAGACCGGATCGCTTGGACCCACGGCCAGTACGCGGGTGCACCCCCCGCCTCCCAGCACCGCCCCCACAGGAGCCGAGCCCCACGGTCCCTGGCGCGGCTCGCCAGCTCATCCGCGAGCCGGCTCTTGCCGATCCCTGGCTCCCCGCCGATGAGGAAGAGCCTCCCTCGGCCCGCGAGCGCATCGCCGAGACCCGCTTCGAGTTCTGCCAACTCGCGCTCTCGTCCCACGAAGAGGCCCTCGGCCCTTGGTCGTGAGGCTCTGTCTGTCTCATGCGGCATGGAGGAGGCACTCTCGGGCTGGTGAGTCTTGCCGAGGACGGGGTCCAGGACGGCCACCTCGAAGGTCGTGTTTCCTGTTTCTACCTCGTCGGGCTTCCCGGGCGCTATCCCCTTCCATCGGCCCGCGATGCTTCCTTAGTTCTCGACACCGCCATCCGCCGGCTATTCGAGGGTGAGCCGATCGCGGCGGATGTCCCTCCGGACAGGACGTCGGCGTCGACCCCCACACAGGGAACCCTGTGGGGCGCCAAAACTGGATTCGCCACTCGATCGAGGTGCCCCTAGCATCCCCTCACCGTGGTTGCCCTCGCCTATCTCCTTCTCGCTCGCCTGATCGCACTCCTCGGTAAGGGCCGGACCGTCCGGCAGCTCGAGCTCGAGAACGCGGTGCTCCGCCACCAGCTGCAGGTACTCCGTCGCACCGTGCGTCGGCCGGAGCTCCGAGATCGCGATCGGGCGTTCCTTGCCGCGGCGAGCAGGGCGCTCTCCCGAGACCGGTGGGCGTCGTTCATGGTCACGCCCCAGACACTCCTTCGATGGCACCGCGAGCTGGTGCGGCGGAAGTGGACCCACCCTCATCGTGGGCCCGGGAGACCCGCTCTGGATCCCGAGGTCGCCAGCTCATTGCCCGCCTGGACCGGGAGAACCCCAGATGGGGGTGCATCCGGATCCAGGGCGAGCTCCGCAAGCTCGGTATCGGTGTAGGGGCGAGCACCGTCCGGAGGATCCTTCGCCGCCGCGGCCTGGGACCGGCGCCCCGTCGGGCCGGCCCGACGTGGAGCGAATTCCTCCGCCAGCAGGCGAAGGGAGTGCTCGACTGCGACTTTTTCACCGTGGAGACCGCGTTCCTGAAGACGATGTACGTCCTGTTCTTCATCGAGCTCTCCACGAGACGGGTGCACATCGCTGGAGTGACCACTCGCCCGGACTGGGTCTGGGTCACGCAGCAAGCCCGCAACCTCGCGATGATTGGGGCTTTGGACGGAAGGCGTTTCCTGATCCGCGACCGCGACACCAAGTTCTCCGGACCCTTCGACGACGTGTTTCGGACCGAAGGGGTCGCTGTGGTGAAGACGCCCGTCCAGGCTCCGAAGGCGAACGCCGTCGCCGAACGGTGGGTGGGCACGGTCCGGAGGGAGTGCCTGGACCATATGCTGATCCTCGGCCGGCGCCACCTTGAGCGCGTGATCACCATCTACGAGGCCCACTACAACCGGGAGAGGCCGCACCGAGGACTGGGCCTCGATCGACCGAACCCCCCGATCCCCTTGGGGGAGACCCCCGGGACGGTGATCCGTCGGCGCGACCTACTTGGCGGACTGATCCACGAGTATCGGCGCGCGGCGTGATGGTGTGTGTGGTTTTGGAGCCCGACAAGCCAGAGGCTCGCACAGCTGGCGCCCAACGGAGTTGTCGACACCAACACCGAGAGCCACGCGCCTGTGTCCGAGCTCGCGGAGCCTGGCCTTCGCTTGCGTGAGCAGTCCTGCCGATGACTCCGTTCTCAGGCCATGGCGTCCGCGAATGCCTGCGCGATGACGCCGTACCCGGCGATGTTCGGGTGGATATCGGCGCTCGTGCAGAACCGTGTCCAGTCGCAGGCGCGGGCGACGTTCGTCGGAACCGTCCCCCAGCGGTCGGTCTGGATCACGTCCCAGTTCTCACTTTCGAACGCCCCCCACACGTCCGCGACAACGGCGCTGTTCGCCTGGTACGTGGCCGAGAAGCCGTCGTTCATTTGGTCGACGGCGGCGTTGTCCGATACGGCGACGGTCGGGTACCCGAAGTACCACATGCCGAGGAGCGGGTCGTAGTACGTCATCGCGTATATCGGAACGTCGGGCGCGGCCGCTTCGAGTGCCTGAACGATCGTCGCGATCCGGCCGTCGACGGTGGGCAGGTTCGTCGTGATGCAGGTCCCGTCGAGGACGAACGTGTTGAAGTCGATGCACCCGTAGAGACCGAGGATGTCGTTCGCCCCGATGTCGATCGTGATGAACGCGACCTCGCCGGCGTGCGCGTTCAGGAACGCGACTGCCTGCGCGAGCTGCGACCCCTCAGGGTAGATCCCGGGCGCGCATCCGACGTCACCGATGATCATCCCGAGCGTTGTCTCGCCGCCGCATCCCATCTTCACCAGCCGCAGCTGCTTGAAGTCGCCGCGCACGGACTTGAACAGCTGATCCGGGTACTGGGCCTTCTCGCCGGCCGCGAGCGAGTCGCCCAGCGAGAGGTAATAGCTCGCCTTGCTCGCGGCGGTTGCGGTCCCGGCGCCCGCAGCGAACGTCGTTACGAGCATCGCGGCCGCGATCAGGATCGCAGTCAGCCGTCTCATCTGGCCCTCCCTCAGACGCCCGGGGCCACTGTCTCGCGGCCGGTCCTGGATGTCAACAGGCGCAACCGGCGGTCATCACTCGGATCACGCCGTTGGGTCGACTCCCGAACGCTCGTGATGGCACTGTTGCATTGGTGACCCCGACTTGCTTCAGGGAGACTCGGGCGATGAGACCGCACCGATACCCTTGCCCCGCCCCAACCCCCCGTTCGGCCTTCGCCGGCTACCGGTTCCCGCCCGAGGTCATCGCCCTGGCGGTCCGGTGGTACCTGCGGTTCGGCCTCTCCTACCGGGACGTGGAAGAGCTTCTCGCCGAACGCGGGGTCAAGGTCGACCACGTCACGGTGTACCGGTGGGTCCAGCGGTTCGCGCCGGAGTTCGCCGAGGCCGCACGAGCTCGGCAGCACGTGGTCGGGGATCGCTGGCACGTCGATGAGACGTACGTCAAGGTCGGAGGGGCCTGGCGGTACCTGTTCCGGGCCACCGACCAGTTCGGCCAGGTCATCGACGTGTTCCTCGCGCCACGGCGGAACAGAGAGGCGGCACGACGGTTCTTCGCCCGAGCGATCGATCGAACCCGGGTCTCGCCTGTTGAGGTCACCACCGACCAGTACCGGGTCTATCCCCGTGTCCTCGACGAGCTGCTACCGGCGGCCTTGCATGACACACAGGTTCATGCCAACAACCCCAATAGAGACCGACCACGGACGCCTCAAAGCCCGACTTCGACCCATGCGAGGACTGAAGCGAGATCGAACCGCCAGGGTCATCGTTACCGGGCACGCCTTCGTCCAGAACCTCCGCCGGGGCTTCTACGACCTCGGGTCCGACTTGCCCCCAGCTTCCCGCCTCGCCGACGCGTTCGCCGAGCTGGCCCTCGTGATCTGATACCCGCGCGGGCGGATGACCCCCACCACGCCCGGGGTTCAGCCAACGCAACAGTGCCAGGCCCGATCGTCCGACCACCACAGGTTCGGTGAGGTGTGGCCCCCGCTCGGCTCGAAGCCCATAGGGACCGGAAACTCAGGGCCTCTCCAGCGCGGGGAGCTCCGAGTTTGCGCACCCACCGCGGGCGCGGCGCGCGGCCGATGCGCGAATGTGATACAGATGCGCTACCGAGGTTGAGGTAGAGGGGGGAGCGAGCGTGAACAAGGTCGTCGTCGCACTGATCTCGGTTTCCGTCGTCTTCGCGCTCGCCGTGCCGGCGTCGGCGGGTGCCTGGAGCTCGAGCGTTCCGTTCACGAACCAGGTCGCCGACCAGGTGGTGTCGGGCGGCGGCTACGCGGGGTACGACGCGGGCGCGACCGCCCCGAACCCGGGTTCCTGCCGCCTGGGCGCCTACAACGCGAACCGCTCCGAGTCGTGGATCGCGGTCCAGCCCGGGACGGAGGACCTCGTCGGCACCTCGAAGATCTTCTTCGAGAAGTTCAGCACCTTCTACAACTTCCACCTGGGCGCCCATACCTTCCTGGACGGGAGGTACACCGGAAGCAGCATGGTGACGGGGTACGAC
>DASYVD010000133.1:0-9282 GCA_036000545.1 Actinomycetota bacterium | reverse complement strand
CCAGAAGATGGCCGGACGTCCGCGGGTCTCGGTGAACACGAACTGAGAACGGGAAAGGCGTGGTCGATCGAGCACCAGGTCGATCACCGGTCCGCGCCGGCGTATGGAGGAAACCCGGGTCTCCTCGACGATCTCAGCGTGGTCGGGCTAACCCCCTTCGAAGGCGTGGCAGTAGATGCGGGTGGCTCTTGGCCAGGTATCTCGGGCCTTTAGCACCAGACCATCTTCGATGGGGAGCCTGAGCACGTACGGGAGCTTGGTGTCCTCCTCGGGGTTCCGGGCGATCAGGAAGACGTCGCCATCCACGGCCTCACGCCGCCATGTACTCGTTGATCCCGGGGAGAACATCCCGCCTGTGGATCTTGCTGCTCACAGACATCGGTGGGTCGGCTCCGCAGGCATCGGGCGGAGCGAGCCCGATCCCCCGGTGGGGTCGGTGGGAGTTGTAATGCGAGGCGTATTGTGCGAGGAGCCGGTCAAGATGGCGGCGACCCAGGACGAGGGTCCAGTCGAGGATCTCGGCGCGAACGGTCCTCACCCACCGCTCGGCGAAGGCGTTGGCCTTCGGAGCACGGATGGGCGTGAGGATCACCCTGGCACCCTCGGATCCGAACACGGCGTCGAAGGAGCGCGTGAACTTGGAGTCGCGATCGCGGATGAGGTACCGAACTCCTGCGGGAACCTCACCGGCCATGTAGATGTTGCGAGCCTGCTGGGTGGTGTAGCCGGCGTCGGGGCTGTGGGTCGAGGTCATCACGTGGACCCGACGGGTCCCGATCTCAATGAAGAACAAGACGTACAGCGTGGAAAGGAACGCCGTTTCCACGGAGAAGAAGTCGCAAGCCAGAACACCCTCGGCCTGGGCCCGAAGGAACTCCGACCAGGAGGGGCCGTCTCTTCGAGGAGCGGGCCCGAAGCCGTTTCGCCTCAGCAGGGTCCGGATGGTCGTCGCTCCCACCCGGATGCCGAGACCGCGGAGCTCCCCCTGGATCCGAACACACCCCCAACGCGGATTCTCCCTCGCCAGGCGAAGGATCAGCTCGCGCACCTGCGGGGACAGAGGCGGGCGTCCCACTCGCTTGCCGCGATACGTCCACTTGCGCTTGACCAGCTCACGGTGCCAGCGAAGGAGCGTCGCCGGTGTGACCAGGAACGATGACCGGCGCTCGCGCGGAAGTATCCGGGCCGCCGCCGACAAGAAGACCCTGTCCAACCGCCGGAGCTTTGGCCGCCCCGCTTTCCTCGATAGCACCTTGATCTGATGGCGAAGGACCAAGATCTCGACCTCGCGATCACGTCCGCCCTCTGCAGAGGCCACGAGGCGGAGCATGCCGCGGAGGATCAGGTAGAGGATGGAGAACACCACCGCGGCATCCTAGGGGAACAACCTGTCCGTGCGCGAGCCAGTGTTTTCGACCCCTTTCAGGGTCTCTGGGCGGACCAGGAACGAGCGCCACGCTTCTCGCGGGAGCAGTCTGCTCGCGGCGGCGAGGAACGCCCGGTCGGATGAACGGTAGACCGGATGCTTCACCTGCCGGCCCAGAACCGCGATCTGGTGGCGGAGCACCGCAATCTCGAGCTCCGCGTCAGCCGTTGCCCGCTCCTCGGACCGGAACAAGCCGAGGACTCGGCCCAAGCACAGGTAGAGGACTGACCGAAGCACGGCGCGGCATTGTCGCAGATCGGACCGATGTCGCCGCTCTCACGGGCAATCGAGTTTCTGAACCCCACGGGTAGCGCGGTCGCCTCCCCCGCCGGTTCAGGATCCTCAGCTGATGGCGCAGCACGGCGATCTCCAGGTCCCGATCATCGACGCCCATGCGGACGAGCATCCGGAGAACCCCGCACAGGACCCGATACGGGAGGAACGCCAACACCGGCGCAGTCTGACCGGCTCATGGCATCGCCGCAACGCCGCATGCCAACGGGCCGATCGAATTTGTTTACCCCATAGGCGGCGCGATGCCTCCGGTGAGCGTCCGATCAGGAGACACTCGTTCTTTGCAGCGAGGACCGCATCAGCCCTGGCAGTTCAGCATCTCGAATTCGACGCGGAGGACGCCGTTGGAGAAGTGGAACTGCAGCACAGCATTCAGGCTCAGCGTCGACCCGTCAGACCCTGTCCCCTTTATGTTGAACGTCACCCAGTCGCCATCGCTGTTGGAGGAGGAACTCTCTCCAAACCATTGGGCGAAGCGACCGGTGTACGTGGGAAGGGTCGGGTCGAGCGGTACCGCCTCGAAGGTCCCGGCGACCGTGCCGGTGACGTGCAACCCTCCCTCGGGGTCGACCGTGTAGGAGAACACCCCGTTGTAGGTGATGGTCAGGGTCACAGGGTCACCGGTGCAGGGGTTGACATCCTGGAAGGTCTCGGTGACGTTGCGGAAGGTGATCGTCTCCGTCACGGCTTGCGCCGAGGCGACTGAGGACATCCCCACGAGCAGACCCAACACCGCACCCACGAACAGCAACTTGCGTACCATATGCACCTCCGAATCCCTCGCGTTGGCCAGGAACCTTTTCGGTGCCGTCCTGCTGTTGCCTACCCGCACAGGTAGACGAAGCTTGACGCACCTCCTTTCGCCTCAGGACCGCCAGCGCACACGACGCTGAGGCTTGCCAGGCACCCGCCGGTGGCATCGTCGGAACGGACACTTGCGATGACCAGGCCGCGTGGTTCCATGTTGACGAAGAGCGAGCAGCGCGCTGTCTTCTGACGGGTCATGGCTGCTCTCCTCTTTCCTCCACCGCTGGGAGCCAACCAGACTCCCGTTCCGTGATCGGTGCGTGGATGCGATGTCGCCACACCTCTTCGACGAGTCCCTCACTCAGGCTCGACTTCGCGGTTGCTCCCCCTCCCTCCGTCATGGCGAGATGGATCATGAACCGTTGCCATTAGCTGGTGCAAGTTGGTGGAGCAGCGGCACCTATGCCAGACCCGGGCACTGTTGCGTTGCGCATCGCGGCGGCGCATCAGGGACACTCGTGCGATGAGATCCCACCGACACCTTCACCCCCGACCGGCGCCGCCCTCGGCCTTCGCCGGGTTCCGGTTCCCGCCCGAGGTCATCACCCTGGCGGTCCGGTGGTACCTGCGGTTCGGTCTTTCCTACCGAGACGTCGAGGAGCTCCTGGCGGAGCGCGGCATCGAGGTCGATCACGTGAGCATCTACCGGTGGGTCCAGCGGTTCGCGCCGGAGTTCGCGTATGCCGCTCGGGCTCGACAGCACGTTATCGGAGATCGCTGGCATGTCGATGAGACCTTGTGGGTGCATTTATTCGGTTCTTGCTCGTGAGCACGGCATTTGGGTCTGGCTGAGAGGCGGGGCTCCGCTTGGCCCTCGAAGCTGTCGGGGTGCCGCACCGCACCATTTCGGAGGCTCTCCCTCCGAAGTGAGTAGGGGCACTCAAGGCTGGATCTGCCAGTCCTCAAAACGGAGCAGCCGGAGTGGAGGAGCGCGTCCCGGACGATCAACAGCCTCCAGCATTCGGCGACGACCTCCAGGTCCTCATACCAGCTATCGAGTTGCATGATGCGACGAGGCATGCTTGGGTCCGCTTCATGACACGACCGGAGCCTGCTTGAGCTACGAGGAAGGTTGGGCCCCCCGAGGAGAGCACGGAATCTACGTCCGTGACTACCCAGGGGAGGAGCCCGCCATCGTGCTAATGCACGGCTTCCCGGACAATCTCCACCTGTACGAGCGACTCGTCCCACGATTGAGCCCGCCCCGCAGGGTGGTTACGTTTGACTTCCTCGGGTGGGGTCGCTCCGACAAGCCCCACGGCTATCCATACACGGCAACGAACCAGACCGGGGACCTAGACGCCGTCATCGCGCATCTGCGGCTCGAGAACGTGGTGCTCGTGGCCCACGATGCCTCCGGCCCTCCGGCCATCGACTGGGCCCTCGACAACCAGGAGCGGGTGTCCGCCCTGGTGTTGCTGAACACCTACTACGGATGGACGCCGAGCTTGCGCCCGCCGGAGGCCATCCTGCTGTTCTCGGTGCCCATCGTCCGAAACCTGGCTCGCATGGCCGTGGTCAACTCCGACGCGCTCGATCGGAGGCTCTTCACCTGGCAGGTGGGTCGGTTCATCACCGATCCCGGCGACAGGCAAGAGGTCGTCGAGGAGCTGTACGGGCAGTTCCGGGCCGAGCGGCCCGCGTTCTTCTCCCTGAACGCCGATCTTCTAGGGACGACCATCTCTCGGAGGAAGCGGTTCGCCGAGCTGCGCTCGTTCTCGCGCCCGGTGCGGATCGCCTTCGGTGCCGCCGACCCATACCTGAACGCGGGTGTGGCAAAGCGGTTCCACCGATTGTTCCCGACCTCCGATCTGTTCCTCCTGCCGAACGCGCGGCACTACGTGCAGATCGACGCCCCCGCCGAGGTTGCACGGCTCATCCTGTCGGTCCCGACGAGCCAGAGCCCCGAGGTACCCGGGGAGAGCGCCTGACGACGAACACAGCCGCTCAATGGAGTCAAGACGTCACGGCACGCTGATCCAGCCCACATCTTCGCGTGACGGGTACACAGATCGCGACACCTGAGGGGGTGCACCAATCCGGGTACCTGTACTGAGCGGCGGTTGCTCAGTTGGCCTCGCCGGCTCCGTCCCCAGACTGCGAGGTGCCCGATGCTGCTCTCGATCGCTTACTTCGTCCTGGGCCGTCTGCTCCGGGCACTGGCCCCGTCAGCCGGAAGCGACCGGCTGGCCACAGATCTCTGGATTCGGGCTTTGCCCGGGATGGCTGCGCGACCCACAATGGCAAGGTGCAGGTGGAACGCTTGGCTCCTCGCACCCTGGGACTCGTCGGTCCGGTGTTGGCCGAGGACGCCGATCGGCTGCTCGAGGCGATCGCCAGCCTCGGCCCGGGTGGTCCGACCACCCTCAATTTGGCAGAAGTGACCTCGATCGACGAGGGCGGGATGGCGGCGATACGTCGGGCCGCAACCAAGGCGCACGACATCGGAGGGGTGCTGATCCTTCTCCTTCCCCCATCCGAGACGCTCGACCAGATCCGAGGAAGTGGTTTGGACGAAGAACCGCTGATCCTGGTCGAGGTCCTTGAGACATAAGGAGGAGTCCCGGCCGAGCTCAGCCGGCACAAGGCTGGCCCTCTCTGGTCGCCATTCTCACGAGCTACGCCGTGGGGCCTGCTGCTTCGGAGCGGAAGGTGCATTCGAAGGGCACGGCGATGCTGAGCTCGAGGTGACGCTCGACCTTGGGACGGGCCCGCACGGCGAAAGCCGAGGAGCTCTCGTTGACATAGGTGTCGGAGTGACCGGGCGAGAGCTGGGCGGGGTAACACAACGGGTGGGGCTTCGAAGTCACCCTCCTCGATCGCGGCCGCCTCGTGGCGTGATGCGTTGTGGTCTCCCGGGCAGAGGTCGATGATGGCGGGGTAGACATCGCCGAGGGGGGATGGCGATGATCCAAGCGTTCGTGCTGATCCAGGCCGGAGTGGGGATGGCCTCTCGGGTGGGGCAGGCCGTGGGCGCGATCCAGGGGGTGCGCTCAGCCGATATCGTGACCGGGCCCTACGACGTGGTCGTCCGCGTCGAGGCCGCGAGCATCGATGCGCTGGGGCGGCTGGTCGTCTCGAAGATCCAGGCGGTCGAGGGCATCACCCGGACCTTGACCTGCCCCGTGGTGCGGCTCTGACTGGAGCCCTCTCGCTGTAAACCGCAGCCCCCTACCGGTTCCGAATCGCCTCGCGCACCTGTAGAGATGTCGATTCCGCACCGAACCGACATCCGGTGAGGCTCGGGTGGCCAGGCCGACGTTCGATCCGGTCCCTGAGTTCCCCAAGAGTTCGGTCAAAGTCCTGTGCGTGTACGTGAATCTACCGAGGGGGTTGCAGGTGCTCCCGAGTCGTTTCGTCCACGCGCCCATCCCCTCCCCCCGCTTTCACCAAGCGGTTCCGGCTCCCCCTGCAGGGCTCGACCGCTGACCACGGGCCCGTGAACGGTCGTGTTAGGGTGTTCGAACAGGCATCGCGCTTCTCATTCGAGTCGAGCGACCGACCCGTGGCGTTTCCCCGCCACCCGCCTCTCACCGCCGCGAATCGGTCAGAGGTGCCGGGCCCGCCGCCCGGATGTTCGCCTATAAGCAGGGATGAAGGAGGGGAACGAGACGACCCGTCTCGACGGGGCCATGGAGGCCATCGCGGCGCAGGGAAGGGAGCGCGGCTTCGTCGCCTCCGGTGACCTTGTCCAGGGGCTTTCCACGGAGGACCTCAGCCCAGAACAGGTCGAGGCCTTCCTCATGGACGTGCAGGCGTACCTTCGCCAGGAGGGCATCGAGGTCCTCGAGATCCGACCGGAGGCGTCCGAAGACGAGGTAGGAAGACCACGGGGGATCCGGCGGGGCAGGGACGAGGTCTCTGCCAACGATCCGGTCCGGCTGTACTTGAACGACATCGCCAAGGTCCGCCTCCTCACCGCCGCCCAGGAGGTCGACCTGGCCATGCGGATGGAGGCCGGGGACCTCGCCGCCCAGGTGCTTGCCGCAATCGACTCCTCGACCGGAATCGACGAGGAGCGGTTCCGTCTCGTGGTTCGCTCCGTGGTCCGGATCCGCCAGCATCAGCTCGACCCGAGACTCAAGCTTCGGCGCGAGGGTATCGGCCTCGAGAAGGTGACTCGGGCGTATCGGCCCAAGAGCCGCCCCGAGACGGTCCAGTTCCTGAGGCGGGTGGAGGCCGATGGCCAGTTGGCCAAGAACAGGCTGATCGAGGCGAACCTTCGCCTGGTGGTCTCGATCGCCAAGCGGTACTCCCCTCATGGGATGACGTTCCTCGATCTCGCCCAGGAGGGCAACGTTGGGCTCATTCGGGCGGTCGAGAAGTTCGACTACACGAAGGGGTATAAGTTCTCCACCTACGCCACGTGGTGGATCCGCCAGGCCATCACCAGGGCCATCGCCGACCAGTCCCGGACCATCCGCATCCCGGTGCACATGTCAGAGCTCATCAACAAGGTCGCCCGGGCCCACCGGGACCTCTCCCAGGGCCTGGGGCGCGAGCCGCTCCCGGAGGAGATCGGAACACAGTTGGGGATCCCGGCGGACAAGGTCCGGGAGATCCTCAAGGTCTCCCAAGGGCCAGTGTCCCTCGAGACTCCCATGGGCGAGGAGAAGGACTCCTACCTCGGCGACTTCATCGAGGACGCCGACGCGGTCGTGCCGGTCGACGCCGCATCGTTCATCCTCCTCCAGGAGCAGCTCGAGTCGGTCCTTCACACACTGTCCGAGCGGGAGAAGAAGGTCATCCAGCTGCGGTTCGGGTTGCTCGACGGCCACCCCCGCACGTTGGCGGAGGTGGGCCGGGAGTTCAGAGTCTCGCGGGAGCGGGTCCGCCAGATCGAGTCGAAGACCCTCTCGAAGCTCCGGCACCCCTCTCTGTCGCACAAGCTCCACGACTACCTGGAGTAGACCAAGACTCGTACAATTCCTCCCGCGCCTCGTCGAGGCCCAGCGTGCCCCGCCCGGGGTGTGGGGTTCAGCCTTGGCGTCCGTCTCGGCAGAGTGCGTGCTGCCCGAAGATGCTCCGCTTCGGCATGGGCGGCTGAGCGCGTATCACGAATCCTAGAGCGTTCGGAGCGGTGACGATGCTCACCTCATCTCGAAGGTCCTCGGATGTGCTCATTGTTTTCCCCGATACTCGGCGGCCCCGTCCCGGCGGACGGATCCCTCGGTTGGTCAAGCGTGCAATTAGAGATGAGACCGGATCGCCGCTTCCCCTCTTCAAGCAGGAAGCGGTGCCGGTCTCACTTCATCTCTTGACGCCGATCACCCTGTGGCCTGCAGCTTGAGCTCCCACTGGGGGAGGAGCCGCGGGCTCTAGTTCTGGCCGTTATCTCCCTGATCGCCCTGGTCGTTCACATCGCCCTGGTCGTTCTGATCGCCCTGATCTGAGCTCGTGACAGCGTCGCCCTGGTCGTTCTGATCGCCCTGATCCGAGCTCGTCACAGCGTCGCCCTCGTCGTTCTGATCGCCCTGGTCGTTCTGATCGCCCTGGTCTCCGCTCTCCGTGTCGCCCTGGTCGTTCTGATCTCCCTGGTCCGAGCTCGTCACAGCGTCGCCCTGGTCGTTCTGATCGCCCTGGTCGCCGCTCTCCGTATCGCCCTGGTCGTTCTGATCTCCCTGCTCGTCAGCGTCGGGCAGGTTGACCCCCACGGCATCAGCCAGACTTGCCACTGTGTGCTGGACAGGTCGGGGCAGCGCCCCTGCCGTCGCCAGGCCGCCTAGCGATGTGACCGCGGCCACGGCCACAACGGCGATCTTGGAAGCGCGAGTCTTCAACATGGGTCTCCTCCTCCTTGGCTTCGGAAGTCCGGATGCCTGGTCCCCGGGCCGGTTAGTCTCGCTCGTCGACCTCGCGGTCGCCTCGCCCGTATCGGCCAGGAGTCGGGCGGCTTCGACCATCGCGGCCAGGTGGGCCCGTTCGTCCCGCGGCTCGACGCGGAGCTTTGGGAAGGCCAGCCGGAGATCCCCGAGGAACCCGGTTAGGTCCTCGGCCTCCCTTGGGCCTTCCGGGTCGAGGAGCGGGTCGCGCTCACCCTGATGCCGTGTCGAAAGCCAGCTCATCCCATCTGAGAGAACGTCACCCTCGCTCAAATAGTCACGGCTCCCTTGGCCATGGCCCGCCGGAAGGCCTCGACCCCTCTAGCTTGCAAGACCTTGACGGCTCCGGGGCGCTTGCCGAGGACCCGCGCGACCTGCTCGACCGTGAGGTCGGCCAGGATGCGGAGCAGGAGCACGTCTCGCTGGTCCGGGGTGAGCGTCTCAAGCACGAGGCGGACCCGCTGTTCGGCCAGGGACCGGAGGGCGTCCTGCTCCGCGTCGCCCACCGCGCCCAGGCGGACCAGGTCCTCCGGGGGCACGGGGTGGGCTGGACGACGGGCCCGCCTTCTCTCCTGGTCGATCAGCCGGGTACGGGCGATCGTGAACACCCAGGCTCGGAAGTCGCGCTCGCCGCCCTCGAAAGAGGGCAGGCTCCGGACGATCTGCAAGAACGTCTCCCCGAGGAGATCCTCGGGCTCGTGGGCGCGGCGGGCCCGGAAGTACCGCAGCACGTCGGGCGCCAGGTCTTCGTACACCTCGCGCCAGGCCCACTCCGCCCCGAGACGGCACGCCGGAAGGACCGCCCCAAAGTTCTCGCCGAAGCCCATCGACCCATCAGTTATCGGCGGGAGGCGCAACCACCTGCAGCGGTGCTCGGGTGACTCTCATCAGCCAGGCGAGGTCGGGCATCTCTCGGTGTCCCCTTCCGCATCT
>DASYVD010000132.1:0-10055 GCA_036000545.1 Actinomycetota bacterium | reverse complement strand
CGGGCCCAAGATCCTCTGGTGGATGCGCGAGCGGCCGGAGGACTTCCGGCGGATCTCCCGGTTTGTGGTCCCGGGAGCATTTGTCACCGGGCGGCTGTGCGGTTTCACAGCGGACCAGGCATTCATCGACCGGACCTACCTCCACTTCTCGAATCTGTCCGACACCGAGCACGCCACGTGGTCGGAGGAACTCCTGGGAGCCTTCGCGATCGATGCGAGTGTTCTCCCTCGGATCGTCGATCCCCTCGACGTCGTGGGGGAGGTGACAGACGAGGGCGAGGCGAGCACCGGGATACCAGTCGGAACGCCGGTCGCTGCGGGAGCCGGGGACCAGACGGCGGCCTCCCTCGGCGCGGGAGTAGTGGATCCGGGCCAGGCCTTTGACTCTGCCGGCACCGCCAGCGTGTTCGCCATGTGCGTCGACCGGTGGGCGCCGGACGTGGCCAACCTGACGCTGATGGCTACCCACTCGGTGATCCGCGGGGTGTTCATCGCTCTGGCGTTCATCAACGGAGGCGGGCTGGCGCTCCGATGGTTCCGCGACATCCTGGCCAGGGAGTTGGCCGGGGATCCAAGCGCCTACGAGACGCTGGATCGGTTGGCCGCCGAGGTCGAGCTTGGATCCGGCGACCTCCTGTGGATGCCGCACATCCAGGGACGCGTCCTTCCGCCACAGCCCCACGTCCGCGGGGGATGGGTGGGGCTAACCTCAGGGCACACCCTGGGGCACATGTTCCGGGCGATCCTCGAGGGGATCGCCTACGAGTACGCCGAATGGGCGCGGCTGGCGGCTGAGGCGGGTAGCGGTGAGTCGACCGAGGCCAGGGTCCTGGGAGGGGGGGCCAGGTCGGAGCTCTGGAACCAGATCAAGGCTGACGTGCTGGGCATCGACTGGGTTCCGACCGTCCGGCAGGAGTGCGGCGTCCTGGGGGACGCCCTCGTGGCGGCTGCAGCCACCGGCCATGTTGGCGGGGACGATCTGTCCGCTACTGCGAAGAGCTGGCAGGAGACCGCAGAGCCCGTCCATCCTGATCCGGACCGGCATCGCCGGTACCGAGAGCTGCAAGCCACGTACCGGGAGCTGGCGGAGCGGGCCGGCCCGGTCTTCGAGCGGCTGGGACAGGCCTCCCGATGACCGAAGTCGCTATCACGCCTCGCACGTTCCGCGAGGTTCCGGGGGAGCACCAGGAGCTCCTTCGACGATCCGGCCTGACGCCTCGCTTCCCATCAGTGGATCGGCCGCTCGACGAGTCGGAGATGGAGGACCTGGTGCGGGGATGCTGGGGTCTCATCGTGGGGGTTGATCCCGTCACCGCCACGGTCATGGACGCCGGGGCCCTGCGGGTCGTGGTGAAGTTCGGGTCGGGCACGGACAACATCGACATGGAAGCGGCGAGGAATCGGGGGGTGCGGGTAGAGGTCACCGCGGGAGCCAACGCCCGCTCGGTGGCCGAGCTCACCATCGGCCTTCTGCTGGCCGTGGCCCGCCACGTGACGTTCCACGATCGCGTTCTGAGGAGGGGCGACTGGACGCGCCGGACGGGGATGGAGCTGGCCGGGAGGCTTCTGGGAGTGGTCGGCTACGGTGCGGTGGGGAGCGAGGTGGCCCGCCTGGCTCGAGGGATCGGTATGCGGGTGATGGCCCACGACCCGCTCGTAACGGAGGCGGAGGTACCCATGGCCGACCTCTCGACGCTTCTTGGGACTTCTGACGCGGTGACCCTCCACGTTCCTTTCCAGGAAGAGACTCGCGGCCTGATCGGCCCGGCGGAGCTCGCGCTCATGCAACCGCACGCTCTGCTCGTCAACACGTCGCGGGGCGGCATCGTCGACGAGCGCGCCCTCGCCGAAGCCCTCTCTTCTGGCCGCTTGGGCGGCGCAGCCATCGACACCTTCGCGGAGGAGCCGCCGAGAGGCTCGCCCCTTCTGAACCTAGACAACTTCGTGGGCAGTCCCCATGCGGGGGCGGCCACGCTGGAAGCGGCTCGGAGGACCGGGATGGCGGCGGTGGAGCTGCTTCTGGCGGCCGCTCGAGAGGTGGACGAGCCGGAAAAAAGGCCGGGCCGGGGAGCCGGAGGATGAGCGTAATCAGCCCAACGAAGCTACGAAGCTCTCGGCGCGGCGGCCGATCTCTTCGTGGTCTCCCGCGGCGACGAGGTCGGGCGAGACGAGGCCCGTCCCCGCGTACACGGCCACGGCTCCCGCCTCGATGAACTCCCTCGCGTTTGACTCGTCCACTCCCCCGGAGGGGATCAGCCGAGCATCGGGCAGAGGCCCCAAGAGGTCACGGACGTACCCGGGCCCCCCGACCCGGGCGGGGAACAGCTTTACCGCGGTACTGCCTGCCCGCATCGCGGACAAGACCTCGGTAGGCGTGAATGCGGCGAGAAAAGCGGGAACTGCTGCGTCACTGCACGGCCGGACGATGTCGGGGGCGACCACGGGGGAGACGACGAAGCGAGCGCCGGCGGCGATCGCGTCCCGAGCCTGCTCCGGCTGGAGGACGGTGCCGGCCCCGATGACCGCTCCCGTGGAAGAGGCGGCCTCGATCGCCTCGAGCACTCCGGGGATCGTGAAGGTGAACTCCACGCAGCGGATCCCCGCCGACGCCAACGTCTTCGCCAGCCCGGCGGGGTCGGCGACGCTCGTCGCCCGAACGACCGCAACGACCCGGTCCGCCACGATCGCCTCGAAGGCGTCCACGAGCGGGAGGCTAGCAGAAAGGAGTAAGTATGCGCGTGACCACGTTTATTGCGGACGGCGATACCGTGAGAGCCGAGGCCGCGAAGGAACCGGCCTGGCAGCCCTTCTCCGTGTACGACGGCAAGCCGCTTGAGCGGGTCCAACTGGTCGAGGTGGAGAAGCTTTCGCTCGGAGAGATTCAGCTCGTAGAGATTGCTGCGGGCGGGCGCTTCGCCATGCACACGAGCCCAGACGTGGCCTTCTGCCAGATCGTTCGCGGAAAGGGAAAGCTGGGGCTCCCAGGGGGCACCGAGATTCCATACGAGGGCCCGGAACTCTACGTGTTCCACCCTGGGTCGCTGCACGACTGGCACGACATCGAGGAGGACACCCTCCTGTCGGTTTGTTTGGTCCATGCTGGCTGAGGCGTGAGCGCCCGGCTGAGGGCGGGAGGGCCTGCTCGTCAGCCGATTCGATCGAGAAGGTTTCCCCGCAGGGACCTTCTGGATGCCCCGAGAGTTGGACATGTTGAACCCTGTAGGGTTGGATTCGCCTCTGAGCAGGGACTCGGTGATTCCGGCAGCGCTTTCCTCGCTGGCTAGGCTTCAGGCACCTGTTTTCCCAACGTTCTCCGGTGACACCGAGGGGCATATCCCCCTCGAGGAGGCGCGTCCGCGAGCGGGAACACCGAGTCCAGCCGGTCCGAAAAGGGGTTGTCCTGCGAATGGGGGGCGCTCCATCGGGCGACTACCTGAAGGATCTCGGTACCCTACATTGTCGATACACGTCAGGAGTTGCCCGCCCTGTTCCGATAACCAAGACCATGACTTCCTCTGGCGTGGAAGTAGTCGAGCCGGTTCCCGGGCGCGAGCCCGGCCACCAATTCGCCCGAACGCTCCCCGCCGAAGACCTGGGCTCGGTCCGGACATTCCGCGAATCCGCGGGCCTTTCGCCATGGGAGATTAGATGAGCGTAGGCGCCGACGGTTCCAAGCCGACTTCCTCGTCGCAAGGGCCGGGCACGCGCCAAGCATCACCGGGCGGCGCGCGATCTGGCCGGATTCTCCTCGCTGAAGACAACGCCGCTAATCGCAAGCTGGGCCTCGCCATGCTGGACAAGCTCGGCTACACGGCCGACTCGGCCGCGAACGGGCTCGAAGCCGTTGAGGCCGTGGGCCGGACCCGCTACGACGCCATACTCATGGATTGCCGGATGCCCGAGATGGACGGCTTTCGGGCGACCGCGGAGATCCGCAAGAGCGAACCCTCGTCTTCGCGGACCCCAATCATCGCCATGACCGCGGATGCCATGGAGGGCGATCGACAGAAGTGCCTGGACGCGGGCATGGACGACTACCTCCCCAAGCCGGTGAGCTTCCAAGCGCTCGCCGCGGTCCTCGAGCGGTGGGTCCCTCTGGCCAACTCGGCGCTCAAGCCAGATCCTCCCACGCCTTCCTCATCGGCGCCTCGGGTCGCAGAGCAGGAGCCCCCTCTGGATGCCGCCATCATCGCCGGGTGGCGGCAACTTGAGAGGGTGCGAGGCCCAGAGTGGTTGCCCGACCTCATCTCGGTGTTTCTGCGAGAGACGGAGTCAAACCTCGAGCGATTGCGCCTTGGTGTTGAGCAAAAGGACGTGGAGACGATAGTCGGCCGGGCGCATTCCTTGGCAGGGAGCGTGGCGACTTTCGGAGCAGCGGCGATGGGCCGACTCTGCCGCCTGATGAAGATGCTCGGTTCCGAGGGACGCCTGGATGCGGCGCCGGAAACTCTGGCCGCGCTCGAGGCCGAGTTCGAGCGGGTCAAGGCGGCCATGCGTGCCGAGTTCCCCTCGGCATTTCCCGGCTCCAGGGAGACGGCGAATGACTGACTCGGTCATCGAGGGTCTCAGCTACTTGACCACCGCCGTCTTCGCCGCCTTAGCCTTCGTGTGCCTGGTTCGGTGGAGGCGGTGGCGGGCACCGGGAGCCGGTTGGGTGGCGGCGAGCTTCACCGTCCTGGCCGCGGTGGCCATCCAGGGGATGATCCTCCCGGAGGAGCCGGGAGGCATCCTGGCCTGGGTGGAGCGGGTGGGTATCGCCGCGGTGCTCTTCTTCCCGTACCTTCTCTACCGGTTCACGGCTTCGTTCCAGCGGACCTCCCGCCCCATGGACGTTCTGGCGCTTGGCCTCACCGTCCTGGTGGTTGGATTTGCTCTTGTCGTACCTCTTCCGGCTGAGGGCGAGCCCCGGTCTGGCGCGGCGCAGGGATTCATTCTCGCCCTCCTCGTGGTGTGGAGCGTCCTCTCTGTGGTCGCCGCCATCAGGCTGTGGCGCGCGGGACGGAACGAGCCGACCCCGGGGCGTCGGCGACTGCGGCTCCTCAGCCTGGCGTCGCTTGCGCTCAACGTAACGATCGTCCTCGCTGGCACCGCGTCGGCGGGAGGCGCCGCCACGATGATCGGGGTCCAACTGTTGGCTCTGGCATCGGTCCTCTTGTTCTTCGTGGCCTTGTTCCCGCCGAGGCTGCTCCGCCTGGCCTGGCGTCGCCCGGAGGAAGCCGAATTCCGTCACGCCATCGGGAAGCTGATGACCGCCACCCGGCCCGAGGAGGTGGTGGCGAGCCTCCTGCCGCACATGCGTGTGGTGGCGGGTCGAGGAGCCACGCTTCTAGACGAGGACGGAGGCATCGTCGGTGGCTCCGTCCAGGCTGGTGGAGACATCCATCGGACCGCTGATGGAGACGGGGAGCTCAAAGGTCCGGATGGCTTGGCTCCGGACGTGGTCCGCCTGCCCCTTCGTTCCGGATCGCTTCTGGTGCGGCCGAGTCCCTATTCGCCGTTCTTCGGACGCGATGAGCTCGTGCTCTTGGAGACGATGGGGGCGCTGGCCGATCTGGCGCTTGAGCGGGTGGAGGCCGACCAGACCATCCGAGACCAAGCGAAGCTGCTCGACCTGGCCCCCGACGCCATCATCGCCAGAGACATCGATGGGCGGATCAACTATTGGAACAGGGGAGCGACGGACTTGTACGGCTACTCTCGGGAAGAGGCTCTGGGACAGGTCTCTCACGAGCTTCTGGCCACCAGGTTCCCCCAGCAGCTTGCCCAGATCGAGGACCGGCTGCTCAAGACGGGGCGGTGGGAGGGAGAGCTGGTCCAGACCCGCAAGGACGGCTCGGAGATCTCCGTCTCCTCTCGATGGGCAGTGCGGACCGATGCCGAGGGGCGTGCTGTCCAGTTCTTAGTGATCAACACGGACATCACCGAGCAAAAGGCGGCCGCGCGTGAGCTCGAGAGCACCAAGGAACGGGCCGAACGGGCCAGCCAGGCGAAGAGCGAGTTCTTGTCCCGGATGAGCCACGAACTGCGGACCCCGCTGAACGCAATCCTGGGATTTGGCCAGCTTCTCCAGATGCGGGACCTCGACGAGGGGAAGCAAGACAGCGTGAGCGAGATCATGAAGGCGGGAAACCATCTGCTGGAGCTCATCAACGAGGTCCTGGAGATCAGCCGGATCGAGGCGGGGAGGCTCGCCATCTCCCTCGAGCCCGTGCCCCTTCACGATCTGGTGGCCGAAACCCTGAGCCTGATCAGACCTCTCGCCGATCAGCGCGGGCTGAGCCTCGGTTACGAAGACGCCGGCTGCATGGGCGAGCACGTGCTCGCCGACTTTCAGCGGCTGAAGCAGGTCCTTCTGAACCTACTCTCCAACGCGGTGAAGTACAACGTCCCGGGCGGATCGGTGCGCCTCACGTGCGGGCGGGGCTCCGACAACCGACTGAGGATCATGGTGTCTGACACCGGAGGAGGTATCCCCAGGGAGAGGCAAGCTCAACTCTTCGAGCCGTTCGAGCGCTTGGGTGCGGAGCAAGGAGGCGAGGAGGGAACGGGTCTAGGGCTGGCGCTCTCCAAGGGGTTGGTCGAAGCGATGGGCGGGGCCATCGGCATGGAGTCGACACCGGGGAAGGGATCTGTGTTCTGGGTCGAGCTTGACCGGGCCGGGGATCCCTTCGGTCTGGCCCAGGTCGCGGAAACGAGGTCGGACTTCGGGAAGCGGCCACGGCCTTCTCGCACCGCACTCTACATCGAGGACAACCTGTCCAATCTCAAGCTCATCCAAGGGGTCCTGGAACGACGGTCGGAGATTCGGCTGATCTCCGCGATGCACGGGCGCATGGGCCTCGATCTCGCGAAGCAGCACCGCCCGGACGTAATCCTGCTCGACCTTCAGCTTCCGGACATGTCGGGGAGGCAGATCCTGGCGGCTCTCAAGGCCGACGTCGCCACGCGGGAGATCCCGGTGGTGGTGATCAGTGCCGACGCTACGAAGGGCCAGATCCGGGAGCTGTTGGCGGCCGGCGCATTCGCGTACCTCACCAAGCCGCTTGACGTCCAGCAGTTTCTCCAAGTCCTCGATGCATCATCAACTTCGACGGGACCGGCGGCCAAAGGTTCGGAGTCGTAGGCGGATGGAATCTGGTGGATCGACGGGCCTTTGACTGGCAGTGAGTCGCCTCTAGACGGTCGGGAAAATACCCGCTTCCAAGCGCGTCGTGAGACTGCCAGCGGAAGCTACGTCCCCTGGGAAGATCCCGTTTGGACCAAAGTTTGCACCAAAGTCATCAGTTCGCCCCCGTCGAGCTGATGCGCTGTCGTCCAGGCTAGCGCTAGCTCGTTTCTGACCTGGCAAGATGAACTTGGACGAACGGCGGCGGACAAACTGAGCGCCTTTGCCAAGGTGGGGGTCGCGGGGTTCGAATCCCGTCGCTCCAAAAGCCGCTTCTGAACTTGGCTCTTGCACCTCTTGCGTGAGGGGCGATTCTTCCCCGCACCAGAGTTTGCACCAATGGCTCGTCCTACGAGCCCGGCGTGAGTGCTTCTCGGGCCGGATCCGCCAGGAGTGCGCTAGTCGAGGTAGTCGCGCAGCTGCCGCGCCCTCGACGGGTGGCGGAGCTTGCATAGTGTCTTGGACTCGATCTGACGGATCCGCTCCCGCGTCACCCCGAAGGCCCGGCCGACCTCCTCGAGCGTCTTGGGTTGCCCGCCGAGCAGACCGAACCGCATCTGGATGATCCTCTTCTCCCGGTCGTCGAGGGTGTGCAGGACAGTCTCGATCTGCTCCTGGAGGAGGGTCTTGCTGGCCGCGTCGGGGGGCGGCACCGCGTCCCGGTCCTCGATGAAGTCGCTCAGGCTCGTGTCCTCCTGGTCGCCGACGGGCGTCTCCAAGGAGATGGCATCTCGGCCGAGCCCTAGGATCTGTCGGACCCGTCCCGCCGACAGGCCGACGCGCCTGCCGATCTCTTCCGGATCCGGGTCCCGCCTCAGGATCTGGACCAGCTCCCGCTGGGCCCGAGCGATCTTGTTCATGTACTCCGTAATGTGAATGGGGATGCGGATCGTCCGGGACTGATCGGCGAGCGCCCTGGTGATGGCCTGGCGGATCCACCACGTCGCGTAGGTGGAGAACTTGTAGCCCTTGGTGTAATCGAACTTCTCGACGGCCCGGATCAAGCCCAGGTTCCCTTCCTGAGCCAGGTCGAGGAACAGCATCCCCCGCCCCGCGTACCGCTTGGCCATGGCCACCACCAGCCGGAGGTTCGCCTCGATCAGCTTCCCCCGGGCGCGTCCGACATCGGCCGCCACGCGCCGGAGGAAGAAGGTGGCCTCAGCGCGGGACCGAGGCAGGTAGCCTCGCGAGACGGTTTCCTGCCCGATGCCCTCGCGGCGCAGCTTCTTCTCCGGGTCGAGTTGATGTGTGCGGATGCGGAGCACGGCCTCGACGACTTGCGGGAAGCGCCGTCGGTCGAGCCCATTGCTCCGCTCCACGGAGGCCAGCAGGTCGGCTGCCAGCTCGCCGCCCTCGATCCGCATCGCCAGATCGACCTCCTGCGCCGCGGTCAGGAGTGGAACCTTCCCGATCTCCCGGAGGTACATCCGGACGGAGTCGTAGGTGGTGGGGCCGATTGTCTGCCCGGCCTCGCGGCGAGACCCTGCTGTCCGGCCGGCAAACGCGGTGGGCTTCTTCAAGTTTTGTCAGCAGTCTCCCATACTGCCCGCCCCTGCCGTGCGGATCGGCCGGGCAGGACGATTCCACGTCGGATGCGCGAGCAGTACGGCAGAGGAAGCCTTTTGCTTCGGCAAGCAGGGACCGTGGGAGTCTCACTGAGGCGAGGAAGGAATTCAACGCGAAAGACCTGGGGCTCCCGGAGACTCCAGGCGTTCCTGCCCCCCCGGCCGAAGCTTCTTGTTGGCGGACTATAGCCGAGGCCCGCTTGACGGTAGCCTGGACGAGTGTTCGGGCTCACTCGGGCGAACCTCCGGCACCTCCTGGGCATGTTCCGTCTCGGGACCCGCCCGGCGGTGACGGTCTACGAGAGCCTCGGCACCGACTTCTTCCTGGCCCCGGCACCCGGCTGGCTGAACCTGGGGTGGTGGGAGGGGGAGGGGAGCGAGGAGGAGGCTCCGCGTGCCCCCGAGCGCCTGGTCGAGATCCTCGCCGAACCGCTCCCTCGGGGCGGCGCGGTCCTCGACGTTGCGAACGGCCTCGGGGCCCAGGACCCCGTGATCGCGCGGGTGAACTCGCCCCGCCTGCTCGTAGCGGTCAATCTCACCGAGTTCCAGCTCCGGGCCGGACGGGAGCGTCTCTCGTCTGCGGAGGCGCTCCCGGTGGTCGCCGACGCGGTCCGCCTCCCGTTCCGAGGCGCCTCCTTCGACGGGCTGATCTGCGTGGAGGCGGCGTTCCACTTCCCGTCCCGGGCGGCCTTCTTCGCGGAGGCGCTCCGGGTGCTCCGGCCGGGCGGGGTCCTGTCCATGTCGGACGTGACCGTCGAGCGGCGGCCCCGGACGCTTCGGGACGCCGCGGCCGGGCTCCTGCAGCTGCGGATATGGGGGATGCGCACCAGGCAGCTCGCGAGCGCCGGGCGCATCGCCGGGCTGGCGGAGGGGGCGGGGTTCGCCGACGTGCGCGTCCAGCTGTGCGCCGCCCGCACGATCGACCCGGCGCTCCGGCTGGGGCGGAGCCGGCTCGCCTCCCGGGGGGGCCTCCCGCGGGCCCACGTCTGGGGCGCCCAGGTAGGGCTCCCTCAGGTCGAGCGTCTGCGGGCGGGTGGCTTCATCCAGTACGCCCTCCTCACCGCCCGCGCCCCGGCCGTCGGTTTCTCGGCCTCCTGAGGAGCGCCGAGGGCCGTCGGGTGGCTCATCCCCGGCTTCTCCTCGTCCTGCTGCGGGACGGCGGTCTAACCGCCGGGGTAGGCAGCGGACCTCGCTCTTCCCTCCCGGATCCGCACCTCGAACGACGGCTGCGGAGCGGTCGCCGGTCCCTAGAGGATCCGGCCGGGCTGTCCAGCCGTTCCCGGAGGGCGACCGGCATCTCGGCTTCCTCTCTCGCGAGCGGGCAC
>DASYVD010000131.1:0-2792 GCA_036000545.1 Actinomycetota bacterium | reverse complement strand
GCCGGATGCCCGCTCCTCTCGCCGCTTGTTGCGGGCGGCGCGCCGCTTCTCACGCGCCGCAGTCTTCTTCGCCCTCGCATCGCTACGCTGACGCTTCCCAAAGCTCTCCGGCACCCAGGCATCCTACTGGAAACCACGGGAGTCGAGACGGGACGCACTGAGTCGGGCTATTCCGTGAGGCTAGCCAGGGCGCTTGTCCAAGGTGGGCAGGGCGGTGAGCCCAACCTCCCGGATCCAGAGGGGGCCGCCCGCGGCCTTTGAGAGGGGAAAGCCGGAACGAAAGAGACCCCCCGCACGAGCGGTGGGTCTCCAATCCCTTCCAGACGAAGTGGTTCGTCGTTTACGCGACGGGCCGGACGTTGGCGGCCTGAGGGCCCTTGGGCCCCTCGGTCACGTCGAACTCCACTTTTTGGTTCTCTTCTAGGCTCTTGTACCCCTCGCCCTGGATGGCACTGTGGTGCACGAACACGTCGGGGCCGTTCTCCTGGGAGATGAAACCGTAGCCCTTCTGGGAGCTGAACCACTTCACCGTGCCAGTGGTCACTGGCAATCCTCCCTTCCTGGCCGGGGCGAACCTGGCTATGTTCGTGGGTCCCGGCTCCATGGCCGGCGAGGGAACTGCTTCGAACTGCCACGATGCTGAACCCTCTGACTCACTATAAGGCGTTCAGGGCGGCGGGCTTCATGGCCCCGGCGGCGCTGAAATGCGCGGTTCGGCCGGAGACGATGACTAAGAAGTGGGACCAGGGAACCAACCAGGCCCGGCATCCTCTCAGCTCTGGAGAACCGTGCTGGGAGGCTCGTCCGACACCAGGACGCCGAGGCTCCGGCTGTCCTCGACCACCCTGGCCAGCCCGGCCGCGGCGAGCCTCCCCTGCGCCGCGTACCGTCCGGTGAGTGAGAGCGGCGCCGCCAGGACCAAGGGCGGGGTCACCGACGGGGAGGCCGAAGGGGGTTGCGACGCTTCAGCTGTTCCTTCTCCTTCTCCATGGCCTCCCGATACAGTTCCCGGTCCTCCTCGATAGTCGATCGATAGCGGTCGAGGGCCGAGGTGTCCGACGGAAGTCGCTCCCCCGGAGCATTGTCCCAAGGGTCTTTCTGCCGTCGGACCCTGGGCTGTAACCTGTTGCCGAGCGGTCTCCAACGCCGTGCAGGCCACGCGGTGTTCCGGGACTGGAGCAACCGGATCGACCAGGCCCCTCAGGCTCCGCCTTGAAGGGTATCGGCATCGGCGAGGGCCGACGCCGCCCACGCGAAAACATCGTGGCCCTTGACGTAGGCGCCCATGGCCTGCATGCAGCTCCGGCGCTCCGCTTGGCCCATCGAGAGCGCCTCCTCGATTCGGTGCGAGAGACCCTCCTCGTCGAATGGGTTGCACAGGACGGCCTGGGTGAGCTCCTGGGAGGCTCCGGCAAACTCGCTCAAGACGAGGACGCCACTCCCTTGCGTTGCCGCTTGGCAGACGACGTACTCCTTCGCTACCAGGTTCATCCCGTCCTTCAAGGGCGTGACCAAGGCTACATCCGCGAGGAGGTAGTAGGAAAGGAGGCGCGGCAGGGGCATGGTCCGGTACATGTACCGGACCGGTACGACGCGTCCGGGCTCAGTGAATCGCCCATTGATCCGGCCGACGGCCTGCTCGACCTCGACCCGGATCTGGCGGTACCGCGGCTCCTCGTTCCGGCTCGGCTCCGCGATCTGGACGAGGGTGACGCGTCCACGGAGATCGGCCCGCCGTTCCAACAGCAGCTCGAGCGCCCGCAGCCGCTGGAGGATGCCCTTGGTGTAGTCGAGCCTGTCCACCCCGAGCATCACCGTCCGCGGGCCCAGCTGTTCCCGCAACTTTTGTGTCTGCCGCTGAACCCGCGGCTCCCCGATCTTCGTGGTTAGTTCCCTCGCGTCCACCGAGATCGGATGGGTGCTGGAGCGCACCGATCGGCCATCCGGCAGCCGGACCGTGTCGCCCTCGACGCTCACCTCGGGCAGCAGGTACCGGCAGGCGCGGAGGAAGTTCTCCCGGTACATGTCGGTGTGGAATCCCACGACGTCAGCCCCCAGCACACCTTGGAGCAGCTCCGCTCTCCAGGGCAGCCGAGCGAAGAGCTCGGGCGCCGGGAAGGGTGTGTGGAGGAAGTAGAGGATCCGAGAACGGGAGCCGGACCGCCGCAGCAACCGCGGGAGCAGCATCAGGTGGTAGTCCTGCACCCACAGCACGAGCGGCTGCCCCGTGGAGCGTTTGAGCGCGCCGGCCGCGGCCGCAAAGAGTTCGTTGGCTCCCCGGTACGCCTCCCACCACGAGCGATCGATGATCGGCTGATGGACGAGGTCGTGGAACAGCGGCCACAATGTCTGGTTGGAGAAGCCGTGGTAGTAGGCGGCCACCAGTCGCGGGCTCAGGGGGACTGCCCGGAGGTCGAGGGAAAGGCCGCTGACGTGGGCCGGAGGTTCCTCCTTGGAACCACTCCAGCCCACCCACGCCCCTCGGGAGGCTTCGAGCACCGGGCGCAGGGCCGTCACGAGGCCACCGCTGGCCGGTCGCCAGCCGCCGGGGGTCCGGGCGATGGGCAGTCTGTTGGCGAACACGACGATCTGCGCGGGTCCGGTCATTGCGTCGGCTCCGATCCTTCCAGCTCCGTCACATGCTCGTCGTATCCCTCGCCCCCCACCTAGCCTCCTCCCTTCGACTCGTCGAAGAAGCTGTCGCCCTTGCCCTTGATTCCGACATCGGACGTGGAGGCCAGGGGTGATGTCGCCCGGTTGAGCGAACGCGATCGCCGTCACCACCGGAATGA
>DASYVD010000130.1:0-14816 GCA_036000545.1 Actinomycetota bacterium | reverse complement strand
TCCCACGCGTATCGGGCGTCCACGGCGAAATCGACCGCGCCGAGGGCTTCGCGAAACTCCTTCTCGCGGAGCGACTGCGGCCCCAGGAATCGGGAAGGCTCCGTCGGCGACACGGCGGGTGAGGCGGGGGGAACCGGGCGCAACCTTCTCCGGGCCACCCCTACCTCCCCATCACCACGACCGTCCCCACTTGCATGAGGTCTCCCCATGCCTGGGCCACGCCCTTGCGAGGATCACCGGGCACCTGCCGCGCTCCCGCCTCTCCCCGCAGCTGCCAGAAGAGCTCGGCGATCTTCATGAGACCCGCGGCGGCGATGGGGTTTCCCACGCCGAGCAGGCCCCCCGATGGGCACGACGGCAGGTCGCCGTCGCGGTTCAGCACGCCGTCTCGCATGGCCTCGGGGGCCTTGCCCTTGTCGAACAGCAGGAGCCCCTCGAGATGATGGAGCTCCTTGTAATCGAAGGGGTCGTACGGCTCCGCCACATGGATCTCCTTGCGCGGCTCCCGGATCCCCGCCATTTCGTACGCCATCCGGGCCGCGTACTCCACGTAGTCGGGATAGTAGAGGTCGCGGTTCGTCCAGTAGGCGGTGTCGAGGTGCCAGCCGACGCCGTCGATCCAGACCGGCCGGTCGGTCAGCCGCTTGGCCACGTGCTCCGCGGCGAGGACCACGGCCACGGCGCCGTCGCTGACCGGCGAGACGTCGAGGCGCTGCACCGGCCAGGCCAGCACCTCGGAGTTGAGCACGTCGTCGACGCTGATATCCGCCTGTCCCAGGAGCGCGGCGGGGTGGCCGGCCGCATTGCGCTTGTTCTTCACCGAAACCGCGGCGATGTCGCGCTTGTCCAGCCCGTGGACCGACATGTACCTGTTCATCTCCAGGGCGAAGATCCACAGGAGGTTCGGCCCCAGCGGTCGTTCCAGGATGTTGTCGAAGATCGTGATGAATGCGCCCTGCGCGTGGGGCATCGTGGAGGACATCTTCTCCTCCGCCACCACCAAAGCCACGTCGAACATGCCAGACGCGACCAGGTACCACCCCTGGATGGCGACGAACACGCCGGTTCCACCACCCACGTAGGTTCGGAAGAACGGCTTGCCGTAGGCGCCGCACCCGTCCGAGAGGTACTCGCCTTTCATGTGCACACCGTCGAAGGCATCGGGGGCCGTGCCCAGGGCGACGGCGTCGACGTCGGCGAGCGTCAGGGCGCAGGAGTCGAGCGCCACGCGAGCGGCCTCCCACGACAGCTCCTTGCCCGTCTCCTGGGCCCGGCGCACGAATTTCGTCATCCCGGCGCCGACGACGGCGACCCGCTGCCCCATTTAGCTACTCCTCAGTGCGTCGCCTGCGGCGACGTCCTTCGGCCAGGGGAGTGCAGCAGCGTCTCCCGCTCGCTGCGCTCGCGGCGCTGCTGCCCCCTGGACCCCCATCAGCCTTGGTTTCCTTTCTGGAGGCGTTCGATCAGCTCGACGCGATTGCCATCGGGATCGCGGAACGTGGCGAACCTGGCGAAGCCTTCAACCTCCCCGGAATGCTCGTCGAACGCCACGCCCCTCTCTTCCAGGCTCCGCCGGGCGAGATCCAGATCGTCGACCCGGAACATGACCGCGGCTCCGCCCGGCCCCATCGGGTGTCCCTCCACCGCGCCGTGCAGGGCGAACCGAACGGGCTCGGTGGCGAACTCCGCCCACTGCGAGCCGTCCTGTCGCACCAGCTTCAGTCCGACGACGTCTCGGTAGAAGGTCACCGCCCGCTCCATGTCCGAGGTCCAGTAGTAGACGTAGTCGATGGCGCCGACGTCCATCACGCCATTACCTCGTCGGAGACGAACACGGCGACCGCCGCGCTGGTCGTGGGAACGCCGCGCCACGACTGGGCCACCGCCACGCCCGCGTCCTCCACCTGGCGCTCGCCGGCCTCCTCGCGGAGCTGCAGGACGCATTCCATCGCTTTCGCCAGGCCGTTGGCCTCGAAGACGTTCCCCTGGCCCAGCGACCCTCCGGACACGTTCACCGGCAGCTCGCCGCCCCGGCTGAAGTAGCCTTCCTCGACGAGTAACCCGGCCTGTCCGGGACGGGACAGTCGCAGGGCCTCCACCGACATGAGCTCGCGGTACGAGTACAGGTCGTCCACCTCGGCCAGATCCACGTCCCGAGAAGGGGACGAGATGCCGGCCATACGGTAGGCGCGGTCCCCCGCCGCCCGCACGTACTCCGCTTCCCCCCAGTGCCGGCTCTCAAGAGTAGGACTGCCCGACGACCATCCGACCCCCACGATCCACACCGGGAGGTCCGTCAGGTCCCGGGCCCGGTCCTCGTCCGCGAGCACCAGCACGATTGCCCCATCGGCTCGTTCGGCGACTTCGAGTCGCTTCAGGGGCCACCACAGCGGATCGGAGTCGGCCACGTCCTCGGCGGCGACGTCTGTCGGATATGCAGCTCGTGGATTGTCGAGGGCGTTCCTACGGTTCTTCTCCACCACGAGGGCGCACTGCCTCTCGGTGCTCCCGGAGGCCTCGAGATACGAGGTCATCTCCAGCCCGGCCACGGCGAGCGGCGAGATGTCGAGCGGACGGTTGAGCACCGGGTCCAGCGCGAACTGATGGATGTGCCCGAGGGTGAGGATGTCCGACGCCTTGCTGTGACCCTCGACCACCACGACCGACGCCGCTCCGGAGCGGATCAGCATGACCGCCGTGGCGATGCCGTACAGGCCGTCAGCGGATACGGTGTGGACGGGTCGCAGCGCCGCTCCGAGTTGGTCAGGCACGTACTCGTCGAAGATCGACGTGCCTTCCCAGAAGTCCTCCGACACCGCAACGAAGGAATCAACGTCTCGCCGAGGATCGATCCTGGCGTCGTCATAGGCCCGAAGAGCAGCCTCGAAGGTCTGCTCCTTGTACGAGAGGCCCGCGGTGATGGGGGCGAATCCGGCGTGCCCCACCCCAACGATGGCGACACGGTCACCCATGAGCGGCGGCAGTCTAGCAGAGGTCGATCGGGCCCTCGCCGCGTGCGAGGGCCTGGACCGCCTGCCCGAGCGGCGTACCCGCGATCTGGTCGGCGCGCGCGGCGACGTCCACCTCCACTCGCAACAGGCTCGGTGAATCGTGCACCACTCGGGCACCGACGGCCTCCGCGACCTCGCGCATCTCCCGGTTCTCCTCCAGCACGTATCCGCGGAGGATCCGGATGCCGTTGGCCAGCGCCACCGCACCCAGGGCCTGGAGAAGAAGGGTGCCGATACCCCGTCCTTGATACTCGTCCACGACCGTGACGGCAGCCTCGGCGACCGCCGGCTCCTCCTCGAGGCGCACGTACCGCGACACCCCCGCACCCGGGTCCCCGGGCTCGTCGGGCAGAAACGCCAACCACGCGAAGTGGTTCACGAAGTCCAGCTCGGTGAGGAATCGGAGCATCTCGTCGTCGAGCTCCTCCATCGGCGTCATGAACCGGCGATACCTGGACGCCGCCGACAGCCGGTGGAACCCGTCCACAATGGTCTGCTTGTCTTCGGGAAGGAGTGGGCGGAGCCGCACCCGGGTTCCGTCCCGCACCGGCACGTCCGCGGTCCTCCGGGACACGAACTCCGCCTCGCCGGCCACCCTGGTCACCGACTAGTCCAGGTGGACGATCTCACCGAAGGCCACCTTCTTCCTGCTTCCATCCACCTCCACGACGAGACCCCCTCGATCGTCCAGGTCCACGGCGCTGCCCACGACCGTCGTCCCGTCGAGAACGCTCGCCTGGACCCGCCGCCCAAGTGTCGCGCACAACGGCCGGTACCGACCGACGACGGATCGCGCGAACCCCTCCTGCGACGGCCGGTAGGCGTCCCGGAAACCCGCGAGGAACGCCTGGAGGAGATCGAACGGTTGCGTCGAGCCCCCCCGCATCTCCAGGCTCGTGGCCGTCTCCCGGATCTGGCCCGGAAAGTCCTCCTCGCGCATGGAAACGTTCACTCCCATGCCAAGCACGAGGTACTCGATCTTCTCATCGGCGATGGCCGTCTCGGTGAGGATCCCACCGACCTTTCGCCGCCCCGCCAGCAGGTCGTTGGGCCACTCCGAGACGACTTCCACACCGGCGACGCGTCTGCATGCGGCTGCCATCTCCGCGGCCGCGAGCAGGGAGATCACCGCGGCATCGTCGGGTGGAAGCGTGGGGCGAAGCACGAGCGAGAACAGCAGCGAACGTCCCGGTGCGGACATCCACCTCCGGCCCATTCGTCCACGCCCGGCCGTCTGGTGGCCTGCGCTCACCACCGTCCACTCCGGAGCGCCCGCGTCCGCAAGGGCACGGGCTTCGATGTTCGTGGATCCGGTCGCCACGAGGAATACCGGAGGAACCTCGATTCCGGACGCGCGGACCGCACGTTCCAGGCTATCCTGACCCACGCGTTGTCCTCCCGCCGGGAGGCTCGATTATGCCCCTGGAGCGAGCCGCGTGGCGAAGGTCCGGGTCCTTGTAGCGAACCGAGGCGAGATCGCCGTCCGGGTGATTCGGACGTGCCGGGAGCTGGGCATCCCCACGGTGGCGGTGTACTCGGACGCCGACCGGGACGCCCTCCACGTCGAGCTGGCCGACCGCGCATATCGCATCGGCCCTGCGCCCCCCCCACAGTCGTACCTGAACGTGGGGGCGATCCTCGATGCTGCCGCCAAGGGGAAAGCCACCGCCGTCCACCCCGGGTACGGGTTCCTCGCCGAGAACCCGGACTTCGCTCGGGCCTGTTCCGATGCCGGGCTCACATTCATCGGTCCACCGCCGGAGGCCATGGAGATCATGGGAGACAAGGCCGCTGCCCGCCGCGCCGCCGAGCGCATCGGGGTCCCGGTGATCCCGGGCATCTCCGATCCGATCGGGGCGGAGGAGGCGCTGAAGCTCGCGGGTCGTATCGGATACCCCGTGGCGGTCAAGGCGGCGTTCGGGGGCGGAGGCCGCGGCATGCAGCTGGTGGAAGGTCCCGATCGTCTCGAAGAGGCCGTCGAGCGGTCTGCGCGCGAGGCTCAGTCGTACTTCGGCCGCCCCGAGGTGTACCTCGAGCGGTACATCACCCGTGCCCATCACGTCGAAGCGCAGATCATCGCCGATACGAGGAGCAACTTCTCGTTCCTCGGCGAGCGCGACTGCACGCTGCAACGCCGTTATCAGAAGCTCATTGAGGAGAGCCCGTCCCCTGTGGTCGACAAGGATCTTCGAACGCGGATTGGCGAAGCCGCACTGGCCGTGGCCAAAGAAGCGGGGTACGTGAACGCCGGGACGGTCGAGTTCCTGGTCGACGACGATGGCTCCTTCTACTTCCTGGAGATGAACACCCGGCTGCAGGTAGAGCATCCGGTCACGGAGATGGTGGCGGGCGTCGACCTGGTGCGCCTTCAGATCGAGGTGGCCATGGGCGAGAAGGTCGACCTGGCGCCAAGCCTCCGAGGCCACGCCATCGAGTGCCGGATCAATGCGGAGGACCCGGCGCACGACTTCATCCCGGGGCCCGGCCTGGTCACCCGGTTCCGCCCCCCGACCGGTCCGTTCGTACGCGTGGATGCCGGCATCACCGAGGGCCGGGCGATCCCCGGGGACTACGACTCCTTGTTCTGCAAGCTGCTGGCGTGGGGGGAAAACCGCGAAGCGGCCCGGCGCCGGATGCTTCGGGCCCTTGACGAGTTCGAGGTCGAAGGTGTGCCCACGACGATCCCCTTCTACCGGTGGGTGCTGGAAACACTCACGTTCATCGAGGCCAGCCACACGACCAAGTGGGTGGAGCGGGTGCTGGCGGATGGACAGTTCCCTGCGGAGGGGTCACTGGAGGAGAAGGCTGGGCTCGAGCCAACACCGGGAGCCGGTCCGGCCTCGGCGCCTTCGCGGGTGGTGGTCGAGGTGAACGGGCGGCGGATCCCGGTTCGCGTATGGGGCGAGGATCTCCCGTCCGCTCCCGCTCCTCCTGCCTGGGACAGTCACGGAATCCACGCTCACGGCACCGATTCCGTGGCAGCCCCCATGCAAGGCACGATCCTCAAGGTCATGGTTGAGGAAGGACAAGAGATCAGAGCGGGCGACGTGATCTGCATCCTCGAAGCGATGAAGATGGAGAACCACATCGCCGCGGCACACGACGGACGGATCCAGCAAGTGGCGGTCAAGCCTGGTGACGTGGTGGAGACCGGCCAGATCCTGGTAACCCTGGGCGAGTAGGGGGTCAAGGGGAAGCGAGGCTTATCGCCGAAGTCAGCGCGGGGGCGGCCCGATGGACGGAAGGAACCGGCCGATGAGCGCTCGACGTTGGGACACTGCTCCGTAGAGCCAACCGGATACTCCGCGACCTCGCTCCGACCGGCCCAGGAAACGGCCCGCCGCCCGGAGCGCCGGCAGCTGCTCCAGGAGCGGACCGATAGCGTCGGGTCCGGAGAGGATCCGCCCGTCGCGGTAGAGGTGGAACGACCCGTAGCGCTCCTTCTTGGGCAGCTGGCCGAGGTGGCGGTCGGCTTCTCGAGAGTCCAGAGTCGCCGACCGCAGGCGCTTCTGCGTGTCTGCCGCGAGGACGAGCCGGACGGTGAGCCGGCAGACCTTGCACTCACCGTCGTAGAACACGATCGGGCCGTCTCGCGACTTTTTCTTCCGGGGGGTTCGCTGGCCCGGCTTCCTATCGCCGTGGTGCTCCGGGCCGGCTGCCCGCCCGGACCCCCCGGGACCACGAACGGGGCTCACGGCTTCGGGGGGCGCGCCCAGGCATCCCGCCCGACGAGCCGCACACCGGCGTCCCGGATGCCGTAGCGACGGTTCACCGACACTAGGACGGCGGTGATCGGCTCCAGGATCCGCGCCATCGACAGGGCGCCGCAGTCCACCCACCGAAGGCCGTCGATCTTCTCCACGAGCGTCCCGATCTCCGCCTTGGCCTCGGCGTTGTCCCCGCACAGGAGGACGTCGCCCTCGGGAGTTCGGTCCAGATCCTGGAGGACGTCCGCGCTCACAGAATGGAATCCCGACACGAGGCGGGCCTTCTTGGGGAGAAGGGACTTGGCCTGCTCGGCGGCGGACCCCGCCCAGGGACGGAGGACCTGCCAGGCCCGGCCGCCCACCGCCGTGGCCAGGGGCGTGGTGGTGTCGCACACGACAGCGCCCTCGGGGACGTGGTCCGCGATCGAGCGGTAGATGTCCGCCTGGCCCGCGTAGGGCACCGTCACGAACACGACGTCGGCCGCCGCCACCGCCTGGGTGTTCTCGGCTCCGCCCAGGGTCGCGCCCCCTTCGATCAGCTCGTTCGCCCGGCGGGCCGCCTCCTCGCCCCGCTCCTCCGAGCGAGACCCGATGACGACCTGCTCGCCGGCGCGCGACAGGTGCAGGGCCAGCCCGAAACCGAGGTCTCCGGTCCCCCCGACGATGGCGATGGTCACCGGGCGATCCCGCCGCCGAGGTGAATGGGGGGGGAAGCGTTCAACGGTTCGGCTGATACTCGCCGAACGCCCTGCGAAGGGCATCCGAGACCTCGCCCAGCGTCGCTCGGGCCCGCAGCGCCTCCCGCATCAGGTGAAGCAGGTTGTCGCTGCCCCGGGCGGTCTCCTCGACTTCCTTCAGGGCCCGTTCGACGGCTCCGTTGTCCCGATTCGCCCGGAGCTCACGCAGGCGCTCGACCTGCCGGCGGACCTGTTCCTCGTCGAGGCGCTGGATCTCCACGGGCTCTTCGGATTCGGTGACGAACCGGTTGACTCCCACGACGACCCGCTCGCCCGATTCGACCCCGCGCTGGAGCCGGTACGCGGCCTCGTGGATCTGGTCCTGCATCCAGCCGGCTTCGATCGTTTCGACGGCTCCGCCCATCCCCTCGATCTTCTCCAGATACTCTCCGGCGCGGGTCTCGATCTCGTTGGTCAAGCTCTCCACGAAGTACGACCCGCCGAGAGGGTCGACCGCGTCGGCCGTCCCCGATTCGTGGGCGATGACCTGTTGGGTGCGGAGAGCGATCCGGACCGCCTTCTCGCTGGGAAGGGCGAGGGCCTCGTCGAACGAGTTCGTGTGAAGTGATTGCGTCCCGCCCAGAACAGCAGCGAGGGCTTCGAGCGCTGTGCGGACGATGTTGTTCTCCGGCTGCTGGGCCGTGAGGGTCGCTCCGCCGGTCTGGGTATGGAACCGGAGCATCGCCGATCTCGGATCCTTGGTCCCGAACCGCTCGGACATGATCCGGGCCCACATCCGCCGAGCCGCCCGGAACTTGGCCACCTCCTCGAAGAAGTTCATGTGGCAGGCAAAGAAGAAGGAGAGTTGTGGGGCGAAGTCGTCGACGGCGAGCCCGGCGTCGAGGGCCGCTCGCACGTAGGCCACGCCGTTCGCCAGCGTGAACGCGACCTCTTGCACGGCCGTGCATCCCGCCTCGCGCATGTGATAGCCGGAGATCGAGATCGTGTTCCACTTCGGGACCCGCTCATGGCAGTACGCGAACAGGTCGGTGACGAGCCGCATCGACGGCTTTGGAGGATAGATGTAGGTTCCCCGCGCCGCGTACTCCTTCAGGATGTCGTTCTGGACCGTGCCGTCGAGCTTCTCCGGAGAGATGCCGTGCTCCTCGGCGACCAGCTCGTAGAGGAGCAGGAGGATCGCCGCCGTAGCGTTGATGGTCATCGAGGTGGTGACCTCGTCGAGGGGGATCCCCTCGAACAGCCGCTTCATGTCCTCGACAGAGTCGATGGCCACGCCGGTTCGCCCCACCTCCCCAAGGGCCCGCGGATGGTCGGAGTCGAACCCCATCTGCGTCGGAAGGTCGAACGCCACCGACAGCCCGGTCTGGCCGTGTTCGAGCAGGTAGCGGAACCGCCGGTTCGTCTCCTCAGCCGTGCCCATCCCGGCGTACTGCCGCATGGTCCACAGCCGCCCGCGGTACATGGAGGGATACACGCCACGGGTGAAGGGGGGTTCGCCCGGGCGCCCGAGATCGCGCTCCGGATCGAACCCCTGGAGGTCCGCCGGTCCGTACAGCGGCCGGATCTCGATGTCTGAGTCGGTGACCCGCCGGTCCTTGGATCCGGTCATCGTCGCCTAGCCTAAACCCCGACCGAACCCGGTAGCAGGCAAGGCCGGTACGGAAGCGGCGCTAGCCTTCCTGGACCTGATAGATCTCGTCGGCCACCATGCCGTGGGCTTCCCGGTGGACCGTCGCCGCGGTCTCCGCGTCGGGAGCGTCGACTAGGCAGAAGATCTTGCCCGCCTTGTCATCGACCCAGTACTTCATGTACTTCACTCCGTACTTTTCCTGAGTCGCGACATCCTTCGCGTGAGCTTCGGCAACGTCGCTCGCCGTGGCTCCCTCGGGCATCTGCTGGTGCACGTCCAAGAATAGGGGCATCCTGTCCACCTCCTCCCGGGCCGCTCCGCGGCCCAGCGTCTGGTCCTCGGTCCCGGTGGCAGCCGCACGCTAGCATGATGGAACCGCCTCCGGGGAAGCCAGTCCGAGGCCCACCCCCCGACGATAGACTGGTGGCGATCCCTTGAAGCGGACCTCCGAGTTCGGAAGCCTCTACAAGGGCCGGGAGGGCCAGTGGTCCTGGATCGCCCACCGGGTCACCGGGGTCGCCATCCTGGCCTTCTTTTCGTTCACATCGTCGACACGGCGCTGGTGGCGTGGGGCCCGTCCCCAGGACCCGGAGCGGCTCACGGGGGAGCTGCTCCACCGGCTCCTGGGGTCCACAGGAACCGAACGTGTCCCGGAGATCCGGGAGGAGTTGCAGGAGAACATGTCTGACCTGGCCGGAGTGGTGCGCACCGAGGAGAGCGGGCGGAAGATGCAGGACATCCTCCGATCCTTGCGAGAGCGGTACGGGCGGGCCGTGGTCCAGGACAAGGGTAGGGTGTACAACACCGACCTCATGGAAGCTGTGGAGCTGGAGTTCCTCCTGGATTGCGCGGACACCCTGGTGGCTGCGGCCCTGGCCCGGGACGAGAGCCGGGGCGGGCACTACCGAGAGGACCATCCCCTTCGGGACGACGATCACTGGCTCCGGCACTCCCTGGCATATCGCGAGCCGGACGGGTCCGTGCGCTTGGAGTACAAGCCGGTGAAGCTGGGCGCGTACGTGCCCATGGAGCGGAAGTACTGATGGAGACGATCGCTCACGACATCGTCATCGTGGGGGGTGGGGGTGCCGGTCTCCGGGCGGCCATCGCTGCCGCAGAGGTCTCAGATGCCCTGAGCATCGCCCTGGTGTCCAAGGTCTACCCGATGCGCAGCCACACCGTGTCGGCCGAGGGGGGTGCGGGAGCGGTCGTCCGGGAGGACGATAGCCTCGACCTCCACGCCTTCGACACCATCCGCGGAAGCGACTGGCTCGCTGACCAGGACGTAGTGGAGGCCTTCGTCTCCGAGTGCTTTCCGGAGATGGTCCGGCTGGAGCACTGGGGATGTCCGTGGAGCCGGGAACCGGACGGGCGGCTGGCCGTCCGGCCCTTCGGCGGGATGAGCGTGCCCCGAACGCTATTCGCTGCCGACAAGACCGGCTTCCATATGCTCCACGCCCTCTTCCAGACCTCCCTGAAGTACGAGCGCATCGCCCGCTACGACGAGTTCTTCGTCACGAAGCTCCTGGTCGAGGACGGCCGGTGCGCGGGCGTGGCCGCCATGGACCTCCGCGACACCGAAGTCAGGTGCATCACCGGGAAGGCCGTCATCGTATGCACCGGGGGCGCCGGGCGCATCTACTCCTTCACCACCAACGGGGCCATCAAGACCGGCGACGGGATGGCGCTGGCCTACCGGGCGGGCGTTCCCCTCAAAGACATGGAGTTCGTGCAGTACCACCCGACCGGTCTGCCCGGCACCGGGATCCTCATGACCGAGGCCTCTCGAGGGGAGGGCGGATACCTGCTGAACAAGGAGGGGCGGCGGTTCCTCGAGGACTACATCCCGTCGAAGATGGAGCTGGGGCCCCGGGACATCCTCTCCCGAGCGATCATGCAGGAGTTCGAGAAGGGCCAGGCGTTCGAGGGGCCGTACGGCGAGTACGTCCATCTCGACGTCCGCCACCTCGGCGAGGAGACGATCGACAAGAAGCTGCCGTTCGTCCGGGAGCTGGTCCGGAACTACGTGGGGATCGACCCGGTCCACGAGCCCATCCCGGTCCGGCCCGTGGTCCACTACATGATGGGAGGCGTCGACACCGACATCGTGGGCCGGACCCGCCTCCCCGGCCTGTACGCCGCAGGCGAGGCGGCCAGCGTGAGCATCAACGGGGCGAACCGGCTGGGCTCGAACTCCCTCAGCGAGTGCCTGGTGTTCGGGGCGAGGGCGGGGAGGCAGGCCGCGGAGGACGCCCTGGACGCGACCCAGCCTCCCCGGAGCCCTCTCGTGAAGCTGGCCCAGGCCGAGCAAGACCGGTTGGTGGCGGACTACCTGAACAGGACGGAACGTCGGGAACGGATCGGCGCGATCCGCCGAGACCTTCAAGCTGCCATGGAGAAGGGTGCCGGCATCTTCCGGACCGAAGAGTCGCTGAAGGAGACGGTCGAGGAGATCCGCAGGCTGCGAGAACGGTACCGGAACGTGAGCCTCGACGATCACGATCGCGCCTTCAACACCGAGTTAGTGGCGGCCCTGGAGCTCGGCAACATGCTCGACGTGGCCGAGACAGTTGTCGCGTCAGGCCTCGAGCGGCGGGAGTCCCGCGGATCGCACACGCGCTCGGACCATCCCGCCCGCGATGACAAGCGGTTCCTGAAGCACAGCCTGGCCTTCAGCGGTGCGGAGGCGCCTCGGATCGAGTACAGCGACGTTACGATCACCCGGTGGCCGCCCGCGGAGCGAGAGTACTAGGAGCATCGGAGATGGCCGACGAGAAGATAGCGCTGAAGGTGGCCCGGTGGCGGCCGGGACACGTTCCCGTGCCCTACTACGACGAATACGAGGTCCCCTACCGCGAGGACATGGTGGTCCTCGACGCGCTGAACCACATAAAGGACGATATCGACGGCAGCCTCGCCTACCGCTGGTCGTGCCGCATGGGGGTGTGCGGGTCGTGCGGGATGATGGTGAACGGCGAGCCCCGGCTCACTTGCGCCACGTTCCTGCGGGAGTTCCGCCCGGAGCCGGTGGTCGTCGAGCCCCTTCAGCACTTCCCCGTCGTCCGTGACCTGGTCGTGGACATGACCGACTTCATGGAGAAGCTGAAAGAGGTCAAGCCCTGGATGATCCGAGAGCAAGAGAAGCCCGTCGAGGAGGGCGAATACCTCCAGACCCCCGAGGAGGTCGACGTCTACAAGCAGTTCAGCATGTGCATCAATTGCATGCTCTGCTACTCGGCCTGCCCGGTCTACGGGCAAGACCCGGACTTCCTGGGCCCGGCGGTCATCGCCCTGGCCCATCGGTACGACCTCGACTCCAGGGACGAGGGAAGGACGGAGCGGAAGGAGGTCCTGGAGGTCGACTGGGGCATCTGGGACTGCACATTCGTCGGCGAGTGCAGCGTGGTGTGCCCGAAGGACGTCGACCCGGCGGCGGCCATCCAGCGATCCAAGGTGGCCGCGGCTACGGACATGCTCCGCTCGGTGGTGTGGCCGTTCGGGGGGGCGAAGGTGCGGACGGGGGCGGGCCGCCGGTATCCGGTCCACGTCCCCAAGATGCCCAGGGGCTGGTGGCTGAAGACCGCCCCCTACCGGCGATTCGTGGCCCGGGAACTCACATCGGTGTTCGTGGCGGCCTGGTCGGTGATCCTCCTGTTGTTCCTGTTCGCCCTGTCCCGGGGCCCCGAAGCCTACGAGGGGTTCCTCCGGTGGCTCGCCCTGCCCGCGATCATCGCCCTTTCCGTCGTCATCCTGGGCGCGGTGCTCTATCACACTGGCACGTGGTTACGCCTGACGGCCCACGTCACGGTGATCCGCCTCCTGGGGAAGGCCCTGCCGGGCCCGATCAAGGTGGCGGCGCTCGTCGTGGCGTTGATCCTTGCCTCCGCGGTGGTCGCCTACTTCCACATCTGGTTCTAGCGATGGCCAAACCGAAACAGCAGGAGAAGGGTCCGCTCCCGTCGCCGGAGCTCGCCTTCTGGTCGCTGTTCTCGGCGGGTGGGATGGTGGCCGCGTTCCTCTTCCCCGTCCACATCGCCATCCTGGGGATCGCCTTCGGCCTCGGATGGCTTCCCGACGACGCCTTGTCCTACGACCGGGTCCTCGACCTGGTCCGCCACCCTCTGGCCAAGCTCTACCTCGGGGTCCTCGTCACCCTCCCCCTGTTCCACTGGGCCCACCGGTTCCGGTTCACCATCCACCACGAGCTCGGGATCCACGGCGGAAAGCTGCACATCGCCGCGGCCTGCTACGGGACCGCCGTGGTTGGTGCGGCCCTCACGGTCTGGGTGCTACTTCTCATCTGAGCCGGTAGCGATGGAATTGACGCTGCGCATCCGCCGCTACAACCCTGAGGTGAGCGCCGACCCCTGGTGGGACCAGTTCACCGTGGAGATGGAGCCCTCCGACCGGCTCCTCGACGCCCTCCACGAGGTCAAGTGGCGCCACGACGGCACGCTGGCCCTCAGGCGGTCGTGCGCACACGGCATCTGTGGCTCGGACGCCATACTGGTCAATGGGAAGAACGACCTGGCGTGCAAGGTGCTGGTGAAGGACGTGGCACCCAAGGTGACGGTAGAGCCGATCCGGGGCCTCCCGGTGAAGAAGGACCTCATCGTGGATATGGAGCCGTTCTTCGAGGGGTACCGGGCGGTATTGCCGTATCTGATCAACGACGAGGACGCCGGTGACCGGGAGCGGCTCCAGAGCCCCGAGGAACGGGAACGGTTCGACGACACCACGAAGTGCATCCTGTGTGCCGCCTGTACCACCTCGTGCCCGATCTTCTGGGGCGACGGTCGGTACATCGGGCCGGCCGCGATCGTCACCGCCCACCGGTTCATCTTCGACTCGAGGGATCAGGGAGGCAGGGAGCGCCTCCGCGTGCTCGGGGATAAGACCGGCGTGTTCCGGTGTCGGACCACCTTCAACTGCACCGAAGCCTGCCCTCGCGGGATCAAGGTCACCCAGGCGATTCAAGAGGTGAAGCGAGCCATCCTGTTCGAACGGATGTAGCCCGGCCCTACTCTGCTACCCGCTCCGTCCCGCTCTGCCGCGGTCGCTGGTCCAGGTCCCTGCGCGTCAGGAACGAGAATTTCCCGCTCGCCTCCAGCACACCGAACTGCACCTCGCGCAAGTCGCCGATGCCCTGCTCCCGGGCCGCATCCTTGAGCTCGTCGAGCGTCACCCGCTCCACTCGAAGCGCCTCCTGCTGGATACGCCCGTCATGCACCACGATCACCGGGTTGCCTTCGATCACCCCTCGCGTCCTCTTGAATCGAAAAGCCACGTAGGACCATAGAAGGATCCAGAAGCCGAGTGTCCCGATGGCGAGGAACGCGCCGGTGATCGAGTAGTCCTCTTGTGTCACGCCCTGTTGCACCAAGTCGCCGATGGTCACCAGCAGCACGAGCTCGAACGCGCTCATCTCCGACAGCTCTCTCTTGCCCATCGCGCGAATGAGTATCCAGATCAGGAGGTAGAGGATCGAAGCACGGATCACGATCTCCATCTACGGCACCACCCTCGTCGTGTAGGAAACGGTTACTACCGCCACGCCGTCGACGAGCAACGAGGTCTCGGCCGACTGGCTGAGGTGCTCCGTCGGCTCGATGCGTCCGTCCATCGTCACTCGGAAAACCTCTCCCGGAGGTGGGTCGAACTCGAAGATCAGCCGATCGCGTGTGGCCGTGACGCTCGACGGGTCGGGATAGAAGACGTTGTGGTCGAAGAGCATCAGGTACCTGCGGGTGGTGGCGATGGTCAACGGGCC
>DASYVD010000129.1:0-14572 GCA_036000545.1 Actinomycetota bacterium | reverse complement strand
CCGGCCAGGCGGGAGCGTTCCCCGAGAGGCCGGCCGTGTTCGTCCAGGTAGAAGACGGTGTGCTCGCCCTCGATCCAGTAGGCCGGCTCTCCCCCGACCTCGACCTCTTCGACCAGCTCGGCCTCGTGAACCACCTTCTCCAGGAAGGGAAGGTCGATCCGGGCCCGAAATTCCATCACCAGCATCCCCACCCCGGTCTCCGCGATGCGGGGGATCCCTGGGCCCACCGGGTACACGAGCGATACCCGCCCGCCCGGTGGGTCGTCGTCCACGTACGCGACCGGCTCGGGCAGTCCGCCCGTGGTGGGGACGAGCACCTCGAAGTCGACCTGACGCCGCGCCTCGTCGAGGGTCGCCTGTTCGCCCAAGAACAGCGTTCTGCCGAGCGGCCCCGAGACCGTGGGCGAGGGCGGGGGAGCGGTCCGCTCGGTCTCGATCAGGATGCGCACCCCTCGCACGAGCAGGCCGCCCGCGACCGCTCCGCCGGCCAGGATCAGGACTGTCGCCAGCGCCAGGGCCACCCTGCGGCCCGGCCTCCGGAGCACGGGGAATCCCAAGACCTGGGCGGCCCGCTCAAGCAACGGAGCGCGGACCGGCTTCTCCTCGAGCCGCCGGACCACGGCGGGGGCGAAGTCCGGAACCTCGGGGAAGGCGAGATCGCGGCCCACCGCGACGAGCGCGGCTCCCAGCTCGCGGTCAGAGAGACTCCCCAGCCGGTCAGCCACCGTCTCCTCCTTCGTCAGCCCCTCCCGACTCGAGCCGGGCCCGAAGACGTTCGAGCGCCCGGGACAGCCGCGACTTCACGGTCCCCGCGGGAACGCCCAGTGCCTCGGCCGTCTCCCGCTCGGAGAGGTCGAGGAAGAACCGATACGCGATGACCATCCGGTCGCTCTCTCCCATGCTGTTCACCGCCGCCAGCAGCCGCTCACGCTCCTCGGTCCCGAGGACCGCCTCCTCGGGAGATGGGACCGCATCCCCCGAGGGGCGGCCCCGCTCGGCGGCCCGCAGGGCCAGCGCGGCCTGCCGCCCCGCCGCCCGGCGGCGGTTCCGGGCCTCGTTTGCCACGATGGCCAGAAGCCATGGCCGGAACGGGGCGTCGCCCCGGAAGCGATCGAGGGCCCGATAGGCCTTGACGAACGCTTCCTGGGCGGCTTCCTCCGCATCTGCCGCGTCTCCCGCCACCACATACGCGGTCCTCACGGCGACCTGCTGGTACCGGCGCACGAGTTCCCCATAGGAGCCCGAATCTCCTCGCCTCGCCCGCTCGATGAGCTCGGCGTCCTCCAGTGGTCGGCCCTCCACGGAGCGAATCTTCCACCACTGCTACACCGGGGGCGGAAGTTGGGTTCCCGGGCCGTGGCTCGCCTCGCGGCACAGCGTTTCCCGAGGTCGGCGGGGGGGTAGGTATGCGGTGAGTGCCCGTAGCGGCCGATAAGCAGCCCGAACAGAGGAGGTGCTCAATGAGGTACCTGCGACCTGTGATCGTTTTGCCGGCCCTCATGCTCGTCGCAGCAGAGGGGAAGATCAGGATCGACCTGGGCACGATCGTTCTCTACGCCCTGATCGGTCTGGTGGTCGGGCTGGTGGCCAGGTTCCTGGTCCCCGGTCGAGATCCCATGGGCTTCTTTGGCACGCTGCTGATCGGCGTGGTCGGCGCCATCCTCGGTGGCTGGCTCGCCGGAGAGGTGTTCCCCGAGACCGCCGGAGTCGACTGGCTCGCGTCGATCCTCGTGGCGATCGTCCTGGTCCTCCTGATCAGGAGCTTCAGCGGGGGCGTGCGCCGGACGTATTGATCGCTGGATAGCCTGAGCTCTAGCGGAACAGCTCGCGGGCGATGATCTCCCGCTGGATCTCCGAGGTCCCCTCGTAGATGCGAGGGGCCCGGACCTCCCGGTAGAGCTTCGCCAGGAGATGGTCGTCCGCGAGGGCCGCGGCCCCGTGTACCTGGATCGCCGCGTCCACCACCCACTGCGCGGTCTCTGTGGCGAACAGTTTGGCCATCGCTGAGGTTCGCCTGACTCCCGGCCGGGCCTCGTCGTGGGCCGCGGCTGCCGAATAGACCATCAGCCGGGCCGCCTCGGTCCGGGTGGCCATCTCGGCGATGGTGTGGGAGACGGCCTGAAACTCGCTGATGGCTCTGCCGAAGGCTTCCCGCTTTGCGGCGTGAGCCACGGCGGCATTCAGAGCTGCGCGGGCCATGCCGACGGCGAACGCGCCTACGCTGGGGCGGAAAAGATCGAGCGTCCGCATGGCCAGCCCAAATCCCTCGTCGATCCCGCCCAGCACGTGATCGCCCGGGACGCGCACCCCGTCGAGCTCGAGCCGCCCGATCGCGTGGGGGACCAGCAACCGGAGCGCCTCGCCGGTCAGGCCAGGGGAATCTCCAGGGACGACGAACGCCGTGACACCGTGCGCCCCGGCGCCGGCCGTGGTCCGGGCGAACACCGTGTACAGGTCTGCCTGGGGGGCGTTGGAGATGAACGCCTTGACCCCGGAGAGTCGGAATCCGTCGCCGTCCCGTTCCGTACGGAGCTCGATGGCCGCCGCGTCCGACCCGTGTTCGGGCTCGGTCAGGGCGAACGCGGCGATAGTCTCCCCTCGGACCACCGGTGGGACATACCGGGAGGCGAGGTCCTCGCTGCCAGCCTGGACGATCGGATAGGCCCCGAGCCCCTGCAGGGCCAGGGCGGTTTCCGCCTCGGTGCACTCGATGGCCAGAGCCTCTCGCAGGAGGCACAGCTCCACGGCGGAGACGTTCCCCGGGCGCGTGCCTCCGACTCGCTCCGGGAACAGCCTGGGGAGCAGTCCGTGCTCGCCGAGGGCCCTGACCAACGGCCGGTTGACCATGCCCGGCTGCCCACCTTCCGCCAGCGGGAGGAGCTCCTCCCGGGCCACCCGCCTGGTATCGGCGATCAGCTCTTCCTGCTCCGGCGTGAGTGAAAAAGACGCAGCCTCCACGACGAGGCGAACTCTATCGTGAGGCGCCTCGCGGCAGAGCCATATAGGCTGCCTTCGATAGCATAGCTGCTATCAGATAGCTTATGTGCTATCATCAACTATGCGATGAACGCACCTGGAGCTCTGATTCGAAGGGCCCGCCGTTGGGCCCACCTCAGCCAGCGGGACCTCGCCGCTCGCGCTGGAGTCCCTCAGTCAACTGTGGGGAGGATCGAGGCGGGTTCAACGGATCCCCGGGCTAGTACCTTGTCCAGGCTCCTCCGGGCCTGCGGCTTCGACCTCGAAGCTGAACCCCTGCTCGGGCTGGGGGTAGACCGAACACAGATCCGCGAGCGACTTAGGATGACTCCCCGCGAGCGAATCGAGAACACAGCCGCGGCGGCGGAAGCAGTCTCCAGGATCCGGGGTCGGGCCCAGAGGGCTCGATGATGCCGCGGTTCGACCCGCACCGTATCCTCCGAGAGTTGCACGATGAGGGCGTCAAGTTCGTGGTGATTGGAGGAATTGGCGCCGCCGCCCTGGGTTCTCCTTCCCTGACCGACGACCTGGACATCTGCTACGAGCGCAGCCGGGAGAACTTAGAACGGCTTTCCCGGGTCCTGTTCAGACTTGGGGCGAAGTTGCGGGGCGCTCCAGACGACATACCTTTCAAGCCCGACGCCCCGACCTTAGCCACTGGTGACCACTTCACCTTCGTCACGGACGCCGGTGACTTCGACTGCTTGGGCACCCCTTCGGGCAGTCGGGGCTACGCGGATCTGGTCGAGCGGGCCAGCCTCGTGGACATGGACGGAGTCGACGCACTGGTTGCTTCGGTTGACGACCTGATTCGAATGAAGCAGGCAGCCGGTAGACCCAAGGATCTCATTGAGGTCGAAGTCCTGGGCGCCCTGCGGGACGAACTGGACCGCCGCAAGGAAGAACCGGGACAGCCAGCCGTCTGACGTTCGGCGGTGCGGCCTCGGAAGGCCCGGTAGTACGATTCGGCCGGATCGGACCAGGAGGGTCAGCGATGAGGGACTCGCCGTACTGGAATCCGCGGCACGAAACCCTGCCGCGCGAGGAGCTCGAGACCCTGCAGCTCCGGAAGCTCAGGAATCTCGTCGAATGGGCCGACACTCAGGTTCCCTTCCACTCCAAACGGCTGCGAGACGCGGGCGTGACCGCCGATTCGATCGCCACCGTGGACGACTTGCGGCGGATCCCGTTCATGACACGTGACGAGTGGATGCAGGGGCAGCTCGAGCATCCGCCGTACGGCCCCATCCTGGCCGCCCCGGAAGAGGCTGCCATCCGTTACCACATGACCTCCGGTACGACGGGACGGACGCCGATCCGCGTGCTCGACTCGCTCAAGGACTGGGAGTGGATCGCGGAGATGTGGTGCTACGGGCTGTGGGGGTTCGGGGTCCGTCCCGCCGATACCGTGTTCGTGGCCTTCGGGTACTCAACGTTCATCGGGTTCTGGGGGCTGCACTATGCGTGCGAGAAGATGGGCTGCCTGACGTTGCCCGGAGGTGCGCTGACAACCGACCAACGGGTGAAGCAGATCGTGGACTTGGGCGCCACGGTGGTCTGCTCGACCCCCACCTACGCTCTGCGGATGGCTCAGGAAGCCAAGAGTCTGGGGATCGACCTTCCCAAGTCCACCGTAGAGCGGCTGATCCTCTCCGGCGAGCCGGCCGGCTCCATCCCCGCCACCAAGAAGCTCATCGAAGAGCAATGGGGAGCGAAGGCCGGTGACACTGCCGGGATGACGGAGCTCGGCACGATCATGATCTTCGAGTGCGACCACCAGCCCGGGGGCACGCACATCATCGAGGATCACTACATCGAGGAGGTCGTCGACCCGGAGACCGACGAGCCGGTTCCCTACGGCGAGATGGGGGAGCGCGTGGTGACCTCTTTCGGCCGGGGGTTCATCCCGGTGATCCGGTACCGGACCCGCGACTTCGTGGTGAAGGTCCCGCACGACCGATGCGACTGCGGGCGGACGTTCGACATCTACGACGGCGGGATCCGGGGCCGGGTCGACGACATGAAGCTCGTGCGGGGAACGAACGTGTATCCCCGCGCGGTCGAGGCGATCGTCAGGGAGCACGAGCAGATCGACGAGTTCCAGATCCATCTGTACACGGCGGAGGGGATCCGGGACGAGATCGATGTGCTGGTGGAGATCCCGGATGCAAAGGCGGACCGGGAGCGAATCCTCAGCGAGCTCCAGCGTTCCCTGGCAGACGCTCATGAGGGGCTGCGGTTCGGGGTGAAAGAGGCGGAAGCGGGCAGCCTTCCGCGGTTCGAGCTCAAGGCCAAGCGGGTCAACGACGAGCGGATCGTGATCGGGACCGAAGGCGAGCGGAGGCAGCGGGGATGAGCGCGGCAACCGAACTGAACGAGGCCGAGCGGGCGTTGGTGGGGTCCTACCGGGCCCTGGAGCGGGTCCTTCGGGAGCAAGGCGATCAGCTCCCTCCCTTCGCCCACCGCAACGCGGCCAAGGCCCTGGCAGCTCTGTGGCAGGTGATGAACGGGCTGGACCAGGATCCCGGCCAGCTCTACGAGCTCGGCGCGTAGCGCCCGCGGAGCGAGGGAATGCCCGAGGCGATACCCAGGAGCCCTCAGACCAGCTACTGGCTGGGTGAGGCGCTGGCCACGGATCCGCTCGAACCCCGCCCACCCCTGACGGGGGAGGTGTCGGCGGATGTCGTGATCGTCGGCGGCGGGTTCAGCGGGATGTGGACCGCATGGTTCCTCACCGAACGCTCGCCCGGTATCGACATCGTGCTCCTCGAGGCGGACCGCTGTGGGTTCGGTCCCAGCGGTCGCAACGGAGGGTTCGTCACTGGATGGTGGGACGAGGCGGACGACCTCGCCGAGCGGTACGGAGAAGTCCGCGCGTTGCAGGCCTGCCGGGCCCTGTCGGAGAGCATCGAAGCGATCGGGGAATGGTGCCGCGACCAGGACGTGGATGCATGGTACGGGAGAGCTGGGTGGATCGGAGTGGCCTCGTCGCCGGCTCAGGAGGGGGCCTGGACGGGGGCGGTGGAAGCCTGCCGGCGCCTCGACGTCGCGGAGGAGCTCCGCGATCTGTCCTCCGGGGAGGTGCGGGGGGCCTGTCACTCGCCGGTCTTTGGGGGCGGGGTGTTCATGCGCGACGGGGCCACGTTGCAGCCGGCCCGGCTGGCCCTGGGGCTGCGCCGGGTCCTGCTCGACCGAGGGGTCCGGATCTTCGAGGGAAGTCCGGTGGCCCGGACCACCACCGAGCGAACGCGGCCGGGGTCCGCGGTCCTCGCAGAGACAGCTGGGGGCAGGGTGCGGGCGGGGAGGGCTCTGCTCTCGATGGGTCCGTGGGGGGCGGCCTGGCCCGGACTCCGGCGGTCGGTGGTCGTCCGGGGCAGCTACATCCTGATGACCTCGCCGGCCCCGGAGCTCCTCGAGGAGATCGGTTGGACCAGCGGCGTGGGCATCTCCGATTATCGGACGGCCCTCCACTACTTCCGAACCACGCCCGACGGGCGGGTTGCTTTCGGAAGCCCGGGTCGATCGGAATGGAGCACGCGGGCCAGCCCGAAGCACGACTTCGACGAGGCCTCGGTACGCGCGCTACGGGAGGATTTCTTTCGGTTCTTCCCTGCCTTCCGGGACGTTCGGATCGAGGAGGCGTGGGGCGGCCCTGTCGACGTGTCGTCGCTTCACCACCCGATCTTCGGCACGCTTGGTTCCGGGAGGATCCACTACGCGCTCGGATACACAGGGAACGGCGTGGGCCCGAGCCATCTCGCCGGGCGGGTGTTGTCCGCGCTCGTGACGGACACGGAGGACCCCGTCACCGACCTCCCCATGGTGAACCGGCGCCCGCTGCGGTTCCCGCCGACCGCGCTCACGTCGGTGGGCTCGTTCGTGGTGCAGTCAGCCATCGCGCGCAAGGAACGAGCCGAGGACGAAGGTGGCCGGGTGGGGTCCGTTACCCAATTCGTTGCTTCGTTTCCCAGACGGCTCGGCTACGCGCTGGGCCCGAAGCCCCGGGGCTCGGGTCAGAGGTAGCCGCCGTCCAGGAAGAAGAAGGAGCCGGCTTGCTACAGGAACAGGTCCATGACCACGAGGTCAGCGCGGGCTCCTGCGAGCACGGTGTTCGCTTGACCGGTTGTGGTGATCCCTCCACCGACGAGGGTCTGAACGCGAGCCTCGTTGCGGATCCGATCCGCCAGCGAGACGAGGAACAACCGACCGTACTGCGGGCGGTGATCGGGCGTGGTGTGTCCGGCCAGGACCGCGACGATGTCGCATCCCGCCTGGGCGAGCGTACTCGCCACGATGACCGCGTCTTCGGCCTCCGTGCCGCCGGGGGCCCAGTCGGTTGAGTTGATCGCCGCGGCGAGGGGCCTGTCCTCGGGCCACGTCGCCCGCACGGCTCCCAGGACCTCGAGAGGGAACCGCATGCGATGCTCGAGCGAGCCCCCGAACTCGTCCGTGCGGACGTTGGTCAGGGGAGAGAGGAACGAGCCCAGCAAGTAGCCGTGGGCCATGTTCACCTCGAGAAAGTCGAAGCCGGCCGCCGCCCCGCGCCCGGAAGCGGACCCAAACGCCGCGACGACCTGCTCCATCTCGTCGCGGCGCAGCTCGCGAGGCACCGGCCCATCGGGACGATAGGGGATCGCCGAGGCCGATACGAGGCCCCAGCCGTTCTCCCGAAGCGGCCGGTCCAGTCCCTCCTGCCGGGGCCTGGTAGATCCTCGACGCCCCGCGTGTCCGACCCGAAAGCCGACTCTGGTTCCTGAGGCACGGACCTCCTCGATGATCGCTGCCCACCTCTCCGCATCCTCGTCACGGTAGAGGCCGGCGTCGCCCGAGGTGATGCGAGCCTCGGGGGACACGGCCAGGATCTCCGTGAGGACGAGCGCGGCCCCCGTGTCGGCCGCTCGCACCAGGTCCTCCCGGTGCGCTTCGCCCGGCCGTCCATCCACAGCCGAGTAACGCGGCGCCGGTGAGACCACCAGCCGATTGTTCAGCCGTAGCCGTCGCAGGGATATGGGGGTGAACGCGGGTGGGGGGGCAACAGCAGCGGGCCGTGCTCCGGTCGTCGCCGCGAACCACCGGTCCACACCGTCCGCGTACGAAGGGTCGCGGATCCTGAGCACGTCGTAATCGATGCGTCCGCTGCGGGAGAGCAGGTGGAAAGCAAACTGCTGGGGGGAGAGGTGGACGTAGCGGGCGGTGCTCTCGAAGTAGGCGCGGCTCTCCTCCGCGGCTTGTTGGAACCGCTCGACCATCGGCTTCCGCTCGAGCTCGTAGTCTGCGAGGGCAGCCTCTGTGGCGCTCCCGTGATGCTCGAAGGCTCGAGCCAGAGAGATGGCGTCCTCCATGGCCAGCTTGGTCCCAGAGCCGATCGAGAAGTGAGCCGTGTGCGCGGCGTCACCGAGGAGCACGACGTTCCCGTGGCACCAGGTTTTGCATCGGAGCGTGGTGAACGTCAGCCAGCGAGAGTTGTTGGACAGCAGGGCGTTTCCCCGGAGGTCGGCTGCGAACTGGCGCTCGCAGAACGCGATGCTCTCTGTCTCGTCGGCCTCGTCGAGGCCGGTCCGGCGCCACGTCTCCTCGCTGCACTCCACGATCCAGGTGCTCGTGAATCCGTCGAAGGGATAGGCGTGCACCTGGAACCGCCCTTGCCCGCTCTCACGGAAGACGAACGTGAACGAGTCGAGCGCTCGATTCGTGCCGTACCAGATGTAGCGGGCTCCCCCTTCCTCGAACGATGGCCGGAATGACTTCTCGTGGAAATGCCGCACCGTGCTGGCGACGCCATCAGCCCCGATCAGGAGGTCATGTGGGGGAAGCCATTCGAGATCCTCGATCCTCTCCTCGAACCGGAGCTCCACACCGAGCTCCTCGCACCGCCCCTGAAGGATGCCCAGCAGCTCCTTGCGGGCGATGCCCGCGAAGACGTGTCCTCCCGAGCGAACGAGCTCATCGCCGACGAAGACGTCGATGGCATCCCACTGCACGAATCGATCGGTGATCTTCCGGTAGGTCGGGTAGTCGGCCTCGCGGAACTCCGTGAGGGTCTGATCGGAGAAGACCACTCCCCAGCCGTAGGTGGCGTCGGCCGGGTTCCGCTCGAGGACCGTGATCTGGTTACGGGGGTCCACCTTCTTGAGCAAGAGGCTGGCGTAGAGTCCCGCCGGACCTCCGCCGACCGTGACGATCCTCACGGGGCGGCCCCCAGAGGCCGGGCATCCGCGACGACGTCCGCGAGACGGTCCAGCTGGTCGGGGTCCGCCACGGCGGGCAACAGGACGAGCTCGTCGCACCCGGCTTCCGCGTATCCCCGGATCTGCTGGAGCACCGCCTGGGGACTCGTCAGGAGCCCGTCGGCGATCTTCTTGGCGAAGGGCCCCGTGAACGCGTAGTAGTCGAGCATGTAGTCCCGCCCGCGCAGAACCGTCTCGTCGTCCCCGAGAGCGAAGTAGCTCTGGCCCCACAGTGCGGGTCTCCCGGGCCGCCCCGCGTCGGTCCACGCCGCCCGAGCCCGTTCGGCTGCCCGGGCGAACGCGCGCGGCGGCCCGCCGCCATGCACGTATCCGTCGGCGTACCTGGCGACACGAGCGAAGCTGACGTCGCTACCGCCGCCGACGAGAAGCTCCGGGCCGCGAGGACGGGCGGCCCTCGGCCCCGGTCCGGTCTCCCACCGGTCCCTCAACGAGGCCAGCTGCTCCTCGAACTGCCTGCCTCGATCGCGGTGATCGATGCCGGCCGCCTCGTAGTCGGCGGTGCGCGCGCCAACGGCGAGCCCGAGGACGAGTCGTCCGCCGGACACGGCATCGATGAACGCGGCCTGCTTGACCAGTAGGGCCGTGCTCCTGAGCGGGGCGATCACCACCATCGTCACCAGGTTCACGTGCTCGGTGACTGTTGCCGCCGCCGCAAGGAGGGACAGGGGATCGTGGCAATCGTACCCAACGCGATCGAGGACCCCGACGCTGGTGAAGGGGCCACGGTCTGCCCGGCGGGCCCACTCCAGGAGCAGGGAGGCTTCGGTTCCGGGGACGGAGTTCGGGAGCCCCACGCCGACCCGCATGGCCGTACGTTACCAGCCGGGCCGGCGACTAAGATGGCGGCCGATGTCCGGGAAAGGACCAGCGTCCGTCGTGATCACGCGCCGGATCCAGTGGTTCGACACCGACGCCTCGACGAAGTACCACAACACCGCGCCCCTGCGGCTCATGGAGGAGGCGGAAGTGGTGCTCCTCGATCGCCTGGGCATCCTCCGGGAGGTCTACGGCAAGCTGCCCCGGGCCCACGCCTCGATCGACTATCGGGCGCCGCTCCGATTCTGGGACGAGTGCGAGGTCCGGGTCGAGGTGAGCGACGTGGGGAGAAGCTCCATCACCTACGCGTTCACGATCGCGGGCCCCGAGGGCCAGGTGGCGTCCGAGGGGAGGGTCGTCGCCGTACTGGTGGACGACGAGGTCAAGCCACGAGCGTGGCCACAGGATTTCCGAAGTCTTCTCCTGGAGTCTGGTCCGCTGCCATAATCGGGGCGATGGGCGAGGAGCAGCGGTCCGAGCCGGGCGATTCCGACCGACCCGACAAGGTGACGGAAGGGGAAATCCCGGCGGAGGGTGAGGGCGGCGCCGGTACGCGGCGGATGGGCCGCATCTCCGACGAGGAAGGCCAGCTTTCCTACGGAAGCTACCTCCGGGTCCCGGAGCTGCTCTCGATCCAAACGCCCATCTCCGACCCCGCGGCCCACGACGAGCTCCTGTTCATCACGGTGCACCAGGCGTTCGAGCTGTGGTTCAAGGAGATGGCCTTCGAGCTCGAGTCGGCTCGGGACCGGATGATCGAGGGCGAGACCTACGCTCCCCGGCATTACCTCGAACGGGTTCACGCGATCGAGAGGATCCTCATCGAGCAGATCGGCGTGTTGGAGACGATGTCCCCTCAGGACTTCCTGGAATTCCGGTCCAACCTCTCGCCGGCGAGTGGTTTCCAGTCCCTCGGGTTCCGAGAGATCGAGTTTCTCTCCGGGCTCCGCAACCGCTCCTACCTCAACCTCGCCGAGACCCCGGAAGAGCGCGCGCGTCTGGAGGGGCGTCTGCGCGAGCCGTCTCTCTGGGATGGGTTCCGCGCGGCAATGGACCATCACGGGCTTCCTATGCCGGCCGGAGACGAGGAGGCCCGCCGGGCCAGCCTCATCAAGCTGTTCCGCGACCGCGACGCGTTCCCAGAGCTTTTTGCGCTCTCGGAGGCGCTGCTCACCTACGACGAGCTGTTCTCCCAATGGCGGTACCACCACATCCTCATGGTGGAGCGGGAGATCGGGAGCAAGACGGGGACGGGAGGCTCCAGTGGAGCGTCGTACCTCCGGACCACGCTCGACAAGCGGTTCTTCCCGGAGCTCTGGGACCTCCGGAGTTACCTGTAGGTCTTCGGTTGGGTAGGCTCGGGGGGTGACCACCAGACCCCTGACCGATTACCGGGAGGAGTTCCCGGTCGTCGAGCGCAAGGCGTACCTCATCTCCGCGTCGCTGGGCCCGGTCTCGCGAAGGTCGAAGGCCTACCTCGCCGAATACGTCAAGGCCTGGGAGGAGATGGGGGCGCCGGATCCAGTTTGGTTCGAGCGGATCTTCCCGCGTATCCGACAGGTCAAGCGGCTGTTCGCCGGCCTCATCGGAGCGGATCCGGATGAGCTGGCGATCACCACGAACGTCTCGCTGTCGCTCTCCACGGTGGTCTCGGCACTCGACTTCTCCGGCGAGCGGAATGGCATCGTGCTCACCGAGCTCGACTTCCCCACGGACGGGCACGTGGCCCTGGCCCAACAGCGGCGTGGGGCGGAAGTGGTCTTCCTGGGGAGCTCAGACGGGCTCACCGTGCCGGTGGAGTCGTTCGCCGGCGCCATCGACGAGCGCACAGCCCTGGTTATCGTGAACCGGGTGCTGTACCGGTCGAGCGCGCTGCTCGACGTGGCCGAGATCTGCCGGCTGGCGCATCACGTGGGGGCGCTGGTGGCGGTGGACGATTTCCACGGCGCAGGGATCATCCCCATCGACGTGCACGAAGTGGGGTGCGACTTCTACACGGCCGGGGTGTTGAAGTGGCTCTGCGGGGGCCCGGGACTGGCATTCCTCTACGTTCGCCGCGACCTTGTGTCGCGCTTGGAGCCCACCGTGGCCGGATGGTGGAGCACCCGAGAGCCGTTTTCGTTCGACCTACAGAACCTGGACTGGCATCCCGCGGCTCGGCGATTCGAGCAGGGGACCCACGCCGCGCCGATCCCGTTCGTCGCCCACGGTGGCCTGGAGATCATCACCGAGGCAACGCCGGAGCGGATCCGGGAGCGGCAAGGAGAGCTCACCGACTACGTCATGGAGCGAGCGGCCGCCATGAAGCTGCCCGTTCGGACCCCCCGCGACCGAAAGGCCCGCGGGGGTGTGGTCAACGTCGGCGTCGGAGAGCGCGCTGGGGAGATCGTGGAGGCCCTCTACGAGGAGGATGTGTGCGTCGACTTCCGGGCAGACGGCCTCCGGGTCTCGCCGCACTTCTTCAACACCGAGGCGGACATCGACGCGCTGTTCGATGTCCTGAAGGAGCTGCTCTAGCCGAAGAGGGAACGCCGAGACCGCGTGCTAGCCTGAGAAAACCGAGCGGAGGCAACACATGTCAGAGCGAGAGCGACCCGAGATCCTCATGACGCCGGGACCCACGCCCGTCCCTCCCGAGGTCCTTCTGGCCCAGGGGAGCCCCCTCGTGTACCACCGGGGGCCGGGCTACGGCCGGCTGCTCGGGGAGGTCACCGACGGCCTCAAGCGGATGCTGAAGACGAAGGGCGACGTCCTCGTGTTCACGTCCTCCGGCACAGGGGGCCTGGAGTCGGCGGTGGCGAACCTGTTCTCACCCGGCGACCGGGTGGTGGTTCCGGTAGCGGGGTACTTCGGGGAGCGGTTCGCCAAGATCGCCGAGGCGTTCGGGCTCGACGTTCGGCGGATCGAGTACGAGTGGGGCCGGGCCGTGCGGGCCGACGAGGTTGCCGAGGCCATGGCCGAGGCGCCCACGAAAGGTGTCCTCGCGCAGCATAGCGAGACCTCCACGGGCGTGATCCATGACGTCGAGGCGATCGGCCGGGCCACCAGGGACGCGGGCGCCTTGCTGGTGGTGGACGTCATCTCGAGCCTGGGTGCCGTGCCCTACCAAGGCGACGCCTGGGGGGTCGACGTTGGGGTCGGCGGCTCCCAGAAGGCGCTCGGAGCGACCCCGGGCATCGCCTTCGTGTCTGTGTCCGAGGGCGCCTGGGCGGCGGCGCGGGAGGCGAAGAACCCGCGGTTCTACTTCGACTGGGCGGCCTACAAGCAGTCGTACGAGTTGCCCGATCCGGAGAGCCCGTGGACACCGGCGATCAGCTTGCTGCTGGGACTCAGGGAGGCCCTCCGGCTGTACTTCGAGGAGGGAGAGGAAGCCGTTCTGGAGCGTCACCGCCTGTTGTCCACGGCGGTGAAGGAAGGCGTGCGGGCGCTGGGCCTCGACCTCGACGGCGAGCACCTCGAGCGGGGCTGGGCGGTGACCGCCGTCCGCGCCCCGGAGGGCATCGACGGGAACGAGCTGGTGGCCCGGGTCCGGTCCGAGCACGGGATCATCCTCGCCCCTGGCCAGGGTCCCCTGAAGGGAAAGGTCTTCCGTGTCGGGCACCTGGGCCACTACGATCGGTTCGATGTCATCCGGTGCCTGGCGGCCCTGGAGCTCACGCTGGAGGCCATGGGCTACCCGGTGAAGCGAGGGGCCGCGGTGGCCGCCGCGGAGGGAGTGTTCGCCCAGATCCAGTCAGTCTGAGCCGGAGTATTCACGGCTTTCGCCGGGAAGGCCAGGCTCCTATCCGTTGACCAACGCTCCGTGCATGACCCGGTGATCGTGGAGACCATCACGGGATAGGCGGATTCGGGAGGGGAAACGGCGGCCACCCGGGCGTGAACCCCTCGGGCCCCGCCTATACTGCGCCCCGTGCGCGTCCTGGTGACCGAACCGCTGGCCGAGCTGGGTTTGGACCTGCTCCGGGAGGACCACGAGGTCGACGTGCGCCCTGAGCTGGCATCGGCCGGGCTCGCGGAAGCCATCGAGCCGTACCACGCCCTGGTGGTTCGGTCCCAGACCACGGTGGATGCCCGGATCGTCGAAGCAGGCCGCAACCTCCAAGTGATCGGGCGAGCCGGCATCGGTCTGGACAACGTCGACGTGGAGGCGGCCACCCGCCGGGGGGTCGTGGTGGTGAATGCTCCCCAGTCCAACGTGATTTCGGCGGCCGAGCACACGATGGCCCTTCTCCTGGCCGTGGCCCGCCGAGTCCCTCGCGCCGACGCCGCCCTCCGTGCAGGCTCGTGGGAGCGAGAGCCGTTCCAGGGGATCGAGCTCCACGGCAAGACCCTCGGGGTCGTGGGTCTGGGCCGGGTGGGGACCATGGTGGCCCAGCGGGCCCTGGCCTTCGGGATGCGGCTCATCGCCTACGACCCGTACGTGTCGCGCGAACGGGCCCGGCAGATCGGCGTGGAGCTGATGCCCGACCTCGGGGCCCTCCTGGTGCAGGCAGACTTCGTCACCGTTCACCTGCCGAAGACTCCCGAGACGG
>DASYVD010000128.1:0-8093 GCA_036000545.1 Actinomycetota bacterium | reverse complement strand
CGTCCCCGGTTCCTCCGGAACGTTCTCGATCTTGGTGGTGACCACCTGGTCCCCGAGCTCGTCCTCGACCATCTGCCTGCCGAGCTCGTGCTGATACGTCCAACCCCCATCCCCCGGGCTGGTGATGAACACGAACGCCGCCCGAACGGCTTCCTCCGCGTCGCCGCCACCGCCGGTCTCACCGCCCCCACCGCCGCAGGCGGTGGCCACCAGGGCGAACGTCGATACGAGGGCCACCGTCCACAGCCGATCACGTCTCCTCATCGCTTTCCCCCTTCCCTGTCGGTGCTGCTCTCTACTGAACTATGACGCCGTCCGCGGACTCCTGCGAAGCTCACCACGGTCATGCATCCGAGCGGCGGAGCGTGGTGGTGAGCACCGCGTCCCGGTCGCGGAACCCGGTTCCCTCGAACTCGAAGAGGATCCGCATCCGCAGCGTCGCCTCGATCTCGTCTTCCTGCCAGCTCCCGAACTCCACCTCAGTGATGTCCACTGGGTTATGCGTCTCTCTCAGGTAGATCGAACCGTCGATGTACCCGGGCTCCGGGCTGGTGGGGAAAGGGAAGGTCCGGGCTTCGATGTCGCCGAGTTCCGGCAGCTCCACGAAGTCCAATCGGATCGAGGTCTCGACCCATCCCTCCGGCAACTCGAACGGAGCGATCGGGATCTCGATCTCATAGCCCTTGAGCCGGCTCGGCCGTATGGTCCCTGGCCAGGGCACGAGCCACGTGTCCGGGAACTCCGTCTGGGTCACGGATCCTGTGTGGCCGTCTGGGCGAAGCCGCCCATGGTGAGCGCCATGAGCGCCTTGCCCGTGTGCAATCGGTTCTCAGCCTCGTCGTAGACCACGGACTGCGGCCCATCGATGACCTCATCGGTCACCTCGCTCCCCCGGTCCGCCGGCAAGCAGTGGAGGTAGAGGGCGTCATCCTTGGCCAAAGCCATTCGCTCAGCGTCGCAGATCCAGCCGCGATGAGCGGCGGACGCCTCGAGGGCGGCCTGTTCGTTGGTGAACAGGTCGAGGCGGCCCCACGACTTCGGGTACACGGCGTCGGCGTCTTGGAACGCCTCGTCCATGTCGTGGACGAGGGTGATGGACCCATCGCTTTCCGCAGCGGCCTTGTCCGCCCGCTCCATGAGCTCCGGCATGAGATCCCAGCCCTCGGGATACGCGAGGACCACGTCGATCCCGAACCTGGGGAGGAGAGCGCACAGTCCCTGGGGAACCGACAGCGGCTTGGCGTACGAAGGCGCGTATGCCCACGACACCACGACGCGCATCCCGCGAAGATCGTTCCCTCGCCGCTCCCGGAGCGTCATCAGGTCGGCGAGGGTCTGGGTCGGGTGGTCCACGTCGCACTGGAGGTTGATCACCGGCGCCTCCGCCCAGCGCGCCACCTCACGCATGTACGCGTTCCCTTCGTACGGGATGAGGTCGTGGCGGATGGCGATCCCGTGCCCGTAGCGGGACAGAATGATCCCCATGTCCTTGGGGCTCTCCCCGTGGGCAACCTGGGTCATCTCGGCATCCAGGTAATGAGCGTGACCGCCCAACTGGGTCATGCCAGCCTCGAAGGCGTTCCGAGTGCGGGTCGACTTGTCGAGGAACAGCATGAACAGCGTCCGGTCGGGGAGGATGCGGTGGGGGTCGCCCCGGCGGAACCGTTCCTTGAGTTCGGCCGCCGCCGCCAGGGCTTCCTCGATCTCCTCGACGGACCAGTCGAGGGTCTCGATGTAGTCCCGCCCCGTGAGCGCGCTCCTATTCATCTTCCTAGGCCCCTCGCCTCCGGCGAGGCGCTTCGGCCAGGGGGACTGCAGCAGCCTGATCCGCTCCGCTACGCTTCGTGGCGCTGCTGCCACCCTGGACCCCCGTCAACCCTTCCCCCCCTGATACGTGTCCGATCCCTCGTGGCCCCCGAGCTCGGTCTGCCCGGCAGCGATCCCCGCGTGCTTGGGCACGGGCTCGGGGAAGGGCACGTCGGGGGCGGGCGGCGGTGGGCCGGCTTGTGCGGGTGGCCGCAGGCCGACCAGGTCGTCTGGCGTGACCGGGACCCGGTTCAGCTCCCGGCCGGTGGCATCGCGCAGGGCGGCGGCGACGGCCGCAGTGGAGACGATGGTGGAGGGTTCACCCACGCCCTTCGCCCCGAACGGGACCCCGGGCTCCGGTTCCTCGACGAGCTCGGAGGTCACCGGGGGCATGTCCAGGATGGTCGGGATCAGGTAGTCGGTGAAAGACGCGTTCTTGATGACGCCCTCCCTCAGTTGGATCTCCTCCATGAGCGCCAGCCCGAGGCCCTGTGCAGTCCCCCCCTCGACCTGCCCATGGACGCTTTGGGGGTTGAGCGCCTTGCCCACGTCCTGGGCGGAGGCCACGTCGACCACGCGGACGAGCCCAAGATCCTCGTCCACCTCCACCACCGCACGCTGAGCGGCGAACGCGAAGGAGACGTGAGGCTCGCCCTGCCCTCGTTCGTCGATCGGCGTCGTCTCCCTGTGATGGTAGGCCCGCGTCTCGGTGATCGAATCGTCCAGGAACTCGTCGACGTCGGCGATCGGCACCCCGTCGAGCGTGATCCGGCCGTCCGATAGGGACAGCTCGCCGTGGATCGCTGAGTTCGTGGCGGCGGCGCGAGCCCGCACCCGATCCAACAATTGCTCCCTCACCGCCTGACAGGCGAGCTGCACTGCCCCACCGGACATCATGGTCTGGCGCGAGGCCGAGCTGGACCCGGCGGAGCCGACGTTGGTATCCGACGGATGGAGGACCACGTCCTGGACGCCGAGCTCAGTACGGGCGATCTGAGCCATGATCGTGTGCACGCCCTGCCCGACCTCCGCTGCCGCGCTGTGCACCTCGACGACCGGACCGCCACTCCCCCGAAACATCGTCACCCGGGCCTCCGAGGCGTCGTCGAACCCCTCGCTGTATGCGATGTTCTTGTAGCCCACCGCGTATCCCACTCCTCGCTTCAGGCCCTCGCCACGTCCCACGTTGCCCGCTCCGCCCGGGAACGTGATGGGGTCGCGAGACTCGGCCGGCTCATCCGGCATGGGTATATCCTCGAGCCGCTCCAGCAACTCGCGGACGGGGGCGGTCCCCCGGATCACCTGGCCGGTCGGGAGGATGGATCCACTCCGAAGGGCATTCCTCCGGCGGATCTCCAAGGGGTGAAGCCCGAGCTCCTTCGCCAGCTTGTCCATCTGGGCTTCGTAGGCGAAGCACGCCTGCACGGCCCCGAACCCGCGCATCGCGCCGCACGGCGGGTTGTTCGTGTAAACACACGTCCCCTCGATGAGCGCGTTGGCGACTTCGTACGGACCCGCGGCAAACGTTGAGGCGTTCCCGATGACGGCCGCCGACGAGGACGAGTAGGCGCCACCGTCGATCACCATCCGGACCCGAACGTTCACCAGCTTCCCCTCCCGCGTGGCGCCGTGGCGCATCCATATGCGGGAAGGATGGCGGTGGACGTGGCCGAAGAACGACTCCTCGCGTCCGTACATCATCTTGACGGGCCTGCCGGTCTCGAGAGCCAGCATGCACGCGTGAATCTGCATGTGGACGTCCTCGCGCGCCCCGAACGCCCCACCGACCCCAGCCAGGTAGATCCGTACCTTCTTTTCTGGCAACCCAAGACACGGCGCGATCTGCTCCCGGTCGACATGGAGCCACTGGGTAGAGACGTACAGGTCCACGCCGCCGTCCTCAGACGGAACAGCCAGCCCGGACTCCGGGCCCAGCGGCGCCTGGTCTTGCATGCCTGTCTCGTAGTAGCCGTCCACCCACACTTCCGCCTCGGCGTCAGGATCGCCATGGAGGATCCGGACGTGCCGAAGGACGTTCCCCCAGGGATGGAGCTGCGGGGTATCCGGCTGGAGAGCCTGGAGCATGTCGGTTACCGGGGTCAGCTCCTCGTACTCAACCTCGATCTTGGCGGCGGCCTGGCGAGCGAGCTCGGGATGCTCCGCGGCGACCACGGCCACCGGCTCTCCGGCGTACCGGACCAGATCGGACGCCAGGACGGGCTGGTCGGAGAACTCGAGGCCATAGGTCTTCTTTCCCGGGACGTCTTCCGCCAAAAGCAGGGCATGGACCCCGGGCGAAGACCTCGCGGCGGTGATGTCGATGTCCTTGATTCGCGCGTGCGGGTGGGGGCTTCGGAGCGTGTGGCCCCACAGCATCCCCTCGGCCCACAAGTCGCTCCCGTACTGAAACTTCCCCTGCGTCTTGGGAATGCCATCGATGCGCTGAACGCTCTCCCCCACGCCCCGCTTGAGGAGCCGGTCGGTGCGGATGGTCATGGGCGCGCCCTCCCCATGATCCCGTTCGACACCCGGCGACCCTCGGCAGCGAGGGCCTCCTCGTCGGCGTTCACCAGCTCCTCATCCCGAACGACCGGCGTTCCCTCGACCAGGAGATGGCGGACGCGCTGAGGGCCGCAGTGAACGACCGCGGCCACGGGATCGGACTCCGCCCCCGCGAACGCCAGGCCCTCCAGGGAGAACAGAGCGAGGTCCGCACGCTTCCCGGGCTCCAGCGATCCGATGTCGTTGCGCCCGAGGCATGCTGCGCTTCCCCGGGTGGCCACTCGGAGGGCGTCTCGAGCGGAGAGAGCCGAGGCGCCACCGGCGGCGCGCACGACCAACATGGCCTGGCGGACCTCGGCGATCATGTCCCCGGCGTCGTTGGAGGCCGACCCGTCGACCCCGAGCCCCACCGTGGCGCCCTCATCGAGCAAGGCCCGTGCCGGAGCTATCCCCGACCCGAGGCGCAGGTTGGACGTCGGGCACCACGCCACCCCAGTGCCGGTCTCGGCAATCCGCCGCACGTCCTTGTCCTCCAGATGGACGCAGTGTGCCAGCCACACGTCCTCACCCAGGAACTCCAGGTCGTCGAGAAGCTCCAGCGGGCTGCGACCGAACCTCTCCCGGCAGAACGCGACCTCGTCGAGCGTCTCGGCGATGTGGGTGTGCAGGCGAACCCCGAGCCGGCGGGCCAGGGCGGCCGACTCCCGCATCAACCTCTCCGTGACCGAGAACGGGGAGCACGGTCCCACGGCGATCCGGACCATGCCGCCCGGCTCCGCCTGGTGGAACCGCGAGACGGCTTCCTCGGTTCGAGTGAGCACGTCGTCGGCGTCCTCGACGATCTCGTCGGGCGGCAGGCCGCCCGATGACGCTCCCAGGTCCATCGACCCTCGACACGGGTGAAACCTCAGGCCGATCTGGCGGGCCACCTCGATCTCGGCCTCGAGGAGTCCCCCCGCTCCCCCTGGGAACACGTAGTGGTGGTCCGTGGTCGTCGTGCAGCCGGAGAGGGCCAGCTCGGCGAGGGCCACGCCGGCGGCGGCCCGTTCCCACTCCTCGTCGACGCCCGCCCACACCGGATACAGACCGGTGAGCCAGCCGAACAGCCCCTCCCCCTGGGCCCGCACCCTGGTGAGGGTCTGGTACAGGTGGTGGTGGGTGTTCACCAGGCCTGGGAGAGCCACGGTTCCCCGGCCGTCGATCCGTTCAGCGCCCTCGGCACCGTGTGGCTGCCCAATCCCGATCCAGGCGACGGCCCCATCCTCTACGAGGATCGATCCCCCGGCGATCTCGGTCCCAGCGTCGTCCATCGCCACGACGACCTCGCACGAGTCGATGAGGATCCTGGTCAGATGAGTCCTCCTCTCATCCTTTCCGAGGCAAGACGCACCGCGTCGAGGATCTTCTGGTACCCGGTGCACCGGCACAGGTTGCCTGACAGGGCTTCCCGAACGGTGGCTTCGCTCGGGTCGGGGTCGCGCTCGAGGAGATCGACCACCGCCACGACCAGGCCGGGCGTGCAGAACCCGCATTGCACCGCGCCCGCTTCGGCGAACGCCTCTTGAACGGGGTGGAGTTCCTCCCCATCGGAAAGCGACTCCACTGTCCGGATGTCCCTCCCCTCGGCCTGAGCCGCGAGGACCAGGCACGAGCACACGAGCTCGCCGTCCATCCAGACCGAGCAGGAACCACACTCACCCTGTTCGCAGGCATTTTTCGACCCGGGCAGACTGAGATGCTCGCGGAGCATGTACAGGAGGCTGGATCCCGGCCAGACGTCGGCTTCCCGCCATTCCCCGTTGACCAACGCCCGGACCAGCATCCTCAACTCTCAGCCAGGGTTCCTGCGGCCCGGTCCATGAGCGCCCACGAGAACGCCCGGCGGGCCACGACCATCACGGCGTGCCGCCGGTAAGCCGCGGTCCCCCGAACGTCGTCGATGGGACGGGCCGCCGCGGCAACTCGCTCGCCGAACTCCTCCACGGTCGCAGACGGCACGGGCGCGCCCGGATCGTCCCAGGCCCCCGCGTCGTCCAGGGCGCGGGCCGCGAACTCCTCGGCCTCGGAGGCTCGGACGATCGTGGGAGCCACCGAACCGAGCGCCACTCGGACGGTCCGCTCGTCCTCGTCCATCTGCAGGCACACCCCCGCCACCGAGATGACCATGGCGTTCCTCGGGCCGATCTTCGAGAAGGAGCCGGGGCCTCGGGGCACCCTCCACCGTGTCCCGAGGATCAGCTCCCCGGGCTGGAGCGCGTTCTTCTTAGGACCCGTGAGGAAATCGTTCCACGGCAACGAACGGGTCCCTTCCGACGCCGACGTCAGGACGATCTCGGCGTCGAACGCCGCCAGGACGGGGAGGGCGTCTCCGGCCGGCGAGGCCGTACCCAGGTTCCCGCCCACCGTGGCGCGGTTCCGGATCTGAGGAGACCCGACCGTGCGGGACGCCTGCACCAGCGCGGTGAGCTCCGTCAGGTCCCGTTCGATCGTCATGTAGGTCACGCCCGCCCCGAGGAAGAAGAATCCGTCCTCCCTCCGAAACTCGGCCAGCTCGCGCAGGCGCGAGATCTCCATCATCGCCGGCGGCCGGAGCCTGCCGAAGTTCAGCTCCACCATGAGGTCCGTCCCCCCGGCGATGGGAACCACCTCGGGGCGCTCGGCCTTCATCTCCAGCGCCTGGTCCAGGGTGCGGGGGAAGAGCACGTCCATCAGCGGATATCTGGCCTTCCGGTCGGAGGGTAGGCTGGCTCTAGCGACCCAGCACTCGCTCGCTCAGGGCCAACTACCCCCCCGAACCCCCCGTGCGCGAAGGCGTCGATCATCGAGTACACGTCGTCTCCGAGTGGGTAGAGGATCGGGCACGTGCAGCCCGTGGCCACGTACTCGCCGACCTTGGCCCTGCATTCCTCCGGAGTCCCCGACGCCGTGATCATCTGCACGACCTCGTCGGGCACGAGCTTCATGGCTCGGTGGATCTCCTCGGGGCCCGCAGGCCAGGTGAGGACATTCCCGATCTCGTCGAGGAGCGACTGGTCGACCCCGGAGGCCTTCATGATGTGCGGCTGCTGGCCCAGGTACTGCGTGACCAGCTCCCGGGCACGGTCGAGAGCCCGCTCCCGATCTTCGTCGAGCGAGCACACCACGAGCTGCGGCCGGTCGACTTCCTCGACGGTCCTCCCTGCCGGCTCCGCACCAGCGGCGAGGGCTTCCATGGCCCGCGCGTTGTACTGCGGGCTCACCAGATAGTTGAGGACCACGCCGTCGGCGATCTCCCCGGCCAGCTCCATCATCTTCATACCGGTGGCTCCGATGTAGATCGGGACGTCGCGCGGCGAGCGGTCGCCGTGCACGATGTCCAGCTCGATGTCGCGTACCTTCACGAACTCGCCGTCGAAGGTGACGCGCTCCAGAGCCAGCAGGCGCCGGGTGACCTCGACGACCTCTCGGGTGGCCTGGAGGGGCCGGCGGCGGTCCACGCCCACCTTCGTGGCTAGGGGCTCCCACCACGCGCCCAGGCCAAGCAGCACGCGGTGCGGGGCCAGTTCCCAGAGGGTGGAGAAGGTGGCGGCGAGGAGTCCGACGTTTCGGGTCCAGATGTTCACCACGCCGGATCCGAGCTTGAGGCGCTCGGTCACGGCGGCGAAGGCAGCCAGGGGGATGGTGGCCTCTCGGACCAAACGGCTCTCCGCCTGCCACACGGCCTCGAAGCCGCGCTCCTCCGCGTACCGGACGTACTTCATCCCCTCGCGGATGGAGTGTTTGTCCTGGAGGTACAGGGCCACCCT
>DASYVD010000127.1:0-2082 GCA_036000545.1 Actinomycetota bacterium | reverse complement strand
CAGTCCGTCGCGTGCTGGCGCGCTACCGCGGAACCGAAGTCGACACGGCCGGAGACGGCTTCTTCGCCACGTTCGACGGACCGGCGCGCGCGATCCGATGCGCTCAGGCGATCCGCGAGGCGATCACCCGGCTCGGCCTCGGGGTCCGGGCCGGGCTCCACACGGGGGAATGCGAGACGGTCGACGGCAAGGTCAGCGGGATCGCCGTCGTGATCGGCGCCCGGGTGGCGTCGCTGGCAGGACCGGGCGAGGTGCTCGTCTCGAGTACGGTGAAGGACCTGGTCGCTGGCTCCGGACTCACCTTTGAGGAACGCGGGGAGCACGAGTTGAAGGGCGTTCCGGAGCGCTGGCGTCTCTACCGGGTGGTTAGCGAATAAGGCGAGGTGACCGTGCGCGACCTGCAGCCTGAGAGAGCCGTTTCCGGGAAATCAGGTGCTAAGAAATCCGGTCTGCACCCGACTGCCGTCCGACAGTCGCGCATCCACCCAAGGTGATGACTCATCGACCCGGAGGCCGAGCGGGGCCACGATCCTCTCGATCACGTGCAGGACGGCCTCCTCCTCCTCAAACAGGCCGTCCGTCACCTTCTCGAGCCGCCGTAAAGTTTCCTAAATCGTAGACGGGCTAGACCTTGACCCTGTCGGGCTCCAAAATCCGGAGCCAGCTCACGCGGCGACCCTCTGGTAGTCGTGGATGAGCCCGCCGAGGATGTCGCGCCTACGAACGCGCGAGCCTACGGCCCCTTCCGCGGAAGACGGGAGATCAGGTGGATCGAGATCGAGAGCCCGATGCGGTCTCGCTCGGTTGTAGTGATCCACGTACACAGCGAGGACGCGCTGTAGGTGGCGGCTGTCGAGGATGAGGATGTGGTCGAGGCACTCCCTTTGAGCACTGCCGATCCAACGCTCCGCGACAGCGTTCGCCTTCGGCGCTCGGACGGGTGTCCTCACAACGTTGAGACCCTCAGTCCGGAAGACCTCATCGAAGGGCCCACAGAACTTCGAGTCCCGGTCCCGGAGCAGGGTGTGCTTGTCCTCGAGGCATTCGGTGTACGCGAGGTTCCGGGCCTGCTGGGTGACCCATGCCGAGTCGGGTCTGCTGGTCGTGCCGGCGAGATGGACCCGCCTGGTCGAGAGCTCGATGAAGAACAGGACGTAGAGGGTCTTCAGGAACACAGTCTCGATCGTGAAGAAGTCGCAGGCCAGCACTCCCCTCCCCTGCGCTCGCAGGAACTCGGCCCAGGTGGGACCCGTCCGGCGAGGCGCGGGCCCGAGGCCAGCTCGGCGCAGGATCCGCCGGATCGTGCTCGCACCGACCCGAATTCCGAGCTTGCGGAGCTCTCCTTGGATTCTCACGCATCCCCACGTCGGGTTCTCCCTGCCGAGGCGGGTGATGAGGTCGTCGGTCTGGGAACTGAGAGGCGGTCTCCCAGGTCCTCGTCGACGGTAGGTCCACTTCCGCCTCACGAGCTCGCGGTGCCAGCGGAGGAGAGTCTGGGGCGTAACCATGAACGAGGCCCAACGCTCACGCGAGAGGGCGCGGCTCGCCGCGGCTAGCAAGGCCCGGTCTCGGTCTTTGAGCTCTGGACAGCGAACCGATCGACGGAGCACTCTCACCTGGTGGCGGAGGATGGCGTTCTCCAGCTGGAGCTGCGACTCGCTCCCGCGACCGATAAGCACGCCGACGAGACGGACGAGCATGAAGTAAATGAACGATCCCAAGGCGCGAGGATGCTACCTACCACCGTCAATCAGAGCCGAAAACTGGGATTTGGAGCCCTACAGGCTAATGCCGGCACGCCCGGCATGCACATAGGGCACGGACGAAGCTATGACGTGCTCCACCACGTCTTCTTCGGCGGCCGCCGATGCCGCGTCTTCACCCGGCTGGCCGCCCTCAGCGGCGTCCGCCCAGGCGACGAGGTTCTCGACGTCGGATGCGGCACCGGCACCTTCACCCGCGTGATGGCCGAAGCGGTCACCTCTGGCGGCACCGTCCTGGGAGTGGATCGCTCCCGAGAGGTCATCGCCCGCGCACGCCGGCTCACCCGCTTTGCCAACTGCACCTTCTCGGAGGGGATCG
>DASYVD010000126.1:0-2922 GCA_036000545.1 Actinomycetota bacterium | reverse complement strand
AGAGGCATCTTCGGGTGCCTCCGAAGGGGGCAGAACCCACGCTCGGTCTGCCGCGGGAGGCAAGCTCGGGCCGCCGCCTCAGGCGACGAGTCCGAGCGGAGCAGAGCGAAGAGCGCTTTGGTACCTGCCCCCTTCGTCTTGTCTCCCCGCCGACTCAGCGGCGCCGCGCCCGCCGCCCTTCACGCGTCAGCCGCTCCGCCGCGCGTTCCAGCCGCCGGGCGGCCTCCTCAACCTTCCCCAGCTGTCGGCTCCCCAGGGCCGCCAGCATCTCGGTCCGGAGCCACTCCGGGGGCTCCTCGCCCCGGGTGGCCAGGGCTTCCTCCAGGCCGTCGAGGGCCCGCTGGAGCCGGGCCTCCGGCTCGCGTTCCTGCCGCCACGCCCCGAGATCGATCACCGCTCCCATGACCACAGCAGGCTAGCGCGAGGGTCTGACACGAACCGGGAGTTGGGTGTCCGGGCCCATAGAATTTCTCCGTGGGCGCGAACCAAGCCGTGGGGGACCTCCTGGCCGCGCTCTCCTACGGGGAGCGGGCGGCTCTCCGCCGGGCGATGGCGAACGCGGACCTGGCTCCCGATGAACGGGCTCGCAAGCAGCAGGACCACGTGGTGGCCCGGGAGCGGGAGAACACGGCCCTCCTCGAGGCCCGGGCCCGGGAGCTGGGAGCCGCCGGACGGGAGGCCGCCTTCGCGCCCTACTTCGACGCGTTCTTCGAGGACACCGAGCCCCGGGACTGGCTGGAGGCCCAGGCGTGGCACTACGTCGGCGACGCCCTGGTAGGCGATTTCGGGGACCTCCTCATGCCCGCCCTGGACCGGGTGTCGGCGGAGGTGGTCCGGCGGACCCTCCTGGACCGGGAGGAGCAGGAGAGCTACGCCCTCGACGAGCTCACCCGATTGCTCGAGGAGGACCCGCGCAGGAAGGACCGGGTGGCCGCGTACGCTCGGCGGATCACCGGGGAGGGCCTCACCCAAACCCGCCGGGCCCTGGTGGCCACGGGAACCATCCGGAGCCTCCTGGGCGGGGTAGATGGGGAGAAGCGGCTCATCCTCGACCTGTGGGAGCGGCTCCGGGTACGCCTTGACCGGCTGGGTATCGAACCCCTTGACTGAGGCGCGCTCCGCTCGATCGATCGAGCTCGAGCTGCCATTCCAGGCCTGTTCGACCGATATCGGCGCCCCGGTTAGGGGAGTCGAATCCCCCGGAGAAACCCCCGATCTGGCGATGCGCGGAGACGGTCCCAGGTCCTAATGTTCCGGCTTGCGCCGCGGACGTTCCCGCGGAGCCTCCCCCGCACCGCTTCCTAGAGCTTCCCCATGGAGAATGAGTGACCCGCGCGTCGGGTGTGTGAAGGAGGGGCCCGTGAAGCAGGCGACGGTGGTGCTGGGAATCGAGGATCTAGCGCTTCAGGAGGAGGTCCTTCACTTCCTCGATCGGCTTCCCTCGCTCACCGTCGCCGGGGCGACTGCCGACGGCGAATCCTTCGTCGCCCGCGTCCGTGAGGTGCGACCCGACGCTGCGGTGGTGTCAACCAGCGTCCTGGGCGCCGTGGAATCCCTGGATGGTCACTCCGCGGTGCTGGTGGTGGCGGAGAAGGAGACGACAGGAGCACTCCGGGCTGCGTTGGGTTCGGGGGCGCGAGGCTTCTATGTGTGGCCCGATGAGCGCGAGGCGTTGGCTCGCGACGCCAAGCGGGCCACCCGGGCTCTCGAGCCTGCGCCCGGAACGCCCGGAAGGGTTGTGGCCGTCTACGGGCCGCGGGGAGGGGCCGGCGTCACGTTCCTGGCGGCGAATCTCGCGGCCGCGTGCGCAGCGCGGGGTGCCTCGACCGTGCTCGTGGATCTGGATCCGTTCTTCGCGGATGTGACATGCGCCATCGGGGTGCCGCCCACCTCGGAGGTCACCACCGTGGCAGACCTCGTTCCGGTCCTGGATGAACTGACCCAGGATCATCTCGAGCGCGTTCTGTACGCGCACCCTGCCGGATTCCGGGCCCTGCTGGGCCCGCCGGAGCCCTCCCTTGCGGCCGCGCTGCCGGCAGAGTACGCGGCCAGGGCGGTCGAGCTGCTCAGAACGGAGGCCGACGTCGTCATCCTTCACCTTCCCCGGGCCCTCGACGAGGCGTGCAGGGGAGCGTTGGAGCTGGCTGATGAGGTCCTCTTGGTCGTGTCGCTCGATGTGTTGTCGTTCCGTGCGGCCCATAGAGCGCTCACGTACCTGGGCGGCCTCGGGCTCACGCCACGGTGCAGGTTGGTGGTCAACCGGGCGGCGCCTGGTGACGTCGTCCCCGACGATGTCGAACGGGTCTTCGGCCTGAGGCCACTCGCCATCCTCAAGCACGACCGTGCGATCCCTCGGGCCATGAACCGGGGTGAGCTCGTGGCCCGGCGATCAGGTCAGGTGGGCCGGTGCCTCGTCGGCCTGGCCCGTCACGTCGTGGAGGCAGGCCGGGGAGCGGCAGGGGACGACCCACCGCCAGCGAACGTATCTGCGGTGCAGACGCGATGAGGGTGGCACACGTCCGCGCGCACCCCGCCGGGTCATGGAGACGGCTCAAAGGACTTGTCGCCTCACGGGTCCGCGACCGGGTAGACGCGGCCATGCTCGGGTCGTCCTCACCGGCAGAGCGGAGGCTCCATGTGCGCGAGGAGGCTCTCAAGATCCTCGGTGAGCACCGCGTGGTGCTTCCCGTACGTGATCTGACCGCGCTCATCAACGAAGTGTCAGATGAAGTCGTCGGCCTCGGGCCCATCGAGTTCCTGCTGAAGGACCCGGAGGTCAGCGAGGTCATGGTGAACGGGGCCGACGACGTCTACGTGGAGCGGAAGGGGCGGCTCGAGAAGGTTCAGCACGCCGTGTTTGAGGGGGAGGACGGCGTGTACCACCTCATCGAGCGCGTGGTCGGACCGCTCGGGCTTCGCGTC
>DASYVD010000125.1:0-30183 GCA_036000545.1 Actinomycetota bacterium | reverse complement strand
GGGTCGAGCAACGGATGCGAAGTCCGCAGGCGGCTTCCTCTGCGTTCAGCGGTTCCTGGCATCGAGGCCGGGGGGTTGACGAGCGGGCCTTCGCTTCCTATCCTCGGGCCAGCATGCGCGCTCCCGTCCGCACCTGGTGGTGGGCCTGGCCCCTCGAGTGGGGCGGGCGCGTGGCGTGACGTGAGCTAAGAACAGCAACCCACCTCACTCGAGACCTTCCGGACCCGGAAGGTCTTTTCCTTTTCCAGGAGCGCGACGCCGTGGCCTCGACCACCGCTATCCATACGGACCTGGTCACCCCTTTGGGGGCCTACCTCGGGCTGCGCGGGCTGGGCCCGAGCTTCCTGATGGAGTCGGTCGAGCGCGGTCGGCTGAGACGCTACAGCCTGGTGGGCTGGGGTCGGCGGGTCGTGCCGCTCGAGGAGGCCGAGCGCCTGGTGGCCGCGGGAACGGCCGTCGTGGGATACCTCGCCTACGACCACGTGGTCCGCCTGGAGCCGGTCCCCCTCCCGGCGGAGGGCCCCGCCCATCCGGAGAGCGCCTTCGTCGCCGTCGAGGGGTTGCTGCGCTTCGACCACGCCGCCGGCGTGGCCGAGGTGCTCGCCGGGGACCGGCAGGAGATGGCCGGGCGCCTCGCCGATCGCCATGAGATAGCCGGCCGCCTCGCCAATCTCCACGAGACGGTTGGCCGCCCCCACGGCCTTCCGCCGTCCCCCACACCCAGCGCTCCCCCGTCGCGCGGAGCCCGCCTCCGCCGCTTCCCCTCGCGACGAACGTACGAGGGGTGGGTCCGGCGGGCCAAGGAACACATCCGAGCGGGCGACTGCTACCAGGTCGTGCTGTCGCAGCGGGCGGAACGGCCCACGTCCCTGAGCCCGGTGGCCCTCTACCGGAGCCTGCGCCGGGTCAACCCGTCCCCGTACATGTTCCTCCTCGAGCTCGACGGCCTGGCCTTGGTGGGCTCGTCCCCGGAGACGCTTGTCCGCCTCGATGGCACCCGGGCCAGCGTGAACCCCATCGCGGGCACCATCCCTCGCGGGGAGGGGGACGCCGACCGGCTCCTGGCTTCCGAGAAGGACCGCGCCGAGCACGTAATGCTGGTGGACCTGGGACGGAACGACCTCTCCCGAGTGTGCCTGCCCGGGACAGTGCGCGTGGAGCGGTTCCTGGAGCCGGAGCGGTACTCGCACGTCACCCACCTGGTGTCCGAGGTCTCCGGCGAGCTCCGGCCCCGGGTGGGCCCGTTCGACCTCCTGCGGGCGTGCTTCCCCGCCGGCACGGTGAGCGGCGCGCCGAAGGTACGAGCCATGCAGCTCATCTCGGAGATCGAGGGGTACCGCCGGGGAATCTACGCCGGCGCGGTCGGTTACGCGCTCCCCGACGGCACGTTCGACACCTGCATCGCCATTCGGACCATGGTCGTCGCGGGCGGGGTGACGTACCTCCAGGCGGGTGCGGGGATCGTGGCCGACTCCGACCCGGCCGCCGAGCACCGGGAATGCCTGGGCAAGCTGGCAGCGCTCGAGGCGGCCATCGAGGAGGCGGAGGCCCAGTGATCCTCCTGGTCGACAACTACGACAGCTTCACGTACAACCTGGCCCACCTGCTGGAGGCCCTGGCCGGCCCGGTGTCGGTGGTCCGCAACGACCGTATCGACCCCGGGGCGGCCGAGGCCCTGGCCCCCAGCCACTTGGTGGTCTCCCCCGGCCCCGGCCGCCCCGCGGATGCCGCGTCCATCGTGGACATTGTCCGCCGCCTCGGCCAGCGGGTCCCCACCCTCGGCGTATGCCTCGGCCACCAGGCCATCGTCGAGGCGTTCGGCGGCCGGATCGGCCCAGCCCGCCGGGTGGTCCACGGCAAAGCCAGCCTGATCGACCACGACGGGCGGGGGATCTTCCTCGGGCTGCCCCGCCCGCTCGAGGGCGGCCGGTACCACTCCCTCGCCGCGGCCCGGGTCCCCGGCGCGCTGGAGGTCTCCGCCACCAGCGAGGACGGAGAGGTCATGGCCGTTCGCCACCGCGAGCTGCCGGTGGACGGCGTCCAGTTCCACCCCGAGTCGGTGCTCACCCCGCTCGGGACCGAGATCGTCCGCAACTTCCTGGAGGGGTCCAGGTGAAAGGAGGAGCCATGTTCGGCGAGCACCTCACGAAGCTGCTCGAGCACCGCGACCTGTCTCGGATGGAGGCGCGGGAAGCCATGGACGCGATCATGCGGGGGGACGTGCCCCCGGCGCAGGTGGCGGGGTTCCTGGTGGCCTTGCGGATAAAGGGCGAGACCGTGGAGGAGATCGCCGGCTGCGCCCAGGCCATGCGAGACCACGTCCTGCCGGTTCGCCCCTCCCGGGACGGGCTGGTGGACACCGCCGGGACCGGGGGCGACGGGGCCGGCACCCTCAACCTCTCCACCGCCGCGGCGCTGGTGGCCGCGGCGGTGGGCGCGAGGGTCGCCAAGCACGGGAACCGCGCCGTGTCGTCCTCCTGCGGCTCGGCGGACGTGCTCGAGGCCCTGGGGTTCCGTATCGACCTGAGGCCCGACGCCATCGCCCGGTCGATCGACCAGCTGGGGTTCGGGTTCATGTTCGCCCCGGCCCACCACCCGGCGATGCGCCACGCCGCCCCGGTCCGCAAGGAGCTGGCCACCCGGACCGTGTTCAACGTCCTCGGCCCGCTGACCAACCCGGCCGGCGCCACCGCCCAGCTCGTGGGGGTGTACGCGGCGGACCTGGTGCCCATCGTGGCCGAGGCCATGGCCCTGCTCGGCGCCCGCCGGGCCCTGGTGGTCCACGGCGCCGGGGGGATCGACGAGCTGTCGCCGGCGGGACCGAACCTGGCCTATGAGGTGGCGGACGGCGAGGTCCGGCCCGGCGAGGTCGACTCCCTCGACCTGGGCGTCTCCCGGTGTCGGCCGGAGGACCTGGGTGGTGGGACCCCCCAAGAGAACGCCGCGGAAATCCGGGCGATCTTCGGCGGGGCCCGAGGGCCGAAGCGGGACGCGGTGCTCCTGAACACCGCCGGAGCTCTGATGGTTGCAGGCCTGGCCCTGGACCTGGCCGAGGGCTTCGCCTTGGCCGCACAGACGGTGGAGTCGGGGGCAGCTGGCGAGCGGCTTGACGCCCTTGTGGCCTACTCGCGGTCGGAGTCGGCGCAGGCCGAGGCGGTGCCTGCGTCGTGAGCCGCCTGCGGCACGCGCTCGCCCGGCCGGGATTCCGGGCCATCGCGGAGGTCAAACGGCACTCCCCCTCGGCTGGAGACCTCCGCCCGGACGCCGACGCGGCGGTCCTGGCGGCGGCCTTCCAGCACGCCGGCGCCGCGGCGGTGTCCATCCTGGTGGACGGGCGGTTCGGGGGCAGCCTCGAGGACCTCCGGGCCGCCCGCGGGGCTGCTTCCCTGCCCCTCCTGGCCAAGGGGTTCTTCCGGGTGGAAGGAGAGATCGAGGAACTGGCCGCTGCAGGTGCGGACGCGGTGCTCCTGATCCTGGGGGACCTGGACGATGCTCGGGTTGCACGGCTCCAGGCCCAGGCACGAGCCCTGGGGATGGACGCCCTGGTGGAGGCCCACGACCACCGGGAGCTGGAGCGGGCTGTCGCCCTCGGCGCCGATCCGATCGGCATCAACGCCCGGGACCTCGGGACGTTCCGCATGGACCGTGATGCCCAGCTCAAACTCGTTGCCCGGGCGCCTAGGGACCGGGCGGTGGTGGCCGAGAGCGGGATCGAGAGCCGGGCCCAGGCCGCTGTGGCCGAGCTGGCCGGGGCCGACGCGGTCCTGGTGGGATCGGCCCTCATGCGAGCCCCCGATCCGGCGGCCAAACTCGCCGATCTGGTGGCCCGGCCGCTGGTGAAGGTGTGCGGCCTGACGCGGGAAGAGGACGTGGCAGTCACCGAGGAGGCCGGAGCCGACCTGGCCGGGTTCATCCTGGCGGAGAGCCCCCGACGGGTGGCGGAGCCCTTGGCGGTCCCCCACACGATGCTGTCGGTGGCGGTCTGCGTGGGCCGCGCCGAGGACGTTGGAACCGACCTGGTCCAGCTCTACGCGGAGGAGGAGGGTCATCGCGGCCGCGATGCTCTGCTCCTGCGCGGGGGCCGGCCGGTGGCCAGGGTCCTGGACCTCCCGTGGCGAGGGGAAGACCCGGATCACTTGGCCCGCGCCCGGGTCGCCGCCGCCCGGGAACGGGTCGTGCTGGCGGGAGGCCTGGGCCCCGAGAACGTGGGCCGGGCCGTGGAGACAGTGAGGCCGTGGGGCGTGGACGCCTCCCGAGGCCTGGAGGCGGCGCCAGGGATCAAGGATCCCGGCCGGGTGCGGGCGTTCGTCCGAGCGGCCCGGAGCCTCTCCCTCGCTGAGGCTGTGGCCCGATGACCACGCCGAAGAGGATCGTCGCCGACGCCCCCGGGTGGTACGGGGCTTTCGGCGGGCGCTACGTGCCGGAGACGCTGGTCCCCGCCCTGGACGAGCTGGAGCGGGGATGGCGGCGCCTGCGGGACGATGCGGGCTTCCGCTTGGAGCTGGACCGGCTGGGCCGCACGTACGCCGGCAGGCCCACCTCGCTCTACCTGGCGGAGCGGCTGGCGCCCGGCCGCCGGATCTACCTCAAGCGCGAGGACCTCTGCCACACCGGCGCCCACAAGATCAATAATGCGCTGGGGCAGGCCCTCCTGGCCAGGGAGCTCGGCAAGCGTCGCATCGTGGCGGAGACCGGGGCGGGCCAGCATGGGGTCGCGGTGGCCACGGTATGCGCCCGGTTCGGGCTGGAGTGCGTGGTGTACATGGGGACCGAGGACGTGCGCCGCCAGCGGCCAAACGTGGAGCGCATGCGGCTGCTCGGGGCGGAGGTCCGCCCGGTGGACCTCGGCTCTTGCACGCTCAAGGAGGCCATCTCCGAGGCCATCCGGGACTGGATCGCGGGCGTCGACACCACCCACTACCTTCTGGGCTCCTGCGTGGGGCCCCACCCCTACCCCGAGATCGTCCGAGAGCTCCAGGCCGTCATCGGCCGGGAAGCCCGGGCCCAGATCCTCGAAGAGGAGGGAAGATTGCCCGACGCCGTGGTGGCGTGCGTCGGTGGAGGCTCCAACGCCATTGGTCTCTTCGCCGGGTTCCTGGACGACCCCGGCGTCCGCCTGGTCGGGGTGGAGTCGGCGGGGGCGGCGAGCCTCGGGGTCGGCCGGCCCGGCGTCCTCCACGGATCCCGGTCGTTCGTCCTGGCCGACGAGGACGGGCAGATCCTGGACACCCACTCGGTCTCGGCCGGACTGGACTACCCGGGAGTGGGGCCTGAGCACGCCTTCCTCCGGGAGATCGGCCGGGCCGAGTACGTCCGGGCCACCGACGAGCAGGCCCTGGAGGCGTTCCACCTCTTGGCCCGCCGAGAGGGGATCCTCCCCGCCTTGGAGCCGGCGCACGCCGTGGCAAGGGCCCTCGACCTGGACGAGGAGCTCGTGCTCGTGGGCCTCTCGGGGCGTGGTGACAAGGATCTCGAGGTGGTGCTGTCCCGGTGAAGCGGCTGGCCATCTACCTGATGGCGGGACTGGAGACCCCGGACCTCGCCGCCGCAGCAGTGGCCGGGGGCGCCGATCTCCTCGAGATCGGGTTCCCCTTCTCCGACCCCCTGGCCGATGGCCCGGTGATCCGCCGGGCGGCCGAGCGTGCCCTGGCTCGGGGGATGCGCACCCGGGCGTGTCTGGAGTGCCTGGGAGAGGTGCGGGCCCGGGTGGGTCAGGTCCCTCTGGTGCCGATGACCTACGCCGCCCTCCTGGAGGCGTACGGGTACGCCCGGTTCGCCGTGGACGCCCGGGCGGCGGGGGCTTCCGCCCTGATCGTGGCGGACCTCCCCGTCGAGGCGCATCCGGAGCTCCGCCGCGTACAGCTCGTCGCGCCCACCACGCCCACCGAGCGCATCCGGTCGGCCGGCGAGCGGACGGACGGGTGGCTCTACCTGGTCTCCCTGACGGGCACTACGGGCCCCCGCCAGGAGCTCTCGCCTCAGCTCGCGCCGCTCGTGGAGCGAGCTCGAACGGTCACGGACATGCCGCTCTTTGTTGGCTTCGGCATCTCCACCGCCGAGCAGGCCGCTCAGGCGGCAGCCCTGGCCGACGGGGTGGTGGTCGGGAGCCGGGCCATCGAGGTGGCCGTCGAGTCGGGACGGGAGGGCCTTCGACGGTTCGTGGCCACCTTGCGGGACGCGGTCGACCGGGCGGCCGCGCCGGCCGGGCGCGCTTGATCCCACGGCCGGGGGAGGTGCTCCGCAGGACTGCCTACGCGCGGGCCAGGGTGAACCCGCGGCCAGGAGCGACCCGAACGGGGGTCAGCCGCCGCCGGCCACCGCGGGGAGCACCGAGATGGTCTGACCGTCCTCCACCTCGGTGTCCAGACCGTCGCGATGGCGGATGTCCTCATCCTCCACGAAGACGTTCACGAACCGGCGGATCCCGCCGTCCCGGTCGAAAAGCCGCCGGGCCAGGTCCTCATGACGGCCCGCAAGGTGCTCCAAGGCCTCCCGCACCGTTGCGCCTTGGACCTCAACCCGTGGCGAGCCGCCGACCAGGTTGCGCATCGCCGAGTGCAGCCTCACCGTCACCATGGCAGGGCCTCCGCCAGCGCTTCGAGCTTGGGGGAGATCGTCCGCGCCGGCCGGAACCGCTCGCCGAACGCCTCGAGGGTCTTCAGTCCCATGCCCGTGATGTAGGCCACCACGGTCTCGTCGGGCCGGATCACCCCCGCGACCGCGAGGCGCGACAGCGTGGCCACGGTGACCCCGCCGGCGGTTTCCGTGAACAGCCCTTCCGTCCGGGCCAGCAGCCCCACTGCCTCCACGATCTCCTCGTCGGATACGGCGGCCACGGCCCCGCTGGAGGACCGCACCTCCCGCAGGGCGTACACCCCGTCCGCCGGATCCCCGATGGCGAGCGACTTGGCGATGGTGTCGGGGTAGCGAACGGGGCGGATCTCCTCGGTGCCCCGCTCGAACGCCTCCGCTACCGGCCCACAGCCGGCGGCCTGGGCACCGGATACCCGCACGTTGGGTTCCTCCTCGAGCAACCCAGCCTCGTGCAGGTCCCGGAACCCTTTCCCGACGCGGGTGAGGAGCGCCCCGGATGCCACCGGAACCACCACATGGTCGGGGGCCCGCCACCCGAGCTGCTCCGCCGTCTCGAACGCGATCGTCTTGGAGCCCTCCACGTAGTACGGGCGGAGGCTCACGTTGACGAAGGCCCACCCGAACTCGTCGGCGGCCTCGCCCGAGAGGCGGTTGGCGTCGTCGTAGGTGCCGTCCACCTCGATGAGGGCAGCGCCGTACACCGCGGTGGAGGCGATCTTCCCGGCTTCCAGCCCTGCCGGGACCAGGATCACCGCCCGCAGTCCCGCCGCAGCGGCGTGCGCCGCCACGGCGTTGGCCAGGTTCCCGGTGGAGGCGCACCCCACGGTGTCGAACCCGAGCTCCCGGGCCCGCGCCAGGGCCACCGACACCACCCGGTCCTTGAAGGAGTGGGTAGGGTTGCGGGTCTCGTCCTTGAGGTACAGTTTGGGAAGGCCGAACTCGGCCCCAAGCCGCTCCGCGCGCCGCAGCGGGGTGAACCCGTCACCGAGGTCCACCCACGGATCCCGGGTGGCTGGCAGGAGCGGCTGGTACCGCCACAGGCTGGCCGGCCCCCCCTCGATGGTCTCCCGGGTCACCTCGGATCGGAGCCGCTCGAGGTCGTAGGTGGCCTCCAGGGGCCCGAAGCACTCGTCGCAGATCGACCGGGCCTCGGCGGGGTACGCCGCCCCGCACTCCCGGCACGCGAGGCCGAGCAGATAACTCGACATCGACGCCTCCTCCTAGATCCGACAGTCGGGATCCGCTCGCGCCGGACTGCTCCCGCCTCGGTGGTCCCAAACGAAAGAGGCCCGCCGGAGCGGACCTCGCACCCAGAAAACTCCTCATCTTTCCCCCGGGGGCCCGGGGGGCAGGAATTGGCACCCTGCCTTCAGGGTTGCCGCGGCTTCACTGGGCCTGTCCCTCCACCGCTCTGGATGAGGTCACTCCGGATCGCCTTGGCAGGGGGCGCCCGGAGCCCGTATTCGATTGGCCCAACATCTTCGGCGGCCGGCCCCTGGATGTCAAATTCGGCGCGGCGAACTCGCTGTGAGACCAGAGAGGGAGACCCAATCTCCGCTCGAGCGATCGTTCCAGCTCGAGCGGCAGAGGCCCTGCAGGCAAAGCGGGGTTGACAGGGAGCGGTCACCGTCGTAGAAAGGACCTGAATCCTACTCAGAAGGTCGGAATTTGATCCGGTCTCGCTGCTACGGTCTGGTCGGCGCCATGATCCCTTCTCGGATGTGCTGTCCGCGGACGGGCAAGAGGAAGGCCCGCGGCCGGCCGTAGAAGCGCGTACCCAGACCACGTGAGAGGGCCGCCGCGGGCGGCCCTCTCCCTTTTCCGGTGAGGGCTCCTGGTTAGGACGAGTTAGCAGGACGGCGGAAAGGAGGAAGCCGTGGCCGAGTACGCGAACCTGGATGCGCTGGTAGAGACTGGCTGGCTGGCCGAGCGCCTCGACGACCCAACCGTACGGGTGATCGAGGTCGACGAGGACACGACCGCCTACGAGAGCGGGCACATCCCGGGGGCGGTGGCCTGGAACTGGTTCCGCGACCTGCACCACCCCAACAACCGCGACTACGTCGACCAGGAGGAGTTGTCGCTGCTGCTCCGGCGGGCCGGGGTTGGGCCCGAAACGACGGTGGTGCTCTACGGCGGCAACAACAACTGGTTCGCCGCCTACGGCTACTGGCTGCTCCGTTACCTCGGGTTCGGGAACGTCAAGCTGCTGGACGGGGGCCGGAAGAAGTGGGAGCTGGAGGGCCGGCAGCTGGACAAGGATCTCTCGTCCTACCCGGAGAGCGATGTCCGGATCACCGAGCCGGTCCGCGAAGACGTGCGGGCCCTCCGCGAGGACGTCCTGGCCCGGGTACGCGAGGGCGGAGTGGCCGCCTTCGTGGACGTCCGGTCCCCCGAGGAGTACCGGGGCGAGAAGCTGGCCCCCGACCACCTTCCCCAGGAGCAGGCCCAGGTGCCCGGGCACATCCCGCAGGCCGTCAACATCCCGTGGGGGAAGGCGGCCAACGACGACGGGACGTTCAAATCCGCCGACGAGCTCCGGACCCTGTACGAGGGTGAGGGCGTGACCTCGGACAAGGAGGTCATCGCCTACTGCCGGATCGGGGAACGCTCGTCGCATACCTGGTTCGTGCTGAACGAACTCCTCGGGTTCCCCGACGTGAAGAACTACGACGGGAGCTGGACCGAGTACGGCTCGCTGGTGGGGGTGCCCGTCGAGCGATAACGGGCACCCCGACAACGACCGAGCTCCCGACCATAGCGAGGAGGTGGTTCGAGTGCCTGTGATCGACGAGCTGCTCGAGGCGAACCTGCAGTTCGCCAAGACCTTCGACAAGGGCGACCTTCCCATGCCGCCCGGCAAGCGCCTGGCCGTCCTGGCCTGCATGGACGCCCGGCTCCACCCGGAGAAGTTCCTTGGGCTCCAGATCGGTGACGCCCACGTCATCCGGAACGCGGGCGGCCGGGCCTCCGAGGACGCCATCCGCTCGCTGATCATCTCCACCTGGCTCCTGGGGACAACGGAGTTCGTGGTCATCCACCACACCGATTGCGGGATGCTCACGTTCACCAACGAGGACCTCCGGCGTAAGCTCGCCGAAGGAACCGCGGCGGACCCCAGCGGGATCGACTTCCTGCCCTTCGCGAACCTCGAGGAGAGTGTCCGGGACGACGTCCAGCGGATCCGGGAGTCCTCGTTCATCCCCGACCACATCCCCGTGTCCGGATTCGTCTACGACGTCCGGACCGGACGGCTGGAGGAGGTCGAGCGGGCGGCGTCCGGCCACGCGGCCTGAGGAGGTGACCGTGGGGAGCATCGGCATCCTTTACGAGCACCCGGAGTGGTTCCGGCCGCTCTTCGCCGAGCTCCAACGGCGCGGGATCCCCTATGAGCGGATCCATGCCGGGACCCTTACGTTCGATCCGGGCCTGCGGACGAGCCCCTACCCCCTGCTGGTCAACAGGATGAGCCCCTCGGCATGGCGCCGCGGCCACGGCCAGGCCATCTTCCACACGCTGCACTACCTGGCCCACCTCGAGGAGATCGGGGCCAACGTGCTCAATGGCTGCCGCGCCTTTGCGGTCGAGGTGTCCAAGGCCCGGCAGCTCGGCCTGTTCGCCCGCCTCGGCCTGCGCTACCCGCGGGCCCGGGTGATCAACCTCCCGTCCCAGGCCTCGGCCGCCGCCGAGGGGCTCCGGTTCCCGGTGATGGTCAAGCCTAACGTGGGAGGGAGCGGCGCGGGGATCCGGGCCTTCGATTGCCCGGACGACCTGGCGGGGGCCGCGGCCGCGGGACAACTGGAACTGGGGCCTGACCACACCGCCCTGGTCCAGGAGTACCTCCCGGCCGAGGACGAGGCCATCGTCCGGATCGAGGTCCTGGGGGGCCGGCTCCTCTACGCCATCCGGCTCCGGCTGGTGCCCGGCACGTTCAACCTGTGCCCGGCGGACTACTGCGACCTGCCGGGGGTGGCCGACGGCGTGTCGGGGAGGGGGCTCCCGGTCGAGGCCTACGACCCTCCGGACGAGGTCGTCGAGGGCGCCCTGCGGATCATGTCCGCGGCCAAGATCGACGTGGGAGGGGTGGAGTACCTGGTCAACGCGAGGGACGGACTCCCCTACTTCTACGACGTGAACGCGCTGTCGAACTTCGTGGCCGACGCGCCGAACGTGGTGGGGTTCGACCCCTTCGTGGACCTGGTGGATCTCATCCTCGAACGAGCGGGCGTCGCGGCAGGGGCCAGGGCGGTGGGCTGAAGGAGCGAGGCCGATGTGCGGGCCCAAGCAGCTAGCGGACGTCAGGACTACGGGTGCCAGGCTCACCGGAACCGTGACGATCGGGGGACGTCCCGCGGCGCGCGCCTACGTGCAGATCCGGAACCTGGCCGGAGATTTCCAGGGCGAGCTCCGGGCCGACGCCGATGGGCGGTTCGTCCTCTACCCCATCCCTGGTCGATGCCGGCTGGTTTCCTGGCTGCCCGGGGCGGGGTTATCCCTCCGTAGGCTCGCGTCAAGTGGTGTCGGCGCGATGATGTGGGAACCGACTGGCGGTGCTGGAGGCTCTCCGATAAGGACTGCCGGCCGCCACGGAGGGCGGCCGGCAACCCTGCTCGGGATCGCCTCGACTAAGGCGAAACCTCAGCGTAGTACTCGTTCGCCGGGTCCGTGGCCGTGGTCTGCGTGAAGAACGGCGTGAACGTGTTCCCAACGTTGTCCAGGCCGACGTAGTCGCCGAGGAAGAACCCTCGAGCCACCGGGGCCCGGCGGCTGTCGAACGGCCCGGCCACGTGGTTCTCGGACCAGTTGCTCGAGTTCGTGCAGTCCGCGTGGCAGTGGACTAGCCAGTGGTCGGTGTCGGTGCCGCCTCCGGCCGTGTTGTTCCGGAAGTCGTAGTAGGTGACACCGACCGTGCCGTCGTCGGCCACGTGGACCGAGGCGGTCCAGGCCTGCTGGTTCTCGATAGCAATGTCCGTGGGAGTCTTGTTCACCTTGATCGGCGACGACCAGGTAAATCCGCCGTCGGTGGACTGCGAGAACGCGATGGCGTCGGCCTCCATGTTGTTGAACCGGGCGTCCTGCCAGACGGCGTAGAGGATTCCGCCGTTCATGTCGACCGCGATGTCAGGGATGATGTCGCCCACCCGGTGCGGCTCGCCCGTGTCCGGGTCTTCCACGCCGATCGTCCGCATGGGGCTGATGCGGATGGGCCTGATCTTTTCGCTCCGGGCCCGAGGTCCCCACGTGACGCCCCGGTCCTCCGACCGGATCATGGCCGCGGTCAAGATCTCGCCCTTCGGGAACGTACCCCCTCTTAGCGTGATCAGGGTGAAGAGGTTCACCAGGTCTCCGTTGGGGAGAACCGCGATCTGGTTGGCGATCGTCTGGCTGTTCTGGCCCGGGTCGTAGATCAGCCGCGCCGGCTCCCACGTGTCCCCGCCGTCGGTCGTCCGGGAGAACCAGATGGGGCCCCGGAACGCCGCCGTCACGAAGCCGGCGATCACGCTGGCCCGCTCGCTTGGCGGGAAGATGAGCCGGTCCCACACCCCGTACACGAAATTGGAGTCGTGAGGATCGGCGGTGATGCTTTGCTTGTCGTTGAATACGTTGGCGTCGAGGTCGCGGATGACCTCGACGGGCGCCGACCAGGTCAGCCCGCCGTCGGTCGACTTGCTGGCGAGGAGGGCGTGGTCGAAGTCGCCTCCGGGGCCCTCCACGAACGGCGGGGCCACGTCGTTGAAGGAGAGGGCCAGCTGGTGAACGGTCCCGTCCGGGCTGAATGACACCCACGGATCGGTGGCGCGGTCGTAGATCCCGCCGGAGCAGTCGGAGATTCCGGGGATGATCACCTGTGCCCAGTTCGTCCCTCCGTCGAGGCTCACCCCCCCAACGAGCCCCCTAGCACCGCCGTTCGACCATCGGTCCTGCTGCCAGATCCCGACGATGTTGTCGGTGTCCTGTGGGTTCACGTCGATCCAAGGCTCGACCTCGCTGTTGGGGAAGACCGTCCCCGTCTGACCGGCCACGTTGTCCGCGGTGCACGCGGCGAACAGGCTCGTCCCAGAGACCTGCGTCACCGCCGTCGTGGACATCGGTCCCGCCTGGGCAGGTCCGAGAGCGAACATCACGACTGCGAAGAGCGCCGCAAGAACGAAGGCTTTGCGCATGATCCCCCTCCCTCCGGATGGCAGAAGATCCCTCAAGCTCGGGATGCGATGGCCACAGCATCCTCATCCCACCTGCGTATTCGTGTCAAACGGGCCATCCGGTTCACTGCGGACGATGACGGTCCGGATGTCGTTGAGATGCCGCTGGCTGGAGCCTCCGGGCGGGAGACTGAAATGGGAGAAGTGACCAGAAGGACCAAGGCCCATACCGGGGTGAAGCAGGTCACCGACCCCCCCGGCCGACGACGTTTGAGCCCGCCTCGCCCCCCACGGGGCGCCCTGACACCGAGTAACAGATTGGGTAACCGTGCGCGAAAAACTCGTGACCTATGCGGGACAACTCGTGTCAACTCGGAGAAGGCGAGTAAGAATCAGCCTCTTGACGTGCGCGTCTCCTGGTGGGGCGGGGGAGGACTTGAACCTCCCTCCGACCTACGGATAGTGAGGCCGCAGCCACGCGGTCCCGTCACCTGCGGAAATGGCTGAAGGCCCTGGTCAGGCCCTTCACTCGGCTCCTATAGGACCGTATGGGTTGGTGCTCGTTCGCATGCATCTTGCGGCTTTTCTGCGCCATGCAAAGCAAGCTCCTCGCTGGAAGGCCCCAAACGCCGGAAGGCGATCCGTGACGCCAGCGACGAAAGCTGCTAACAGCCTGAAGCGCCCCCGGACGTCCGAGTATCCCAGTGGATGAAACAGGTGCCTGGCGCGCCAGCAGGAAGGCTGAGGCAAAGGAACAACCCTGGCTGCATCGCGATCCACAAATCGCTCGCCCGGTTCGCTATTCGTTTTTTGTGCGCTTCAGCGCGCATCTAGCGTCCCACATTCGGCTCAACGCCAACGACGCCAATTGACGGCTCCTTGCTTGGAACCAGCTGTCACCTCATCCTTCCATCCGCCGAATGCGGCCAAAACTTCCCCCTTCTCACGCTCGGGCACGTTGAAGTGATCAAGGGTGCGGCCAAGCTCTGCCTCGACCTCGTCGAATACGTCGGGGGGGATCTTTAGGTCGAAATGGGCATCGCGTAGCTCTCTAGCTGTGTACTGAAACGGTCCGCCCGCCACCGAGGCCACCCACAGTGTCCTCAGGAACTTGAGGCCTGGCAGCCGTCCGGGATACGTCTTCGTGTGCCATTCGTTCAACTCGGGGTTTGCCTCGACCACCTTCGGGTTTTTCAGTAGTTGGTCGCTGAAGTGGTCCACTACCGCGGCGATGGCGTAGATGCCACCAACGCGTTCGTAGAGAGTCGGCTCCGCCATGGCTTCCTCCTCCTGTCTCCCTCCTTGCTGGCTGACCGCCGGTCTACGGCCTCGGTCTCCCGCTCAAACGCCTGCGACCAGGCCCACCACCTCCCAAGCGACTCTGCCCAGAAGATCGCCCGCTTTGTTCCTCCTTGCTTCATAACTCTCCCTATTAGGTATGAACAACCCGGATCCCTGTGCCGATTTGCGCACCTGCGGCATCCGACTTCGCCCTTAGCCTCGCCGGTGCCGACCCCCCCGTGGGGTGCCCGACGTGCTTCTGTCGTTCCGAAGGATGCGACGGACATTCTGGTACGAGAAGGGCTCCCCGATCCGGTCGCTGACCACCTGGGCTACCTCTCGGAACGGAAGCTTCTTCGCGAACCTGAGGACCAGTTTCCGCAGGGCTGGCGACGCCTCCCCGCGCTCCCACCCCATGGCCCGGTCCAGCGGGTGGAATGTCTCCTCGCCCAGCTTCACTCGGTACCTGTGGATGCGAAACCTCCCCACGAGGGTAGCCACCCATCGCGGCTCCAACCGCTTGCGGGTTCCGCCCGACGCCGCCACCAGCCGCCGATCAGCCTCCTCGATCACACGCGCGAACAGCTCTCTGGCCGCCCTTCTCCCTTCCGCAGCGATGGCCTCTTCCAAAGCGACGGGATCACGGGCCGTGTCTGCCTCGAGCTGCACCTTCAAGGCGACCCTCGGCACCTCGCTCACCGAACCGCCACGCGCGGGGCCTCGCCGATGACTCTGGGTTTCGTTTCGGCCCCAGGACCGAGAGTGCCCGGCTCGTGGCCCCCGCAGTAGGACGATGCGTACTTCGTGGCAAACAAGAGGATGACCGTGGTGGCCGCGATCTGAACGCCACCAAGAACGACGAAGACCGCTGCTTGCGTCGCGATGGCGTGCGTCGTGATGAGCAACGAGGCCCCGAGCCACAGACAGAAGGCGAATCGGCTGATTCCTGCTGAGCAGTGCGCTCGGACGAGGTGCCAGATCTGCGGAATGTACGCCGTCCCAGCCAACCCGACACCGACGAAGGCGGCTATCTGCGTGGCCGTCAGCACGAGCGTCTCAGCTCCCCCGCGGCTAGTGATTCGATAGCGGCACCGTCGCTGCATCCGGACCGATCGGCGTTCCGCTCGCTGAGCGCGGCAGCGTGACCCTCCTCGAGCTTTCCCGCGATCACCTCGAGCAGCTCGTCGAGGTCGGCCTGGAACGCTGCGAGGCCTTCCTCCACGAGGCGGTCGGTGATGGCCCCGAGGTCGATCCCCTGCTCGGGCAGGAGGCCCAGGATGGTTTCCGCCTCCTCGAGCCCCTCCCAGGCCGCGCCCGGCCGGACGACGCCGTGGTCCCGGAAGGCATCCAGGGTCGCCTCGGGCACGGTGGTCACGGTGTCCGGGCCGACGAGCTCCTCGACGTACAGGACGTCGGAGTAAGCCACATTCTTCGTTCCCGTGGACGCCCACAGGGGACGCTGCACCCGCGCCCCGGCGCGGGCTAGCCGCTCCCACCGCTCCCCGGAGAACAGGTGGCGGAACCGGTGGTACGCGCGCTTGGCGTTGGCGATCGCCACCTTCCCTCTGAGGGGCGAGCCCTCGGGCAGCAGCACGTCGACGACGGCGTCGACCCGCGAGACGAAGAAGGACGCGACCGATGCCATCCGGTCCAGGGGCTGGCCGCCCTCCAGGCGGCGCTCCAGCCCCCGGATGTAGGCGACCGCCACCTTCTCGTAGAGCTCGACCGAGAACAGCAGCGTGATGTTGACGTTGACGCCCAAGCCCGTGAGCTCCTCGACCACGGGGACGCCCTCCTCCGTCCCCGGCACCTTGATCATCACGTTGGGCCGGCCGATCCGCTGGAAGAGCGCCCCGGCCGCCTCGATCGAGCCCCGCGTGTCGTGGGCGAGACGTGGTTCGAGCTCGAAGGAGACGAAGCCGTCCGCCCCGCCGGTATCCTCGAACACGGCGCGGAACACATCGGCGGCCATGGTCACGTCGGCCAGGGCGAGGTCGTAGAACATGTCGATGGGGGGTCGTCCGTTCTTACCCGCGATGACGCGGATGGCTTCGTCGTAATCGGTGGAGCCGACGATGGCCTTCCCGAAGATGCTGGGGTTGGAGGTGACGCCGCTGACGCCGTCTTCGCGCCTGAGCCGCTCGAGCCCACCTCCCGTGATGAGGCTTCGGCGAAGGAAGTCGAGCCAGACGCTCTGTCCCGCGTCGTGGAGCCGAGGCAGCGGGTTCATGTCAAGCCCTCCTCGATTTCCTCCGAACCACTCCCGGTCGGCACGAGGGCCGTGCGGCGGTGGTCCTCTGCACCCCAGGAATGTTCATCGGGCCCGGCCGCCAGCGCTCGAAGGTCGACACCCTCGTCCCTGAGTAGCATCGGGTCGGGGGAAGCCTTCATGTGAATCAGCTTCATGGCCCGGCGCACGTCCGCGCCGCGGTTCAGCCCGAGGGCGGCAAGGATCACCCCGTCCTTCAGATAGAAGGCGACGAAGTCGCGGTCCTCGAGGGAGCCCCGCACCACGATCTCGTCCCACTCCTGAGCGAACCCCCCGTACTGAAGCTTGTACTCGTACTGATCGGACCAGAACCAGTGCGGGTCGTCGAAGACCTCGTCTCCCCCGAGCATGTTCCGCGCCGCGGCGGCTCCCTGCTTGAGGGCGTTGTCGTAGTGCTCGACCCGGATCCGCCGGCCGAACACCGGGTGGTAGTGGTTGGCTACGTCTCCCGCCGAGAAGATCCCCTCGACGCTCGTGCGGCAGTACTCGTCCACCACGATCCCGTTGTCGACCTCCAGGCCTGCGGCCTCCGCGAGCTCGACGTTCGGCTGGATGCCCACCCCGACCACCACCACGTCCCCCTCGATCACGGCCCCGGTCGTGGTCCGGACCACCGCGCCGTCGGCGGTCTCCTGCACCCCGTCGACGCCCTCCCCTGTCCGCAGGTCGACCCCGTGCTCGCGGTGGATCTCGGCATACATACGTCCGATCTCCGGGCCGATCGCCCGGACCAGGGGCGCCTCGTGCCGCTCGAGGACGGTGACCCCGAGCCCGAGCATCCGGGCGGAGGCGGCCACCTCCGCGCCGATGAAGCCGCCCCCGACGATCACAAGGCGGCTCCCCGGCTCGAGATGCGACCGGATCCGTTCGGCGTCCTCGATCGTCCTGAGGTAGAGGACCCGCTCTCCCGGCCCTCCCGGGAGCGTGCGGGGGCGGCCGCCCGTGGACAGCAGCAGGGCGTCGTAGGGAACCCGCTCCCCTCCCTGGAGGACGGCCACGCGCTCCCCGGGGTCGACCCGCTCGGCCCGGACCCCGAACCGGGTCTCGATGGCCTGCTCCTCGAACCACCCATCGGGGCGGACCAGTCCCTTCTCGAACGGCTGCTCCCCTCGGAGGTACTCCTTCGAGAGCGGGGGGCGCTCGTACGGGGGATGGGGTTCCTCGCCGATGAGGATCACCTCACCGTCGAAGCCCTCCTCCCGGAGGGCGGCCGCGGCCGTCCCTCCGGTGAGGTTGGCCCCCACGATGACCACCCGCCGGGGGATCACGTCCCGACCTGGAGGTCGTCGCCCTCCACCCGCACCGGGTAGGTCTTCACCGGTTCGGTGGCCGGTGGGTTCAAGACCGCCCCGGTCGCCACATCGAACTGGCTCCCGTGGCAGGGGCAGGTCACGGTGGCCTCTTCGAGGTCCCCCTCGGCCAGCGAGCACTGGCGGTGGGTGCAGACGTCGTCGAAGGCGTGGAGGCTCCCGCCCACTCTGGCCACCGTCACCCGCCGGCCGCCCACCTCGAACGCCCGCATCTCGCCCTCGCACAAGTCGGCCGCGGTGCCGACGGTCACGAACTCGGCCATGCTCATCCCTCCTTCACGATGATCTTGCCGTGCATCTGCTGGGGGTGAATCGAGCACTCGTAGTAGACCGTTCTGGGGTCGCCGAACGTGATCGAGCTGCCTTCCCCGATGGGGAGATCCACCGTTCGGGCGCTTCCGTCCAGGAGGTGGACGTTGTGCGGGAAGTCGTCCTCGTTCGTCCAGGTCACCGTGTCCCCCGCCTCGATCTCGATGACCGCCGGCTCGAACCGGTAGCTCTTCGGCAAGGACACCTCGGTCGTGGCGACGGGCTCCCCGGGTACCTCGAACGGCGCTTCTTCCGAGCTGGACGCCGCCCCGCCGGAGGACCCGCACGCGGACAGGAGCAGGGCTGTCGCCATGGCACCGATCACGATCGTCAGGCGCACCCTCATCGGGCCGCTCCTACTTCTTGCCTTGAGCCCCGGCGGCCGAGAACCACCCGGCCGGCCGCCGCCACGAACAGGACCACGAAGGCCAGCCCGTCCAGGACCTCGGAGACGGTGTGGGCGAACAGGAACTGGGTCGCGTTCACGTGGTAGGTCATGTAGCTCACCTCGGCCAGGGCGAACAGGGTGAACCCCCAGCCGAACCCTCGGTTCCCTCCTTCGAAGGCCCGGTAGGCGAAGAAGGCCCCCGCGGCGAACAGCGCCACGTGGACCAGGAGGAAGAACCACCATGGGAAGGCGTTGATGAAGTCGCAGCACGGGTTCTCCAGGAGCTGCGGGGCCTGAGCGATCATGACGTCCTCCTTCCACTCGAGGGGCGGGGTCCGTGCCGAACGGCGACGGCGAGCACGCCGGCCAGAGCCGCGAGCATGCCTGCGAGGATGATGAGGTGGCCAACGAACCCGGGCCCGCAGCAGGCATGCGTTGCGTCGGGGACGACGCTGGCCGCGAACCCGGAAACCAGAAGGGCGAACCCCACGCTGATCAGCGCGGCCGGCACGGCGGGCCCGGACAGCCGCGACGTGTTGGGCTCCATCCTGGCCACGAGGACCAGCGAGCCCAGGACGGCCAGGAGCTCGGCGAGGGTGGCGATGGCGTCCGTCGCTCCGATCGGCTCGGCCAGCCACGGATGGGGTCCCACGGGCAGGCCCACCGTCCGCGACAGCAGCCAAATGAGGACGACCGCGCCGTTGAGCTCTGCGCCGGCCAGGTAGCGGCGGCGCGACGGCCCCACGATGATCAGGACCATCCACCCGCCCTGAGCGATGGCCATCGCGGCGAACGCCGCGGCGAACAGCCGGGATTCCCCGAGGTGCGTTACGGTCGCCGCGGCGTGGATCGTGGCCGCCACTCCCGAGGACACCGCGGCGGCCAGCGCCACCGCTTCCGCCGCCCGGGGGCGGGCCCCGGCAGCCCTCGGGAGGAGGGGCTGCCGGGTCCGCACCGCACGATCAAGGACCGCTTGTCTCACTAGAAGTCCTTGGGGAACTGGGCGACGATTCCCGCGCTCAGCATGTCGGCCATCTCCAGGATCTGGCCGTGGATCTCGTCGTAGGCAGCGATGTCCGCCTGGAAATCGCCCTGGAGTCGGGCCACCGCCTCGGCCAGGGTGAGGTCGAGGTGCTCGCGCATCATCGCCCGCATCTCCTCGAGCGGCCAGTGGTCGGGATTCGCGGAGGATAGGAACGCGGCGATGTCGTTGGCGTTCGCGTACCACCGGGCGCTTGCTTCCTCCACGCCCTCTTGGTCGCCCGCCTTTGCCGCCGTAAGGATGTCGGCGGCAGTGAGGATGTGGTCCTGCAGGAGCGCGGTGAGCTGATCGCCGGCCTCATCCCCGTAGAACGGCTTGATGGCATCGCCTATGTCGACCTGGTTCTGGAGAAGGCGCTCGGCCGTGGCCTGGGTGGCCGGGGAGTCCGCGGCGAACTCCACGATGAACATGCGGGTCCAGGTGATGTGGTCCTCCCAGAGCTTGCGCATGGCGTCGTGGAAGGCCAGCTCCTCGGAGCCGAGCTTCTTGTCCGAGTCGGTCGAGGTTCCGGCCGCCACCGACGTGGCCAAGCCGGCGGTGCCGAGGGCCGCGAGGGTGAGCAGCGAGATGAGCGCGATCTTGATCTTCCGTTTGAACATCGGGGCTCCCTTCCTGGTGCTTTCGTCCCTAAGCGTCCTGATAGAGGGGGTGCTTCATCCGTCGCTGGCCACCACCCCCTCTGTTGGGGCACAACCCGGCATCATCGAGAGCTCCCGCTGAGCTCGTCCTGGGGGCAGCAGCTCCGCTCGAGAGCGACGTGGGCGTCGAGGACGTCGTCCCAGGACAGGGGGGCTCCGGGATGGCGTTCGAGGAGCTCGAACGGGACCGCGCCGCGCACCGGGCCCGCCCCGAGGGCTCGGAGGGCCTCCACCCCGAGGGCGGGCACCGGCGCCAGGACTAGGCGCGTGCACACGGGGCAGGTGAACTCGCAGAGGCCCTCGGTCGTGGCATGGGGACGGACCTCGCAGCGGAGGTCCGGCACCTCGAGCCGGACCAGCCCGCACCAGGGGCACTTCGGCTTCGATGCCACCAGATCCTTCCACGGCGCCCACCCTTCCCCCGCTCTAACGCCAGTCATTCTTGTTCTTAGAACACCCTACGCCCCCCTCCTTCCGGGTGTCAAGGGGTATTCCGCCAATTGCTCGGGTTCTTAGATGTGGTGGCCCTGCCAGTCGGCTCTTGCGTCGCGGAAGTTTGGCGTTACACTTGGATCATGCTTCGCGGCATCCGGAAGGGAATCCCGGCCGTGGCCGTGCTTGAGGACGAGCTTCGGCGGCGGATCTACCTGCTCGTGCGGAGGGCGGGACGCGCCCTCACCAGGGAGGAGGTCGCCGGTGAGGCCGGGATCTCACGCCGACTGGCCGCCTTCCACCTGGACAAGCTGGTCGAGCGGGGGCTCCTCCAGACTCACTACGCGCGGCCGCCCGGGAGGTCTGGACCGGGGGCAGGCAGGAGCGCCAAGTACTACGAGCCGTCCGACCTCGAGGTTGACGTGTCGATACCGGAACGTCGCTACGATCTCGTCGGGCACCTTCTCCTGAGGGCCATCCGGTCGGAATCGCCCGGGGAGCCGGCTCCCGCGGCCGCGCTCCGTGTGGCCAGGGAAGCGGGCCTGGAGATCGGCCAGCGGGTCAGGGAGGACAGGCGGCTCGGACGCCCCGGGGCAGAGCGGGCCCTGGCCACGGCCGCGGTGATCCTCGAGGACCACGGGTTCGAACCGTATCGCCCGGGCTCGGACGAGGTGGCGCTGAGGAACTGCCCCTTCCACTCCCTGGCTCGAGAGGCGCCCGAGCTCGTGTGCCGGATGAACCAGGCCTTCATCGACGGGCTCCTTCGCGGTCTCGGCAACGAGACGGTCGAGGCGGCTCTCGAGTGCACCCCTGGTGACTGTTGTGTGACTCTTCGCGGGCCGTTGGGCTCCTGAGGGCCGAGTGGTCTGACGAAGAGTATTTCGGCTTCTGTCCGCCCGGGGCCACGACGATCTGGAAAGCCGCCGTCGCAGCACTCCATTGATTCTCTCGCTGCCTGGCACGTCCAGGGCGATGCTCCCTTTCGACGTTGGCACCGCGTTGGCAACGGGCTTGTCTCCCCAGGTGGCGGATAGAGCAGCGGATGCGACATCCACAGCGCTCCCTCTGCGGTCAACTGTCCCTGCATCGAGCGGGCGAAGGAGGCCACCATGCGGGGACACGTCCGGAAGCGCCGCACGTGGGAGTTCATTGTCGACATCGGTCCCCATCCTGTCACCGGAAGGAGACGCCAGAAGAGCAAGAGCGTCTTCGCCACAAAGAGGGAAGCTGAGAGCGCCCTCCACGAGGTCATCCGCTACATCGAAGGGGGAGGCGACCCCTGTCCGGAGCGGATCCGCCTCGCCGCGTATCTCAGCCGCTGGCTCGAGTACCAGCGTGCGCGAGGGATCCGCTCTCGGACCCTGGATGGATACGAGGGGTACATCCGCCGGGAGATCGTGCCGGTCATCGGGGGTATCGAGGTCGCCAAGCTCAGGCCCGGCCACGTTCGGGCGGTCCTGCAGCACCGGGGATTGGCAGGGGCCACGATCGCCCAGGTCCGCGGGGTGCTCGGCTCCGCCCTGCGCCAGGCCGCGGAGGACGGGCTCATCGCCGCGAACCCGGTCACCCCAGTCAAGCGCCCGGAGGTCCGACGAGCAGAGCTGCACTAGCCCAGCCCGGCGCAGCTCGGGGCAAGGGCCTGGCTATGCCGATCTGATGCCATCATGGCCCCAGGGTAGGCGTCGTCCAGATGCCTCCTTTTGGTGTTTGCCGGCTTGTTGCGCGCTTAGTGGCAAGTCGTCAATCTGGCGGTAGGCGGAGTCGATGACAGCACGCGAGGCCGAGGTCACCTACCAGAGCGACGGTCAAGAGGTCCCCGCCCGCATGTCACTACCGCCGCAGCTAGAAGGCACGGGCCCCGGAGTGCTCCTCTGTGCCGGGCGGCTCCGGGAGATCGAGGGGCTGTCTTTTCTGGCCGAGGCTCTGGCTATCCGGGGGATGGTTGTTCTGGCCAGCCGGTATCGCGGCATGGACATGCGCACGGATGACCGGGACTGCATCGCAGGTCTCGACTACCTCACGGCTCTCCCGGAGGTCGACCCCACGCGAATCGCCATGGCCGGGCACTCACGGGGGGCCATGGCCAGCCTCCGGGTGGCGGCCAAGGACCAGCGGGTCCGATCGGTGGTTGCCCTGCAGCCCGTGAGCGACCTGGGGCGGTACGTGAAGGCCACCCGCAACTACGCCCCTATCCGCTACGAGCGGTTGGCGGAATCCCTGGGCGGATCCCCGGAGGAGCAACCCGACACCTACGAAGAGCTGTCGGCGCTCACCTTCGCGGACCGCATCCGCGTCCCGGTGCTCCTGGTGGCGGGCACGATGGACCTCCACTCTCCCATGGAGCACAGCATGTGGATGCACGAGGCGCTGGTGGCCGCGGGCAACGAAGACGTACATCTCGAGGTGCTCGAGGGCGTGGGCCACTTCTTCGAGCGGATGTATTCGGGCTTCGTTCACGACACCATCACAGACCTGACGACAACTTGGCTCGAGCGGACGCTCGGGGAGCAACCGGCAGGGGCCAGGGGAGCCTCCTCGGGCAGCGAGGGGACTGGAAGGTGATCGGCAGGACCGAGGCGCTAGAGGCGCAGAGGAGGGGAGGACCATGATCGAGAACGACGTGTTCGTATTCGACGGCGTGTGCCATGTCTACGACTTCTCGAAGGAGAACGCCCGGGACAACCGTGAGACGGCCACGATGCATCAGGCGTGGCGGTACATCATCGGGGCCCTCCAGTGGCCGAGCCCCGAGGTCGGTAAGTTCACCCCGGACTTCGACTGGTCACGCCGGTTCACCATCGAGGACATGTACGAGCTGGAGTTCGTCCTCTCCCCGGTGGACATGGCAATGGCCCACGTGGTTCCGGTGTGGGACTGGTTCCACAACTCCTTCGCCCCCATCGAGATGCAGCACGCCTTCGCCAGCGCGCACCCGGAGCGCGTGGTGCTGTGTGGCGGCGTCGATCCCTTACACCACGGGGTGGACGAGGCCAAGAAGGAGATGGAGCGGCAGGTCAAGGAGCTCGGGGCCCGCTCGTTCAAGTTCTACAACGGGCACGTGGACGGGTCCTGGCGCTGCGACGACCGCGAGCTGGCCTACCCCCTGTATGAGAAGGCCCAGGAGCTCGGCATCAACATCCTTCAGTTCCACAAGGGCCTGCCCTTCGGGATGTGGGACCTGGAAGTCCTGCGCCCGGTGGACCTGCAGGCACCAGCCCGGGACTTCCCCGACATGATCTTCGTCATCCATCACCTGGCCTATCCCTACATCGACGAGGTGGTGAACATCGCCAGCCGCTTCCCCAACATCTACTTGGCCCTGTCTGGGGTCATGAGCTTCCTGCACATCGCGCCCCGGAAGATCCAGACGTGGATGGGCGAGCTGCTCCAGAACGTCGGGGCCTACAAGCTGATGTGGGGGTCCGAGGCCGCCATGACCGGACCGCCCGGGCCGTTCCTGAAGGCGTTCATGGACCTGGAGATCCCCGAGGACATGCAGGCCGACTACGGCTATCCGCAGATCACCCGGGACGACAAGAAGATGATCCTGGGGCTGAACATGGCCGGCCTCCTGGGGATCGACGTGGAGACGAAGATCAAGGAGCTCCAGGCAGCGGGCCATTGAGAAGGAGCAGGCGAAGCGAGGTGGAGGGTAGGATGGCGTCCCGACCGAAGGACGCGTCGGCCGCACACCCGGATGGGGTGCCTCGACGGATGGACGAAGCGGCCGTCGCCCACCGCGTAAGCGAGGTCTCGCGTCTCCTCGGAGCGCACGCGGGCGGGATCGAGTTGGAGCAACTGGACGAAGAGGGGCGCGTCCGCATCCGGTTCACCGGCATGTGCACGGGGTGCCTCTTCCGGCCGGTGACCATGGCCACCACGATCCGGCCGGCCCTGCTGGAGGTCGACGGCGTCAGGGGCGTCGAGGCGACCGGGGTCAGGATCTCGGAGCATGCTGCCCGAAGGCTGGCCCAGGTGTCGATCTCCTGGTGGGGTGACCTGAAAGGCCGGGCGAACAGTGGGTCGACGCCAGGAGCGTGACCCGACACGGAGGCAGGGACGGCGCTCCGGCCGGGCCAGCCGAACTGTTGGCCGACCTGATCCTGCACAACGGGCGGGTCGCCACCCTCAGTGCGATCCAACCCGAAGCCGAGTCCGTGGCGATCCTCGGCGACCGGATCGTGGCGGTGGGTCGAGACTCGGACGTCCGCAGGCTGGGGGGCAGCGGGACCAGGGTGATCGACCTCCGAGGGCGTCGGGTCATCCCCGGCCTGATGGACAACCACACCCATTACCTCCTGGCTGGCCTCGATTCGCCGGAGGTCGGGGTCAAGGTCAACATCGCGTGGGCGCGCTCGATCGCCGAGATCGTCGAGGCCATCCGCCGGAAGGTCGCGGAGACGCCTCCGGGAGAGTGGATCGTGACCTCGCCGATGTTCCGGGGTGCCCTGGCGGAGGGGCGATTCCCGAACCGCCACGACCTGGACCCAGTCTCCCCCGATAACCCCGTCTACATCTTCCAGTCGGGGAAGAACATCATCGTGAACTCCCTGGCGCTGCGCCTGGCGGGGATCACGCGGGACACGCCGGACCTGGAAGACCCACCGGAGGGGCACATCGTCCGGGACTCCGATGGAGAGCCCACCGGGCACCTGATCGCCGGAGCGGCGGACAGGGCCCGGCTCCGCTGGTGGGAGCAACTGGGCTTGCCACCGAAGATGTGGGACTTCCTCTACTTCCCCCAGGAGAGGCAGATTCAGGCTCTCGAGAGCCAGGGACGAACCTACCTCGCCTGCGGCGTGGTCGCCGTGCGCGACATGGGGGTGTCCCCCGACGAGGTCGATGCCTACGTGGCCGCCCACCTGCAGGGGCGGCTCCCCGTGCGGACGGACCTCATCCTCGGCCTGCCCGCGCGCTCCCTGGCGACCGAGGAGGTCGAGCGACGGCTGCGTGAGTACTTCGGCCCCAAGCAGGGCATCGGGAACGACTGGCTCCGGGTTGGAGGGCTCAAGCTCGTGGTGCAGAACGACGGGTGGTGGGCATATTCGGCCGAAAAGCTGCGCCGGATGGTGCTGGAGGCTAACCGACGCGGGTGGACGCTGGCCATCCACGTCTCCTCGGGGACCTCACGGGAAGCCCCCGCGCTGGTCCTCGATGCCCTGGAGGAAGCCGACCGAGAGGTTCCTGTCGGGGGCCGGCGCTTCTCCTACGAGCACGGATTCGGACTCACGGATGCCAACGAGATTCCCCGGGCGAAGGCCCTTGGGATGATCGTGGCGTCCAGCCCTTTGCTCGCCTATTACGGGGCGGCGCGCTCCTTCCGCATGCATCAGGTGATGAACGAGATCCGGCTGGCCAAAGAGCCCGTCGGGGATCCGTGGGAGCGTGCCAAGACCGACTGGGGACTTCCGTTCCGGGAATGGCTGGAGGCCGGGCTGACCGTCACGGCCGGCACCGATAACCCGGCGGTGGCCTACGACGTGGATCACCCGCTGCTCGGGATGTACCACGTGACCACGGGCCAGACGCTTGCCGGCGTCCTCCTCCCGGGGCAGGCCGCCACCCGAGAAGAGGCCCTCAGGATGTGGACGATCAACAACGCCCACGCCGTGTTCCAGGAGGACCGCCGGGGGTCCATCGAGGTCGGCAAGCTCGCCGACATGGTGGTGCTCTCCGACGATGTGCTCACCTGCCCCGACGAGCGCGTCAAGGACATTACCGTCATCATGACCGTCATCGGCGGCCGCGTCGCCTACGAGCGTTAGCCCGAGAGGATGCCTTCCAGTATCGGCTTCTCGTTCTCCCGTTTCGCCTGCGGAGCCTCTACGGATTTAGGTTGTGACAGCTGGCGTGAGCCGCGAAGTCTGGGTCCGGAATCACCAGGGACTCAGGATTAGGTCCACCTCATCCAGCCCTCCCGCATGCGGGTCGTGCCGGCTGACGAACAACTGTGGCCACGGATGCCCGGTCGATCATGGATACGGTGTCGTTCGAAGAAGCCGAAGAGATCTACTCGAACTCGGTCGTTGCCCGAAACCCGCATTGCGCGGACAGTCGACTTTGGACGAGGAGACCCAGTCTGAGCGGTGGCTGTTGAATGGCTCGTCTCCCGGGCGTCCGCGATTCCGCTCCAGAGCGGAGTCGCTCGGCCGAGTGATAGTCATCCCTCGACTGTGCCGGAGAAACGGGATACCCAACCCAGTGGACCCGTCGCGTTGCCCTTCAAGCCGCCTTTCTTGGAGCGGAGCTTCCGAGCCCCCGTCGGAACCCCTCTCGCCAGCTCGGGTACGCAGGCTGCCAGCCCAGGTCTCGCTTGGCCTTGGCGTTGGAGGCCCCGCGCACGTCTCTCATCATGACGACCCCGTGCTCCCCGACGAAGAGACGTCCCACCCACGCCGGCACGCGTCGCGGGGGCTTCGCGCCGATCGCGGCCGCCAGGGCGGGCAACCACTCGACGACCGGCGCCGGATCGTCGTCCACGATGTTGTACAGGCCTGGCTTGCCTCTCTCGATCGCGGCGAGGGTTGCCGTGGCCGCATCGTCGATGTGGATGAACGACCACATCCCCGTGCCCCCGCCGACCATCGGGAAGCGGCGACGCCGGACGCCCTCGAGCTGGAAGCCCCCCTCGCCGAGCGAGGTGCCCGGTCCATAGAAGCCTCCATACCGGAGGACCGTGCCCTCGACGCCGTCGGTTTGGAGCACCGCTCTCTCGAGGTACAGGATCGCCTCGAGGGGCCGTCGAAGGGCTTCCGGGGGATGCTGATCGATCGGGTCATCCTCCGTCTTCACGGGCCCGCCGATCCGTGCGTGGGGCCAACCGGCATAGCTCTGCGCCACCAGTCGACGGACCTCGAGCTCCCTCATGCCCGCGATGAGGTTGTCGGTCCCCTCCGTGCGCAGCCGGTTGGTGGCCGCGAAGCCCTCGTCGAACTTCCGGAAGTCGGTGAACCCCGCTAGCGCCGTCGCCTGGTGGACCACCATCTCGGGCTCGGCCCGGATGAGAGCCTCCCTGACGGCGTCTCGGTCGAGGACATCGAGCACCATGGGGCTGGCGCCGGCGGCCCGGAGCGCATCCGCCTTGCCGGGCGTCCGGGTGGTGCCGATGACGGTATGACCGTTCGCAACGAGCAGCGGCACGAGCCGCCGTCCGATCGCCCCGGTCGCTCCGGCGACGAAGATTCTCATGGTCTGCCTCCCTGGCTGGTGGTGTGCTCTCGATCACGAGACGAGGCAGGTGGCTTCGGTGTGACATCCTGGGTGTCACGAAGGGAGCTGCGGCCTCGTCTTCATTGAGGTGAGATCGGTGACCAGTGGGACCGTGCAGGGCCAGGATCACCAGGAGCTCCGGCCGCTCCTGCTCTCGATCGCGTATCGGATGGTCGGGAGCGTGACCGAGGCGGAGAACCTCGTGCAGGACGCCTACCTGCGGTTCCACCGGTCGGTCGCCGCGGGCGAGGTGATCGATTCCCCCCAGGCGTATCTGTCCGCGATCGTGACTCGCCTGGCTATCGACCACCTCCGGTCCGCCCGCGTGCGGCGGGAGCAGTACGTTGGCCCCTGGCTGCCCGAACCGCTGCTGACCGACGATGCTCCCGATCCGGCCGAGCGGCCGACCCGACGATGGAGGTGAGCACGTATCCGCGATGCTCGATGGAGAAGCGCGACCGGCCGACGTGCGCCGCTTCCATCTGACCGGCAAGCTCCGCATGATGCTGGGCGGTCCAGAGGAAGTATGTCGAGAAGTACCCGCGCATCAGGATGCGGACCGGCATCGCTACGTCGTGTTCAATCGCCGGCCCGATCAGGGCCCGCCTGCCTGCCGGACCGTCATCGGGTGTTGCCATTCCCCCTCGCCGATCCGTGTCCTCGGTGGTCGCTCAGCCGCTCGTGCTTCTCGTGGAGAATCCGTCCGGTCTCCGGATCGGTGATCACCTCGTCGTACTGGTCGCCCTCGCGGTCGATGCGGCGCATCTTTTGGACCCACCGACCCTCCGCAGCGAAGTGATCATCGCCCTGGCGCTGCTCAAGGGCCGGCCTGCCTAGCTTCCCGCCTCGCCGGACCCTGATCTCGAAGCTCTCCCTGATCGCCGCCGATTCCGCGACACCGAGTCCCATCACCCGGCTGAGCGACCCGCAGTTCGGGCACGGGAGCCGGTCCGCCCTCGGAAGGTCCGTCTCCTCCTCCAGGGGCCTCCTGCATCCTCCGCACTGAACGGATCCGTCGATCTCTCTTGCCATAATCCGATGGTACGTGACCCAGCGAGGGAGGGCCGCCCCGGAACCTGTTCTTATGTAACCGGGGAGGGTAAGGATTGGGGAAAAAACGCGTCCGATGCGGGACAAATGCGGGACAACTCGCGTCGCCTCGGAGGCGTCGCCAACAGGATCAGGCCCTTGACGTGCGCTTCTTCTCGTGGGGCGGGCAGGACTTGAACCTGCGACCTACGGATTATGAGTCCGGGGAAGACACGTGCCCTGACCAGCGGCAATCTGGGAAGTTCCAGGTCAGGCCCTCAATGCGCTCGTGTGCGGTGTCACGCGTTCCGATGGCTTGGCATCGCTTCTGCCCCCTATTTGCCCCCGGAGCTGTATTCCGTGTCCCGCCACCCGATTAGTGATTCTCATGCCAAACGGAATTTGGCGCGGGTCGCGAGGATTGCATTTCTTGCCCCGGGTCGAAGAGAGTTGGGTTGTGCGTCATGACCGGTTCTGACGTCGTGCCTCCCGAGAACTGGGACGAGATCACGGCGGGTAGCACGGGCGAGCAAGTGACAGCCCCGGCAGACGTGGTGCAGAGCCTCGGAGCGCCGATGATCTGGGTGACTTGCACGACGCTACTTCGGTTCCGCCCTCGCTGCCACAGCCGTTTAAGGCCAGCAGGCGGTACTCCTACGTCTCGACCACTTCCTCACTGAACGTTGGAACGGAGTGGCCGTACAGCCTCCGCGGAAGACGGTCGGTTGCGACGGCCTGTTAAGCAGCTAGGTCTCACCCTCAATGAGTTCCCTTATCTTGCGAAGACTCCCCTTCACAGCTTCGGTCATAGGAGTCTGCATGGAGTCATCCAGTCCAGGAATGTCAGCCGTGAGGGTGAGTTTGGTCAGTCCGGGCCCGAGGGACTCAAAGGTCGCTCGACCGCGAATCTCGATTGGACCGTCGTGCGTTACAGCTCCCATGACCTGGTTGGACTGGTACTCCACGACTTCCATCGTCCCCTCGACGGGAGTGCCCGAGCGGCTATTGCGCCTTCGGATGATGGTTCCCAGGCCGATCGGTGCATCCGAGTCAAGCCAGAGTTCGATGTTCGGATCCCAACGTGGATGATTCCGGACGTGGTCGTCTGCGTAGAACTTGAAGACAACTTCGACGGGGCGCTCGATCTCTTCCGACAGCTCAATCTTTACGGCCATCGATACACCTCCTGTTCTCAAGCGGAGCGGTTGGTCTGCATGAGTGCCGTTGCCCGCCGCGGGCCCTCAGATCGCCCGGATTCGGTTATCGGACGGTAGTGCGGGTGAACCCGGCCTCGTGGACCGGCAGGTGCGTGAACGGTTCGCCCCACTTCGCCAACTCTGCCGCAAGCGCGTCCGAGATCGGCCCGAAGTACTCCTGGCTGATAGAAGTGTCGAGCCAGTCGAAGGCGGTGGCGAAGTGCTTGGCGTTCACCTGCGTGTGGAACTCCATCGAGGCGGAGTCCGGGTGGACCTGGACGATGCCGAGCGTGTTGCCGCCCTGGTCCAGGAACACGTGGAAGGCGATCATGCGCGGTTCGTT
>DASYVD010000124.1:0-20602 GCA_036000545.1 Actinomycetota bacterium | reverse complement strand
TTCGCCGAAGGCGACCTCGAGAGTCTCGATCGCTCGGGCAGCGTCGTCCTCGGTGATGATCAGCGGCGGGGCCAGGCGCAGCACGTTCCCGTAGAGGCCGCCCTTGCCGATGAGCAGACCTGCCTCCTTGCATGTCTCCATGACCTGGGTGGCGGCCTCCGGACTGGGCTCTTTCGACTCCGAGTCCTTCACCAGCTCCACCCCGATCAGGAGTCCCTTGCCCCGGACCTCGCCGACCACGTTGTAGCGGTCCTCCAGATCCTTCAGCCCCCGGTAGAGCGAGTTCCCGATCTTGTACGCGCGCTCCTGCAGCCGTTCCTCCTCGATGTTCTCCAGATTGGCCAGCGCATAGGAAGCCGCGATGGGATTCCCACCGAACGTCGAGATCGAGTTCGCCCGGAGCGACTCCATCATGTCCGTTCGGCTGACCACGGCCCCGATGGCCATGCCGTTGCCCAGGCCCTTCGCGCACACGATGGCGTCAGGGTGCACGCCGTAGCTCTCGATCCCCCAGAAGTTCTCGCCGGTCCGGCCGACCCCCGTCTGCACCTCGTCCGCGATGAACGGGATGCCGAACTCGTCGAGGATCGACTTCACGATGCCGAAGTACTCGGGCGGAGGCGTCACGAAACCCCCCACCCCTTGGATCGGCTCGGCGATCATCGCCGCGGGCTCGCCGGTGGTCGTCGTCTCGATGACGTTGCGAAGGTCCTCGGCACAGGCCACCCCGCAGTCCGGATAGGACAGCCCGAGCGGACACCGGTAGCAGTACGGCGCGAGGGCATAGGAGACGTTCAGCGGACTGAACGAGGTGGCCGACCATCCCTTGTTGCCCGTGATGCCGACCGCCCCGAAGGACCGGCCGTGGTACGAGTTTCGCAGGGCGATGATCTCGTTCGAACGCCGCCAGCTCGTGGCGAACAGAAGCGCAGCCTCGATGGCCTCGGTTCCGGAGCCAACGAAGAACGCCTTGGCCGGCATGTCGATGGGAGCCAGCCCCGTGAGCTTCTCGGCCAGCTCGACCATCGGCCGGATGAGGTACAGCGTCGAAGTGTGCGCGATCTTGCCGGCCTGCTCGGTGAGCACCTCGACGAGCTTGGGAACGACGTGCCCGGAGATCGTGGTGACGATCCCGCCGAAGAAGTCGAGATACTCCTTTCCCGAGGCATCCCAGACGCGGGCTCCCTCCCCCCGGACCAGCTCGATGGGTTCCTTGTAGTAGAGGGCAAGCCAGTTGGGCAGGACCTGCCTGTGTCTGGCCAGCAGTTCGGCGGCGTCCCCATCGCCGCCAGCACCCTTCCCCGGAGTCACGGCAGCAGCTCCGTGAGCTCGCCGTACGTCTCCGGGCGGCGATCCCGGAGAAACTGCCACGTGTTGCGGACCTCCCGGTTCATCTCGAGGTCCACGTCGTGGACGAGCACTTCGTCCTGCGAGTCGGAGGCCTTGGCCACGATCTGTCCTCGGGGATTGCAGAAGTAGCTCGAGCCGTAGAACCGATGCTCGGTCAGGGGCGGCTCGGCACCCACGCGGTTGATGGCGGCGATCCAGTACCCATTGGCCACGGCATGGGCGGGCTGCTCCAGCTCCCACAGGTATTTGGACAACGACTCGACGGTGGCTGACGGATTGAACACCAGCTCTGCGCCCTTGAGTCCAAGAGCTCGACCGATCTCCGGGAAGTGCCGGTCATAGCAGATGATCAACCCGATGCGACCCACCGAGGTGTCGAATACGGGATACCCGAGATTCCCCGGCTTGAAGTAGAACTTCTCCCAGAAGCACGGGCCGACATGCGGGATGTGCGTCTTGCGGTACTTCCCGGCGATCGCCCCATCGCCCTCGATCACCACCGCGGAGTTGTAGTACACGCCGGTCTGGGCTTCCTCGTAGAACGGGACGATCAGGACCATCCCGTGCTCCCGGGCCACCTCCCGCATCCTGGTGACCGTGGGCCCGTCCTCGGGTTCCGCGGTGGCGTACCACTTCGGATCCTGCTCCGCCGGGAAGTATGGCCCGTGGAAGATCTCCTGCAGACAGGTGACCTTGGCTCCCTCCGCGGCGGCCTTGCCGATCAGCTCGATGTGCTTCTCAACCGCCTCCTCTTTGGACATGTTCGCGTTCGCCTGGATCACCGCCGCCCGTATCGTCGTCACTCTCACCACCTCCTGTTCGCGTCACAAAGATCGGAACGCCGGGATCACGTGCTCGCCAAAATCGCGGATGATCCCTTCCGGTCCCGGGTCCTCCACCATCGAATAGATGTTGAACTGATCCATCCCCAGGGCCTCCAGCTCCCGGAGCTTCTCCGTCACCTGCTCCGCAGTGCCGATCACGCAGAACCGGTCCACCACCTCGTCGGTGACGAACTCGGCATGCTCCGCGCCAGTCCGTCCGTGGTCAGAGTAATCGTAGTGCTCGCGGGCCCTGATGAAGTCGGTGAGCTCCTGGGGAAGATCGGTCGTGCTGTACCGGTTGACCAGATCGACGACGTGGTTCGACACGAGGGCGGGGAACCACCGGACCTGTTCGCGGGCCTTCGCGGCATCGTCGGTGATATAGCCGGGGGCCGCCACCTGGATCATGATGTCCTCGAATCGCCGCCCCGCTTCCTCGGCTCCCTCCCGGACGTAGGCCAGCGACCACTCCAGGATGTAGGGATCGGCCAGCTGCATGATGAGGCCGTCGGCAGCCCGCCCGCAGGCCCGCAGGGCCTTCGGCCCGTACGCGGCCATCCACACCGGCAGCGGGTGTCCCTCGCTCCACTTGAGCTGGAGCTTGGTCCCGTCGTAGTCGACCTCCCGGCCCTCGGCCAGATCCTTGATCAACCGTGTCGCCCACTCGGCGCGATCCACGGTTACCGGGGTCTTCCCGATCACCCGCCGCGCGCTATCCCCTCTCCCCATGCCCATGTCCATGCGGCCGCTGGAGACCTCCTGGAGCGTCGCTAGCGCGCTGGCGGTAACGGTGACGTCGCGGGTCGCCGGATTGGTCACGCAGGGCCCCAGACGGACCCGGCCGGTGTTCGCCGCGATGAGCGCGAACACGGTGAAGAACTCCTGCCACAGGATGTGAGAGTCCCACGCCCACACGTAGTCGAAGCCTCGGTCCTCGGCGAGCCGGGACCACTCCACGACACGAGAGACAGGTGGGTCCAACATGAAGGTCACACCGAACGAGAGCATCAGTCCTGGACGGCCTGGAACGCCGCGTCGAGGGTCTCGATGGCCCGCTGCGCGTCGGCCTCGTCGATCACCAACGGTGGCGAGAGCCGAAGCACGTTTCCATAGAGCCCGCCCCTCCCCACCAGCAGCCCGCGCTCCCGGGCCTCCTCCATGGCCCTGGCGGCGCCGTCGGTGTTGGGCTCCTTCGACTCCTTGTCCTTCACCAGCTCGACCCCGACCATCAGCCCCTTGCCTCGAACCTCCCCCACGACCTCGTAGCGGTCCTCGAGGTCCTTCAGCCCCTCGTAGAGGAACTTCCCGACCCGGAACGCGTTCGACTGGAGGTCGTTGTCCTCGATGAAGTCGAGGTTGTTGAGAGCGTAGGTGGCGGCCAGCGGGTTGCCGCCGAACGTGGAGATCGAGTTGGCCCTGAGTGAGTCCACCATGTCCTGGCGCCCCACCACCGCCCCGATGGCCATGCCGTTCCCCAGACCCTTGGCGCAGACGATGGCGTCCGCCTGCACGTTGTACGACTCGATCCCCCAGAAGTTCTGGCCGGTCCGGCCGAACCCCGTCTGGACCTCGTCGGCGATGAACGGGATGCCGAACTCGTCGAGGATCCGCTTGACGATCTGGAAGTACTCCGGGGGTGGAGTGACAAAGCCGCCCACCCCCTGGATCGGCTCGGCGATCATCGCCGCCGGTTCGCCCGTGGTCGTGGTCTCGATGACGTTGCGGAGGTCCTCGGCGCAAGCGACCCCGCAGTCCGGGTAGGAAAGACCGAGCGGGCATCGGTAGCAGTACGGTGCCAGCGCGTACGACACGTTGAGCGGTGTGAACGACGTCGCCGACCACCCCTTGTTCCCGGTGATGCCCACCGCGCCGAAGGAGCGCCCGTGGTACGAGTTGCGGAGGGCGATGATCTCGTTCGACCGGCGCCACGACGTGGCGAACAGCAGCGCCGCCTCGACCGCTTCGGTGCCCGAGCCGACGAAGAACGCCTTGACCGGTGGCTCGACGGGAGCAAGTCCCGTGAGCCGCTCGGCCAGCTCCACCATCGGCCGGATGAGATAGACCGTCGACGTGTGAGCGATCCGGTTCGCTTGCTCGGTGAGCGCCTCCACAAGCTTGGGAACGACGTGGCCGGAGATGGTGGTGACGATTCCGCCGAAGAAGTCGAGGTACTCGCGCCCCGCCGAGTCCCATACGCGCTGGCCTTCACCACGGACGAGCTCGATCGGCTCCTTGTAGTACAGGGCCAGCCACGACGGCAGGACCTGTCGGTGGCGTTCGAGCAGTTCGTCCTCGTCGTCTTCCAGAAACTCCCCACCCTCGCCCGCGTCGCTCATCCGATCTCCTCCTTCCGGGCCATGCTATGCCTCAGCCGCCGCGGGCGGCCACGCCGCCGGCGGCCCTGCCTCCCGCCAGCCGCTGCGCCAGGAGGATCGGCACCGCGGTAACAAGGATCACCACCAGGGCCACCACGTTCGTCACTGGCCTGGCCCGGGGACGGACCAGGCTGGAGAAGATCCATATCGGGAGGGTCGTCTGCTGTCCCGCAACGAACGTGGTCACGATGATCTCGTCGAAGGAGAGCGCGAAGGACAGGAGGCCTCCGGCGAGGAGGGCCGTCCCCAGATGGGGCAGGGTGACGTGCCGGAACGTCTGCCACCCCGACGCCCCCAGGTCCATCGACGCCTCGGTGAGCGACGCCTGCAGACGACGGTACCGTGCCAGCACGTTGTTGTAGACCACCACGATGCAGAACGTGGCGTGCCCGACGATGATCGTCCAGGTGCTGAACGGGATCTCTCCCAGGGCCAAGGTCGAGCGGAGGGCGATCCCCGTGACGATCCCTGGAAGGGCAATCGGGAGCACGACCAGGAACGAGACGGTCTCCCGGCCGAAGAATCGGGTGCGGTAGACCGCCGCCGCCAGCAGGCTTCCCAGCACCAGAGCAATCGTGGTGGCCCCCGCCGCCACGACCAGGGACAGCCGCATCGCCTCCCAGATGGCGGGGTTCCGGGCCGCGGTCCCGAACCACCGGAGGGTGAACCCGCTCGGCGGGAAGCGGAAGCTCCCCGCCTGGTCCGTGAACGCGTACGTCGCGACGAGCAGGATGGGGAAGTACAGGAAGGCCACCACCGCCACCGACGCCATCCGCAGTCCGAGAGCCCGCCTCCGCATCGCCACCCTCCTAGAGCGCCTCGAACGCCCCCAGCCGCTTGGCCCCCGACAGGTACAAGACCATGACCACCATCGGGACGGCCGAGAATGCCGCGGCCAGCGGAAGATTGCCGGCCGTTCCCTGCTGCACGAGGACCTGGGACCCGAGGAAGAACGCGGAGTTCCCGATGATGGTGGGGATGATGAAGTCTCCCAGCGTGAGCGAGAAGGTGAAGATCGACCCCGCCACCAACCCGGGAAGGGCCAACGGAAGGATCACCTTCCGGAATGTCTGCGGGGGCCGGGCCCCCAGGTCGCCCGAGGCCTCGACGAAGGAATCCGGGACCCGCTCCAACGCTGCCGCCAACGGGAGGATCATGAACGGAAGCCACGTGTACACGAACACCAGCCACATCCCGATGAGCGATGTGGACAGCGAGTTGCCCCCCACGCCGGGGAGGCCGAGCAGGAAGTCCAGGGCGGGGGCCAGCCCCAGGCGTTCCACGAACCAGGGCAACACCCCTTCCTTGGCCAGGATGAACTTCCACGAATAGACCCGCACCAGATAGCTCATCCACAACGGCATCAGCACCGCGAGGTACAGGACGGTCTTCGTGCGCGACGACGCGAACTTGGCCATGTAGTAGGCGATAGGGAATGCGATGACGGCGCAGGCCAGGGTGACGGCGGCGGCCATGCCGGTGGTTCGGAAAATGATGTCCAGGTTGGCGGGCTGCAGGAGCTCCTGGTAGGTGGCCAGGCTGACCTGCCGGACCACCAACCCGGTGAACTCCTCCAGCCGGTAGAGACCCTGGACGATCAGCGACAGCAGCGACCCGAGGTACAACACGCCGAGCCACAGCAGCCCGGGTGCCAGCATGAGGAGCAGCTTGAGCCAGGGCCTCCGATAGAAGATCGCGGAGATCCGCCGGTCTGCTCCCCTCTCGATCGGGACGGATACCCGCGGCTCGGGAAGGAAACGGGTGGGGCCCGTCATCGGGCCCCACCCTCACCTCGACCGGAATGGCCGATCAACGGCCTCCGATCACCGCCACGTAGTTCGTGACCCACTCGTGGTACGGAACGCACTCCGTGGCGTCGTCCGTGTCGAAGCAGTCGGACTGCGGCGTCTTCCAGAATTCGGTCCTGTCGAAGTTCTCCATCCCGTTCGTGGCGCACCCCTCGGGCCCGAGGAGCTCGTTGCCCTCGCACGCGGCCGGGACCGATGGCACGGACCCGAACCAGGACGCCAGGTCGCCCTGGACCTTCTGGTTGAGCGACCACTCCATCCACTTGTACGCGCAGTTCGGGTGAGGCGCGTTCGCGTGCATCATGGTCGTGTCCGCCCAGCCGGTGGCTCCCTCACTCGGGATAACGCTGTCGATCGGCTCACCTGCTGCCTGGAGCAAGTTCACCTGGAACGGCCACGAGGTGGCCGCCACGACCCCTTCGTTCGTGAAGTCGTCGGTCTGGATGAACGCGTCGTGCCAGTACCGGAACACCAGTTCCCGCTGCTTCCGGGCCAGGTTCAAGGCAGCATCGAACTGCTCCCGGGTGAGCGCGTAGGGGTCTTCGATCCCCAGCTCCGGCCGATGAGCCTTCAGGTACACCGCCGCGGAGGCAAGGGCGATCGAGCCATCGTAGGCCTCGACTCTTCCCTTGTTCGACTTTCCATCCGGAAGGGTCATCTCCTCGTAGACCACGTTCCAACTGTCCGGCGGCTCGGGGAAGACCTCCGTGTTGTACATGAGGACGTCCGAGCCCCACTGGTACGGCACCCCGTAGTGCTCCGCGGTGCCGTCGCCATCCTTGTCCACCGTGTGCCAGGGCGCGTTCTGAAGTCGCTCGTCGACGGTCCCATAGCTCGGGATGAGCTCCGTGTTGATGGGCTGCACGGTGTCTCCGTGGATCAGACGAAGGCTGGCGTCCCCCGACGCCGTCACCAGGTCAAACCCCGACCCTTCCTGCATCAGGGCGACCATCTCGTCCGATGTCCCAGCGACCTTCACGTCCACCTTGCAGCCCGTGTCGGCCTCGAACTGGGTCACCCAGTCGTAGTTGGGATCGGTCTCCCCACGTTCGATGTAGCCGGCCCAGGCCACGATGCTCAGCTGGCCCTCTCCTTCCCCAACCTCCGTGAGGGGTTGCATCCCCTCGGGCTGGGGCTGCTCGGCCGCCTGGGTACAGGACCCCGCGATCAGCGCCGAGACCGCCAGGAGCACCAGCAGTCGCCATCTACCCATCCTTCTCCACCTCCTCCGGATCCGCAGACACGATCTCCTCTGAGGTCCCCTCGACCGGGCGGTTGTGCTGCCTGTCCCACACGAGCCGAACGGCCCGTCCCCTGACTTGAAGCGCCTCCATCGACGAGGTCGCCATGTTCTGCTGAAGGACGACCAGTGTGTCTCCCGAATCCAGCTCCACGCCGTAGCGCGTGTGCGCCCCGAGATAGACGACGTCGCGAACGTGCCCGACCGTGGAGCATTCCCGCGGGCCGGGGTCATGCTCCACGTCCAACATCCGGATCTTCTCCGGCCGAATGGTGAAAGCCCGAGCTTCCCCCGCGATGGCCCGTGCCGCCTCCCCCGACAGCACGTTCGACACGCCGACGAATCCCGCCACGAACTCCGTGGCCGGCCGTTCGTACACCTCGGCGGGGCTCCCTACCTGCTCGATCCTGCCGGCGTTCAGGACGGCCAGGCGGTCACTCATCGTCAGGGCTTCCTCCTGGTCGTGGGTCACGTAGACGAACGTCAAGCCGACCCGCTGCTGGATCGCTTTGAGCTCCACCTGCATCTGCTGCCGGAGCTTGAGGTCGAGGGCCCCCAGCGGCTCGTCCAAGAGCAGGACGCTCGGCTGATTGACCAGGGCTCGGGCGAGGGCCACCCGCTGCCGCTGGCCCCCGGAGAGCTGGGCGGGCTTCCGGTCTTCGAATCCCGCCAGCCGAACCAGCTGGAGAGCCTCGAGCACCCTGGCCCTCCGCTCTTCTCTCGGCACGCCCTTGACCATGAGGCCGTACGAGACGTTCTGGCCCACGGTCATGTGGGGGAACAGCGCGTAGTCCTGGAACACCGTGTTTACGTCCCGGTCGTAGGGGGGAAGCGGAGTGACGTCCGACCCCGCGAGGAAGACCCGTCCCTCGGTCGGGGACTCGAACCCGGCGATCATCCGCAGACAGGTGGTCTTCCCGGACCCGGAGGGGCCGAGCATGGAGAAGAACTCGCTCCTGCGGATGGACAGGTCGATCCCATCCACCGCCACGACGTCGGCGAACCGCTTCGTCACGCCACGGAACTCGACCGCCGCCGTGACCGCAGCCACTCGGGCGTCAGGGGCCGTCGTCAACACCGATGCCATCGCCCTGTGGCGCGAAACGATCCCAACGCGGGCGCGACGGGCATGGAACAGAAGATTTGGGCCAACCCCCCTCTCCCCGCAAACTCGCCCTGGCGGCGAGGCACGCTCGGTACGCTAGGAGTCCCCCGGCAATGGCCGGACGCGCGGAAGGTACGAACCCCCCTTGCCCACTTGTACGGATGGGCCAAGCAATCCAACCACAAGTTCTTCGGGGCCGAACTGCTTCGATGGGAGGGGCGGCCATCTATCCCTCCGATGGCCGGGAAAGGAGGTCGCGGGCCCGGAGGGCAAGCCAGAACTCCATGCGGTCGTGGGCGGACCCCAGGTCCCGCCTGGTCAGCTCCTCCACCTTCCGCATCCGGTACCGAAGGGTGTGCCGGTGGACGTAGAGCCGTGCCGCCGCCGCCTCCCAGCGAGCGTTGTGGTCCAGGAATGCACGTAGCGACGGGACGAGCTCACCGCCGTGTTCGACGTCGTAGCTGTCGAGTGGCGCCAGGACCGAGTCGGCGAACGCTCGCAGGGCGTCCGGCTCCTGGAGAGTGAGCAGGAGCCGGTAGGTCCCAAGCGACGCGAAGTCGGCGAAGGGGCGTCCCTCGACCCGGCAAACCCGGAGCGCGTACTGGGCCTCCCGCAGGCTTCGGCCGGCCTCGGGCGGCGGGACCGGACCACCGGCTCCGGCCACCACCTCGGCTCCCAGTCGTTCCGATACCTCCCGCCGCAGTGAATCCAGGTCCCCGGGGCCGTCGTGATTGAGAAGCAAGAACAAGGAGTCCTCCCGAGGGGCGGTCAGGAAGCCGCCGCGGCGCCGGGACAGCACGTCCTCAACGACCCAGGCGAGCTCCTCCGCGGGCACCGCCGCCTCCAGCGCCACCACTGCCACTCGGTCGGCCGAGTCGAACCCGAACCGCCGCAGCTCTCGGCTGACCTCTCGAGCGGAGAGCCCTCCCTGTACCAGGGCATCGAGGAGGTCCCCCTTGAGCCGCCGCTCCGCTTCGGCCACGGCTCGAGACTTGTCGAGCTCGATGGTCAGGAGCGAAAGGGCGTGGCTGGCTACGATCCGGTCGAACTGGGAAAGCGCCTCCCGCTTACCTATCGCCAGGAACGCCTCCACCCGACCGCGCGCGCCGACGGGCTGCACGGAGACCCGATCTCCCAGATCGATCAAGGACAGGCTGAACCCAGGGCTCTCCGGCCTGGACTCACGGAGCTCCTCCCACAGTCGAGGGGCTCGGCGTTCTGCGGACCGGGGTGCGGCGGCCAGCGGGATCCCGTGGATGTCGAGGACCACAGCCCAGCCCCGGGTGGCTGCGGCCAGCGCCGCCGCGACGCCCTCCACCCCTCCCTCTTCCAGCACCGCCCGGGTGAGCTGGTTCTGCGCTTCGAGCGACCGTTGAAGGACCTCGTATTGCTCCGCCGCCATCCGCGAAAACACAGCTTCGGTGATGGCGATGAACGGGACGGGATACGGCACCTCGAACACCGGGAACCGCAGGCGGTCGGCCGCCTCCGTAACCGCCTTCGGCACCCGCGTGTAGGAGAAACCGGTCCCGAATCCGAGCCCCGCGAGGCGAGCTGCGGCAAGGCGCTCGACGTAGGCGCGCTGGCGGGCCGGAGTCTTCCCCAGACCCATACCCGTGGTGAGGAGGAGCTCCCCGCCCTTGAGCCACGGCGTGGGGTCCTCGAGCTCGCTGACGTGCACCCACCGGATGGCGTGGCTCCCACCCTCCGCGCCGGCCACGAGCTTCAGGGCCAGCCCAGGGAGCCGCAGGATATCCTCGACGCGCAGCAGCACACGGGGATTGTACGGTTCGTACAAGACGGGCGTCGCTCCACACCGGCGGAGACCGAACGAGCTGATGGCGCGGATGCGCCGGTGTACGGACCGTACAAAGCCCTCATGGCCCTTTCGCCCGGTCCGGCGTTCACGGCGTCCAGGCGTCCGAGGAGACTGGCGGCATGGACATCCCGCAGGAGCGAAAGCTCGTCACCGAGATCCCCGGGCCCCGATCGAAGGAGCTGCTGGCACGGCGGGAGTCGGCTGTCCCCAAGGCCGTGTTCAACACGGTTCCCCTGTTCGTCCGGGCTGCATCCGGCGCCGTCCTCGAGGACGTCGACGGGAATCGCCTGATCGATCTCGGCGCGGGCATCGCCGTCCTCAACGTCGGGAACGCCTCATCCGCAGTCGTGGAAGCGGCCACGCGACAGACTGAACTGTTCACGCACACCTGCTTCCACGTCACGATGCACGAGCCGTACGTCGAGCTGGCCGAGCGGCTGAACTCCCTCACTCCCGGGGACCACGACAAGCAAACCATGCTCGTGAACTCGGGTGCCGAGGCGGTGGAGAACGCGGTGAAGATCGCCCGGTACGCGACAGGCCGCTCCGCCGTGGTGACGTTCGATCATGCATTCCACGGACGAACGCTCTTGGCCATGTCGTTGACCGGGAAGGTCATGCCGTACAAGCACGGCTTCGGCCCGTTCGCCCCGGAGATCTACCGCCTCCCCTACGCCTACCCGTACCGGTGTCCCGCCGGCCGGCCCCCGGAGTCCTGCGGACCGGCCTGCGTCGCTCACGCCATCGACGAGATGGAGCGACACATCGGACCGGAGAGCATCGCCGCACTGGTGATCGAGCCCGTGCAAGGCGAGGGTGGGTTCATCGTCCCGGCCCCGGAGTTCCTTCCCGCCCTGAAGGAGTTCTGCGAGCGGAACGGGATCCTGTTCGTCGCGGACGAGGTACAGACGGGCTTCGGTCGGACGGGCAGGTGGTTCGCCGTCGATCACTGGGGCATCGTTCCCGACCTCGTGACGACCGCGAAGGCCATGGGCGGAGGCTTCCCCATCGGCGCCGTGACCGGCCGAAGCGACCTCATGGACGCGGTCCACGTCGGCGGCCTCGGTGGGACGTTCGGCGGCAACCCGGTGTGCTGCGCAGCCGCGCTGGCTACGATCGACCAGATCGACCGAGACGGCCTCGTCGAACGAGCCGCACGGATCGGCGAGACCATGATGGCCCGGCTCGAGGAATTCCGGGACCGGTTCGACCTGGTCGGCGACGTGCGCGGTCTGGGCGCCATGGTGGCTATGGAGCTCGTCGCGGACCGCGCCACGAAGGCTCCCGCGAAGGCTGCCGCCGCACGGGTCATCGAGGAGTGCTACAAGCAGGGCGCGGTGGTCCTCAAAGCCGGAACCTACGACAACGTCATCCGGTTGCTGCCCCCGCTCATCATCGACGAAGGACTGCTCGACGAGGGGCTCGGGATCCTCGAGAAAGCCCTGGCCGCCGCGGCCGGCTAGCCCACTCTAGCCGACCCGAGGGGTTACGTCGGTGAAGTCGTACAGGTGCTCGTAGTCGGGGAAGGTGAAGCTGCGGTCGGGCAGGAGCGCCATGTGGAGTCCGAAATACTCGTTCAGCAGCACGCGGAACGAGTTCACGGGCGTGATGGAGGGATAGAGTCTCTCGCTCCGCCCCCCCGACAGATAGTAGGCGTTGAAGATTCGGAACTTGAGCCTTAGGTCCTCGTCACTCGCTTCATCCCATAAGAAGGAGTCTGGGTTCCCCACGAGCTCCTCTGGATGCGGCCCCTCATCAGCCTGCAGGATCACGATAGGGTCGGATTCGTCCGGCCCGGAAAGAATATGGTCGAGCAGCTCGTTGATCCTCCGGTTCGTGAACATGAGCTGTTCAGTGTACAGATCCCTCCAGTCCCTCGTACTCTCCTCCTCTGCGTTGACGAATCGGCCCTCCCGATCGAAGACGTAGGGCCCGTGCGGCAGGAGGAAGTGGGCCAGAACGAATTTCGGACCGGGCAGGTCGCGACTCTTCGCCAGCCGATCGAACTGAAACAGCGTCCGGTGCCACTTCACCGTTCGGGCATTGAGCTGGCGGGAAACGGGACCCAGCTCTTCGCCGACCCCCTCAAGGATCGTCGTCCCGAACAGGGCGCTGGAGAACTCAGAGCCCGCCTCATACTTCCAGACGGTATCGGCCATAGGGCTGGTGTTGGTTGGCGACCAACCCGAGCCAACGAGGACGAATCGATACCCCTGCCCCTTGAGAAAGTCGACGACCTCGCTCTGCCTGATCAGCTCATATGTCGGAGCCAAGCTGCTTCCCTTCGCTTCCCCGCTGAGGAAATCGAGGTACCGCATGTTCAGCGACGCGGCCAGAGAGTGCGACGTCTTCGGGTAATTGGCGACGCTCCGCGTGGCGACAAAGAATCCCCGGTCGGACAGCCCCCGAAGGAAGGGGCCGTTATCGAACGTGAAGGTTTCCGCCAGCGTGTCCTGCCTCCCGTACCGGTCGAAGATCAGGTAGTAGATGTCCGGACGCCGCTCCTCGCCGGGGGACGGCTCCTCCGTGGGGAAGGCATCGACCGCTTGAGGGACCTCTCCGGCGTCATAGGTGACGATCGGGAAGAGGTTGACAACCACCAGCACCGCGGAGACGAGGTTGAGCCATCGAGTCAGCGGGACGATAGATCTGCCCATACGAGCGGCGAGGACTATGGCCAGCACGGCAAGCCCTACCCAGAGGATCGGCGCGAGTGGGGAAGGTGATCCCGCAGCTAGGGCCTCTCCGCCTAGCGCTCCTCCCCAGACGTAGCCGAAGGAGAAGAACAGCGCGATCCACGCTGAAACGACGATTGCGATTTTCCTCGGCCGACGGAAGAGCACAATGCCCAGGACCATGAGGAGCGCGACGGCTCCCAGGACGAGGGCCAGTACTCGGATGGCGTCGAGCAGGGGAACCTGCTCGTCGAGATTTTGTGCCCATAGGATCAGGATGGGAAGTGCCCCCAGGAAGAAGGGGTGCAGGACCCAATCCTTCACCCGGCGGATCACCGGGCGGGGCCCAGCGGGCTCTCTCGATCCGGCTGACGACACGCTAGTCGTAGGCTCAATCGCCTGATCAGGACTCGTCGCCTTTGGGGCGGCCCCGTCTGAAGAAAGACCACACTCGTCGCCAAGATGACCTGAACGCCATCCCTAGAGCGAGCAACCCCCCGACGAGAACCTGGAACACGAAGCTCCCCGTCCCCGGGTCGATGTACGCGTACGCGCTCGGGATGGCAATCAGAGAAAGATAGAGAAACACCACGATGAACCACGCAACGCGGGATCGTGCCTTGTGCACAACTACCCTCCACTGGAATAGATGAAGGAAAAGTGAGCTCAAGGTTACCAGACTGGTCGCTGGCTCGGCCCAGCCCCGCCCGGGCAGCCGAGGCTGCTCAGCCGTTCCCTCTGCGCATGAGGTGGAGAACCCGTTCCGACTCGCGCACGGACTCGCGGCGCAGGATCTCGAACCGCTCACCGAAGGCGTGTTTGAACCCCTCCCGATGGCTCATAGGGGCCAGGGGCCCCAGGAAGTGCTGGCAGAATTGCCGGTAGGCGACCCAGGGCTGTCCTTCCCGCAATCGCTCGAACGAGAGCGTATCGATCAGCACCGGACGACCCTCGTGGAACTGCACGTTGTAAGCAATGGCCGCCGCGGCCGGCTAGGTGTAGTTCCCACGAAGGTTGAGAGCCTCCGTCACGGTTTGGGGCTGACCAAAGTCCCGACCGGAAGGAGGCTCTCGGCCGGATCCCTCCCGGTGGTGGCTACCGGATCCATGACCGCGGTCCTCGGACCGGAGCGGACCGACGTCGCCGCCTCGGCTACGACTACCTCCACGTCACCGTGGAAGACCGGTCCCGAAGCGGTTCCACCGGATCCTGCTCGAAGAGTGGGCCTACGCCAGGCTCTACCGTTCGAACGGGGCACGCCTCCGGACCCTCTGCCGGTGGTTGGACTTCTACAATTCACGCCGGCCCCACACCGCGCTCGGAGGTCGTCCTCCGGCCTCGGCGCTATAAACAACGTGTGTGGGAACTACAGCTAGCGGGCGCGACCGTCAGCCACCGGGCATCGAACCCGGCGTGCCCGTTACTCGGTCGGTCACGTCCACGAACTCGTAGAGGTGGCGGAGGTCCGTGTACACGTAGCTGCGGTCGGGCAGGAGCGGCAGGTCGGCGTCGAAGTACCGGTCGAAAACGAGGCGGAAGGTGTTCACCGGCGTGATCGAAGGATTCGGCACCGGCTCTCCAGCACCCGGCAGGTGATACGCGCTCAGGATGCTGAACTTCCGGCGCAACAGTCGGTCCGAGGCCCGACGCCATCCGCCAGGGCCTTGGAACGGGCCCTCGTCTGACTGGATGACGATCACGGGGTCGTTCGGACCGGCGAGCAAGACCTCCACGAGCTCCTGGATCTTGCGGTTGATGTACAGGAGTTGCTCGAGGTAGTTCCGCTCCTTGGACCGGCTCCCGGCCACCTGCTCGGAGACGAAGCTTCCGTGCCGATCGAAGACGAAAGGCTCGTGCGGGCTGAGGATATGGGCGAACACGAAGTTGGTTCCCGGAAGCTTACGGCTCAGCTTGAGTACCTCGAATTGCTTTTGCACCCCGATCCAATCTCGGCGGTGGCCGAGCCCACCCACGACGAATCCCGCCATGGGCCACGCCACCGTGGTCTGGAGGAGCACGGAGGGGAACTCAGTGAGGCCACTGTACGGCACGTTGACGTCCGCGAGCGGGTTGGATGCGGTGGGTCCCCACCACGAGCCGATATGAACGTATCGGTAGCCAACGGCTTTCAACGATCGTCCCACGCGGTGGTCGCGGATCATGGAGATGAGCGGACGCGTATCGTCCGAAGCGGCACCAACGGTATCCGCCAGGGACCCCAGATCGTCAAAGTTGAGGGACGACGCCAGCGAGAGGTACGTCCGCGGGTAGTTTGCTCGGCTGTCGGATGCGACTACGAAGCCCCGCTGCTCCAGGAACTCCAGGAACTCGCGGTTATCGAAGCCCAAGAACTCGCGAAGGGCCGCCTGGCCACCGTAGCGGTCGAGTACGAGGTAGTAGATGTCCGGCAGAGTTCCGGACGGCGGCGGGTAGAGGACCACCGTCTCGGCGAGAGATGCCTTCCGCCCGACCAGAGTCGTACGTCCCTCGTATACGGCCACCGAAGCCACGGTCACGAGGACGAGCGCGCCGGAGACCACATTCAGAACGCTGGTCATTCGGGGAAGGTGGGCCCGAACCCTGGCGGCCAGCACGACCACTGCGACGGCCAGGAGTGCCCAGAGGGCAAGCAGGTAGCGGTGCCGGGAGAGCGCGAAGCCTAGGTTCCCCCACTCTAGGATGACGTTCCTGACGTGTCCGTAGGAGAAGAACAGGAGCACGAGCCCGGACACGGCCACGCCGGCCTTCGCCGTGTCTCGCAATGCCCACAGGAAGGCGAGCGTCGCCGCGGCGGTGACCACCAGCACAGTCGCCAGGACTGGAAGGACCTGGGTGAGCGAGACTCCTTCCTGCACGTTGGCCGCGTACAGCGAGAGGACGGGGAAGGCCGCGAAGAGGAACGGGTGGAGGATTCGGGGTCGATCAGCCACTTGGCTGGGTGGCCGGACGGCTCAGCGGGACCGCCTGGACGCCCTGTCTCTCGAGTTCCGTCTCGTCAGGAAGAACCATACCCTCCGCCAGAAGGACCGGAAGACGACGCCGGCCGCCAGCAGGCCTCCTACGATCACCTGGAAGACAAAGCTTCCCGTCCCCGGGTCGATGTAGGCGTACGCGCTCGGGACGGCGATCAGGAAGAAGTACCCGAAGAAAAGCAGGAACCAGACCATGCGGAAACGCTTCCCCTGCACCCTACTCCCCACAGATACAGATGCGCGCGGATTCTACCCCACTGTTCTACGCATGAGGTAGAGGACCCGTTCCGACTCGCGCACCGGCTCGCGGCGCAGGATCTCGAACCGCGCACCGAAGGCCCGTTCGAACCCCTCCGCCGTGTAGTCCCCGAAGATGTCCTCTCGGACCACCAGGAGGTCCCGGACCTTGGGGTCGCTCTTGGGGACGAACTCCACGACCAGGGCCCGGCCGAGTTCGGCCAAATACGCCCCCAGACGCGGCAGCGGCACGTTGTTCCCGATGGCCAGGTGGTGCACGAGAGCCAGGGTCAGGACCAGGTCGGCCGGGCCCCGGTCGGCGAGCGACATGCGCTCCCGGCTCTCCCACCCGATCCGCGAGCTCGGGTTGGTGAGGTCCAGCACGAGGGGAAGGAGATTCTTCTCTCCGGCCTCTGCGACTCGCCGGTAGTTGGCCTCCACGCACCCTGGATCCACGTCGAAGCAGACGGTGAAGATCCCCCGATCGCTGGCGATCCGGCTGAACGCGCCAACGTTGCCCCCCAGGTCCCAGACCTGGTCGGGGGCAGCCTCCTCAACGAACCGGGCCACCAGCTCCTGCTTGTGCTCGAGGGCCGCAGCCGTGTAACTCTCGGCCTCCTGGTAGTAGCCTACCCACGCCGACCGCCCCGGGTCCCACCGAAGTCCGTCCACGGCCGACCGGAGCGACTGTACGAGCCCGACGAAGGCACGGAGGCCGAAGCGCCCCCGTGGGGTCGCCCCTGCCGCGTGCTGTCGCTGGCTCCGAGCGTGGAGATGGATGTGGAGCATGAGCCCGGGGCGAAGCCAGGTCCGGCCTGGGAGGAGGGAGGCCACCAGGTCGAGCGGGACGCCGTCGATGTGCACCCGGAGAAGCTGTCCCAGCCGGACGTCCCGATGGCTCATAAGGGCCAGGGGCCCAAGGAAGTGCTGGCAGAACTGCCGGTAGGCCACCCATGGCCGGCCTTCCCGCAATCGCTCGAACGAGAGCGTATCGATCAGGACCGGACGGCCCCGCTGGAACTGCACGTTGTAGGCGCTGGCGTCACGGAGCGACATCCCGAAGCTGAGAGCGAGCTCCTGGATCCGAAGGGTCGCCAGCGCGGCGTCCCGGAACATCCCGAAGGACCACTCGTACGGATAGGAGATGAACGCCACGCGTTCGGGCTCGAGCACTCGATACGCCTCGGGGGTCGCGGCGATGGCGATGTCCACTTCTCGATGCGGAATCAGGAGCCCGGCCTCCACCAGAGCTTCGTAGAGTCCAGAGCCCATGAGGTGGTCGTAGTCTTCGCGGTGGGCCGCGTTGACCTGGCGCAGGAGGCGGCCTTCTCGCTGGAACACGAACCCGCGCGGGTCGCGGAACGATCCCGCACCAAACAGGTCCTCCCCCCCGCTCCCGTTCGCCGACATTCTCCGTGCCCGCCCACTCATCCGACTCTCCTAGACCGGGGCGCAGGGATTCTACCTGCCGTCGGTGTCGTGGCATCATTCGCGTCGACGATGGTCGCGGGTACTGGCGGCGGTGGCCCGAGGGCTCTCTCCGACGACGAGATCGAGGAACGGCTTCGAGGTCTTTCGGGCTGGCGCCGGGAGGGCGGCGAGATCCTGAAATGGTTCAAGTTCGACGGCTTCCCCGAGGCGATGGCCTTCCTGCAGCGGATCGTGGACCCAGCGGAGCGCCTCAACCACCATCCCGACATCGAGAACCACTACAACCGGGTCCGGGTGGCCATCCACACCTGGAGCGTGAACGCCATAACCGAGAAGGACTTCCGGTTGGCCGCGGAGATCGAAGGGGCGGCCGAACCCGAGAGCGCCGGACCATCTGAGAGTTGAGCGTGCGGGGCGCTCGGGCCATACTGCCCCGGGCCCTGCGCCCGACTTCCCGGGAGTTCGATCGATGGTGGGTGCCAGATGCGACGTGGGCTCCGACGGATCCTCGCCTACTGGCGAGCAGAACGGCGGACGATCACCCAGGGGTTCATCGCCCTGGTCATCGCCTCGTTCGGGAGCCTGGTCGCCGGGATGGCTCTGGGCAGCATCACGGGGACCCTCGATGCCCTCCCCGGTCTGATCGTCATGATCCCCGCAGCCATCGGCATGCGGGGCAACATCTTTGGAGCCCTGGGTTCCCGGCTCGGCACCAGCATCCACGCCGGCCTGTACGAGCCCACCAGGCGGCGCGACGGCATCCTGTACCAGAACATCTTCGCCGTCACCGTCTTGACCTTCGTCATCTCCTGGCTCTTGGGGGTGCTGGCTAGGGCGATCTCGGGAGTCTTCGGCGTCGAGAGCATCTCCGCCTTGAGCTTCGTGGTCATCTCGATCGTCGGCGGCGTGCTGTCGAGCATCGTCGTGGGCGCCTTCACCGTTGGCCTGTCGATCTGGGCCCATCGCCGTGGATGGGATCTGGACAGCGTGGCAGCTCCGCTGGTGACCGCGGCCGGGGACGCGGTCACGATCCCCTCGCTGTTCCTGGCCACCTTCCTCGTGGGTATTCGCTGGGTCACACCCACGCTCGCCGTGGCCCTCACGCTCGTCACCGCGTACGTGGCGATTCGGAGCGTCCTCACCGATCTGCCCCTTACCAAGCGCGTGCTCCGGGAGAGCATCCCCCTCCTTGCCGTGGCCGGGGCCGTGGATATCCTGGCCGGCCTGTTCGTAGAGGTTCGCCTGGAACGGTTCCTCGTCTACCCCGCCCTTCTCGTGCTCATCCCGCCGTTCCTCGAGGGGGCGGGCGCCCTCGGAGGCGTGTTGACCTCCCGGCTGGCATCCAAGCTTCACCTCGGTGTCATGTCCCCCCGGGGTCGGCCGGAGGCCGTCGCTCTCCTGGACACATCGGTCGTGTTCCTGTTCGCCTTGGTGAACTTCTCTCTCACCGGGATCGCCGCCGACGCCGCGGCGGGACTCCTGGGTCTGAGAAGTCCCGGGGCGGTCACGCTCGTCGGGATCACCTTGCTGGCGGGGCTGATGGCCACGGTACTCACCGTCGTGGTCGCCTATTACACGGCCGTGGCCACCTTCCGGATGGGCCTGGACCCGGACAATCACGGGATTCCCATGATCACGAGCACGATGGACCTCGTCGGAGTCGTCACGATCGTCATCGCCCTCCTGGCGTTCGGGATCGCCTGAGATGGAGAGATGGACCGTGCGTATACTGAGTCCGGGCGTGGACGACCCTCCGCTTCCCCGACTGCTTTCGGCGCCTCCCGTTCCAGGGGGCCGGAGGTGGCTGCTCGGCCGTGGTGAACTCCGATGAGCGACGAGCGTCGCAGGAACGTCAAGGACCTCCTGGCCGAGGCAAAAGACACTTCCGAGATCATGGTCGACCTCGCCTACGCCGCCCTGTTCTTCGACGACCAGGACCTGGCCGAGGAGGTGGGCCGGCTCGAAGAGGTCATGGACTCCTACCTCCACGACCTCCGGCGGATCTCCATGCTCGCCGCCCGAAGCCCCGAGGACGCCGAGGCAATGGGTGACGTCCTGCACATCGCCGGAGCCATTGAGAAGATCGGTGACGCTGCTGCCGACATCGCTCGGATCATCGAGGCCAAGCTGGGGCTGCCCGACGCGTTGCGGAAGGACCTCCGGTACGCAGACGAGATCGTGGGCCGGGTGAAGGTGCGGGAGGGCTCCGAGTGCGTCGGCCGCAGTCTGGGGGAGCTCTCGCTCCCCACGGAGACGGGCATGTGGCTGATCGCGGTGCGCCGGGGCACCGACTGGGAGTTCGACCCGGGTCCCGACTCGGTGATCAACGAGGGGGACGTGCTCCTCTACCAGGGACCGGAAGAGGGCGTGAACCTCATCCGGGAGAAGGCCGGGGCGCCGGCGCTGCCCGAGCGGGTAGAGGAGGAGATGATCGCGCTCACCGAGCTCGACCGCGCGGTTGACATCCTGGTGGAGATGAAAAATTCCGCGGAGGTGGCCGTGGGACTGGCGTACTCGTCGCTGCTCCTCGGCGAGCCCGCGCTCGCCGCGGAGGTGGCGACGCTGGAAGCGCGCAGTGACATGCTCCACGACGAACTGGAGTCGTGGGTACTGCGGGCTTCCCCCGAGGCCCGGAACGTCGACGAGCTCCGCGGGCTTATCCGCCTCGCCTACGCCTCCGAGGTCATCTTCGATGCGGCGCGAGACATGACGCGACTGGTCGAGCGCGGGGAGGAGCTCCACCCGGTCGTGGCGGCGGCCCTGGAG